>CAMDEA010000149.1 GCA_945893045.1 Planctomyces sp. SH-PL62
ATGTTGATCGGAAGCTGGAAGCTCTGCGAAAGTTTCGAGACCTCAGCGATGCCACTCCGTTGTTTGGTGAAGCCGAACGCCTGACACGGGATCAATTGCATGAACGCCGCTGACACCAACGTCTGGCTCTATGCCGTTGACCATCGCGAACCGATCAAGCGACAGCGAGCCTACGATCTCCTGGAAAAACTGGCTCGTGCGGGTGAAACCGTCTTGCCGTGGCAGGTCACCAGTGAGTTCGTCAACGGCCTGCGGCGCTGGGAATCGAAGCAGGTTCTCACCCCCGAAAAGGTCAATGACTTTGTGGGCTGGATGATCGAGATGTTTCCGATCGTCACGCCACAACACATGACGGTGCTGACGGCGTTGGATCTCAGCCGTCGTTACAGCCTCTCACACTGGGACAGCATGTTGCTCGCCGCATGCATCGAAGCCGGAGTCACGACGCTGTACTCCGAAGACCTTTCGAACGGCATGCGCTACGACTCGGTGCTGGTGGTAAATCCGTTCGTCGAGTGACACACCAGCACGACGCGCCAACGAGTGGTTGGGCTGGGACGCTGGCTCAATGAGTCCGCGGAGTAGCGGCGAAGTCGCGTTGTGAATCACGCGGTTGGAGCATTCGGAAGAAGGTAAAAAATTCTTGGGTAATAAATGGGGAAAGCTCGAAGAGCATCCACGGCGTCCGTTCGACCTTCTTTGTCCCATTTTGACCCAACAAGTTTTTGCGTGCTTTGGGATTGGTTCGCGGGTGGCAAGAATGCACGCGCTATGAGACTCGCAACAATCGTTTGAGTCCTGGCACCAGCAGCAGCGTCAGCAAGAGGTAGCCGATCATCCACGGCGGCAGGCCGAGCGATTCCGTTTTCAGATTCAGTCCCAGCGGTTGATAACGCTTCAGTACGACTTCGGTCGTCTGGTTGGGGTGGAGTTGTTGCGGCGGCAGGTAGGTGGTTCGCCCAACCGCCACACGATGCACTGCGGATTCGCCGCGATGCCGGATCGTCAGGTTCAGTTCGTCGGCTGCCGAAGTGGGTCGCAGCGTCCACTCGGCCAGGCCGATGGGTGGTGTTTGAGAATCGGCGTGAATGATTTGGATCGGCGAGGATTTCAGTTCGATGCCGTCTGTTGGGACGAGATGCGTCACGTCATCCACGGACGAGATCGGGAAGTACGCTCGAACGACCAACTCGTCCCCGACGCGCGGTGGCAGGTAATCGAACCGCTCGACGGCCCACGTTGCCAGAATGGCAACTGGCACCAGCACGACGGCCAAGACCTTCAGGTCCTCGGCCAGTTGAATTTGTTTGATCAAAGCCACCGTGCTTCGCAGACGTTGCCGTCGTGGTTTGTCGCCGGCTTGCTGGGCTTCGCGATTGAGCCGTTTCAGTTGCCGCAAGTCGTCTGAGCAGCGTCGCAGCAAGTCTTGGTTCGTGAACCGACGCCGCGCGAGCGTCATCAGCAGCGCGGTCAAAGCGGAGAAGACCAACAACGTTGCATCGCGCGGCAACAGCAGCAGCCAGCCGAGCAATGCGTTGGCACCGTCAACAACTGGCGCACTGATTTGAAACTGATTCAGCGTGTCCATCGGTGTGTCACCTCGCCCCCAGCACGATCAGGCCGTGATTGGCATCGAGTTCAATCGATGCACCTTCTGGAATCCGTTGCGTGGCGGCTTCGAGCACGACGGCCGGGATGCCGAAGTCGCGAGCGACGATGGCTCCGTGAGACAGAACTCCTCCCCGTTCGACGATCAGTCCTTTGGCGTACACGAACAGTGGAGTCCAGCCGGGATCGGTGCTTGGGCAAACCAAGATCACCTCGTTGCCGAGATCGGTTGCTTCGCTCGGATTGAACACGATGCGAGCGACTCCGCGCGCGGTCCCGGCCGCGATGGGACGGCACTCCAGCCGCGTGTGATCCGCGTGGGCGGGCACCGGCCGAGGTTTGCCAAAGTCGTCGAGTTGCCGCGAGTCGATCACGTCCGGCAGCGTGAGTTTCTGTGACGACCGCCAGCGCAGTTTGTGCTGTGCGATCGACGCTTCCCAAGCGGCCGGATTGGACTCGTACCGCGACAGCGCGTCTTCGGGCAGAAAGAACACATCGCGACCCAAGTCCCAGCGGCGGCCGAGTTCGACCAGGACCGCTCGCAGAGTTTCGTAGCCGCGCATCAGATGAAACTTGCCGGACTCGCGGTACGGCAACAGTTCTTGAGCTTGCCGAATGTCGTGGACGATTCGCTCCAGGAGCGACGAACCTCCCGCTGATGCGAGCTGCGTTGGTAACAACGCCTCGGCGCGTTGCCGCGCCTCGACCTGCACCGCGTGACGATCGTGCGGTGACAGGCCCGACGCTCCGCGAAAGCGTTCGATCATTCGCGTCACGAAGTCGTGATCCTCGCGCCAGCGAGGTTGCGACAGCTCCATCTCGTTGGCGGCGCGATGACCGAAGCGAGTCAGGAACTGTTCGCGCGATTGCCGGCCGGCGGCGACCTCGAACAGCGCGATGTTTTGTTCGACGGTGATGTCGTTGGCCAAACCGGCCGTCAGTTGGCCGACGAGTTGTTCGCCTTCCTCCTGTCCAAAGAGTTGCGCCAGCAGCCTTCGCAGCCGCTCGTGAGCCAAGCCACCAAAGAAGCCGGGCAGCAGTGACTCGGCGGCAAATTCGCCCAGTACGAAATCGCGTCGCCGCCGCAGCTCTTCCAGCAGTTCGGGGGTCGAGAGCTTTGGCAGATCAACGTGACTCACGCTCTTCAAAAACTCTTCGAGCTGCGGGAGAGCACGATTCTCGAATCGCTCGCCAGCCGCTCGTTCGATGGCTTTCATCCGCCTCGCACTGCGAATCATTCCGTACAACATCCCCGGCCAACGGAAGAAGAACAACGAGTCCGCTCGGTCGAGATTGAACCGCGTCGGTGGCCGATCAATCGCCGTCCGATCGCGCAGGACTTCGTCGAGGTCGTAATCGAAAGGCAACCGGCCGAAATGAAACTCAGCGGCGCGGCGCGGATCGACGTACACGCGGCCCGCGATCAGCTCCAAGAAGCCGAGTCCCGGCTGACGCTCCTGCGGCCGATGACCGAGCAGCCGATACATCTGCCCGTAACCTCCGGCCGCGCTCATGAACCGACGCACGAGATCCCATGTCAGCGGTGTCGGAGCGGGCAATGTTTCGGAGAGGTTGTGAACGACCCACACGGCGGGATCGTTCATCGTTTGCGCACGCAGTCGCGCGATTTCCTCCAGACGACCACGCTCGATGTCTTCGAGCAATTCGAGTCCGCGAATGCTTCTCGTCTGCAACAGAGCGACTCGTCCGTCGGCGATGCCCCACTCGATGTCGGACGGCGTTTGAAAGTGCGACGCGACGCGGCGGCCCAGTTCGGCAAGCTCGGCGATTTGCGATTCTGTCAGAGCCGGTTCGTTCCCCGGTCGCGCTCCGGGGATGACTCGTTTCGTTCCCAGCGTCGCCGCGTCGATCACATAGATGTCCGGCGTCACGGCTCCGGAGACGACCGCTTCTCCCAATCCCCACGAGGCTTCGATGAGCATCTCGTTCGTCGTCGGATCGTTCGGGTTGGCGGTGAAGAGCACACCGGATCTCTCGGAAGGAAACATCGCTTGCACATTCACCGCTGTGCCAACAACGCCGTGTAGTTCGTGATGCTTCCGATAGGCTCGCGCGCGGTCGCTGTGCCACGAGCCGAAGACCGCATTGATGGCCTGACAGAGCGCGTCCCACGGTTCCACCGCCGGATCGCTGCCGCAGTTGAGGATCGTGTCCATCATCCCCGGCATCGACGCGGCCGCGCCGGAGCGAACCGCGACGAACAGCGGCTTCGTGCCTTGGCCAAACGTGCGGCCGGTGGTTTCTTCCAACCAGCTCATCGCGTCAAAGACTTGCTCGGCTAATCCCGTCGGCCAGTCGCCGTCGTGTTGTTCGGCCCACTCGCAACAGGCCGCGGAGATCGTGAAGCCCGGCGGGACCGGGAACCCCGCGCGACTCATCGCGGCGAGGCTCGCCCCTTTGCCTCCGAGTAAGTCAGTACGTGCCGGATCGCAGTCGGACTGGCCGAGGCCGAAGCAGAACACCAGCGAATCATCCGAGCGATCAGTCACAGCGAGCGATTTTCCAACAAGGGGGCGAGTGTTCGGAGTTCATGGTAGCGGCAGGGCGCAAGCCCTCCGGTTTCGGGCGGCAATTCGCCGACACCGGACGGCTTGTGCCGTTCCGCTACTGAACCAATTTCGTGCCGATTCCTACTCAGTAGGTTTATGACTGAGACAGACGACCGCTCCGCGGGACGTTCCCAAGTAGACTCGTTGACGCCACGCGATGGGAGGAGTGACGAGCTTGCCGACTTCATGGGGAATGGGCCAGTGGTCCCAGTCGTGTGTTGAGGAACGGTCTCCGCCGGCTTGGCCATCGAGCAGGCTGTGCAGCGCGTGCCGACCGGCATGAGGCAGGATCACCTGCAATCCTTCCACGAATGGGCCGGCAGTGGGCGGCGTGCTCAAGGGGACTTTCCACAGCAGCGTGCCGGTCGTCGCGTCGAGCGCAGCGAGAAACATCTCTGTCGCGGCGAAGACGAGGTCGTTCGCGATTGTCGGTGCTCCAACGGCGCGTGAACCTGCGAGAGGCGTGCTCCACAACTTCCGGCCGTTCGTCAGATCGAAGCTTTGAAGTTGATTGAAACTGCTCCACACGACGACTTGATTCGCGTCGATCGTCAGTCCCTCCGATTCATCGATCAGCGGCTGTTTCCAAAGAGTGCGTCCGTCGTCGGCGGAAAGGCACCACAGCAAGCCGGTGCTCTCGAACGGAACAGGGCTTTCAACAACGCACACGCGCCGGCCGCTGCCCACCGGGGCGACTTGAATTGATCCCGCCGGCGAATGGACCTCGAATGAGTGCGACCACAGCAATCGTGACTCAGGGGCAACCGCATCGTCGGCCGAAAGTTTGATGAGCTGAGACCGGCCCTCGCGAACTCCCGCCGCATAGATCGCTCCGTCGAGCGGCATCAGCGGTGCGGAGATCTCGAACGGCAAATCGTTCTCCGAGGGATACTGCCACGCCAGCGATAAAGATGGCGGCACCGGTTCGTCATCCGCTCGGCCGCCCCGTTCGCCGCGCGACCAGAGCGGCGCGGCGAGGACTCCCGGCTGGCCGAGACAGCACAAACCTTGCTGTACCGTGCCGACATAGACATGCCCGTGAGCCACAATTGGCGAGCTGACGAAATTCTCTCCGACACCCAGCGACCCATCCCACACCGGCTTGAGCGTCAGTGCATCCAAGCAGAGCAACCGGCCCGACGTGGTCGTGACGTAGAGATGCTTCCGACCCAAGGCCGGCGAGCAGACCAGCGGTTCGCGCAGATGGACCTTGTTCAGCAATCGGCCATCGAGCGAGACCTGATACAAGTGCTCGTCGCGTGAGCCGAAGTACAACGAGTCCTCTCCCCGCACGATGTCTCCCAAGATCGCATCGTCGGCGGCAAACTTCCAATCAATTTGCTGAGTGGCCAGGTCCACGCACCAGACCTCGCCGGCCGGTTTCAATCGCTGTCGAGCGGCGGCGAGTTCCTGTTCGGTAGCACCGCCGTCTTTGAGGATCGTCAGCTTCATCTCCAACAAGTCCGCCGCCGACTGCACGTAGTTGCCGTTGCCGGTCGGGACGTACAACTTGCCGTCGGCGATCGTCGGCGGAGCAAACACCGGATACGGCGTCTCGATGCGCCACCGCTGCGTTCCGGTCAGCGCATCGACGGCACAGATCGCCAAGCCTCCTTCACCCAAGCCGAAGTAGACGACACCCTCGCTGACGGCCGGAGAGGATTCGCAGTCCGGGAATCTCTTGCCCTCCAAATGCCAGAGCACTTGCGGCTGACCATCGGCGGTCGGTTCGAGAGCCAGACAATAGAAACCATCATCGCCGGCTCCGATGAAGACTTTTCCGTCCGCGATCGCGGCGGTCGATTCGACGTGACTCTTGGTCCGAAACTCCCACCGCTTTTGTCCCAGCAGATCGAGACACGTCACACGCGCGTCATGCACTTGATGCAGTCCCTCGCCGCACACGACGCAGCCGTCGGCCACGACGGGGGACGAGAACGTCGCGCGAAAATCCTTGGGTGCATAGCGCCAGACTTCACGGCCCGACTCCGCCTCGGCACAGACGATCGCTCCGCGCCCTTCCGGCGAGAACGGTCCCAGGCCGGTGGCTGTGGCAAAGTAGACTCGCGAACCCGACACCGCCGGAGACGAGAAGACCGTCGCGTCGCGATCATTCTTCCAAACCGTGCCGCTCGTCGTGGGATCCGAATGTCCCGGCCCGCGTCCCAATCGCAGCGGGCCGCCGCGCGAGGTGCTCCAATTGGTTCCGTCGGTTGTCGCCAGCGCGTTGGCCGAGCGTCGCGGCTCAAACAATTTGGCAAACACGCCGTAATGCCAACCGGCCAGCAGGCCGGCGACACAGCCGATGAAGAGTTTCTGCCGCCAACAAAAACGGAGCAGCTTTACGAAGCCCTGCGGCTTGAACGCGGCGAACAACAGGCTGCCGAGGCCGACCAAGATCGCGGGCAGCAACGCCAGCAGCGTTTGCAGTGGACCCACCAAGACTGGGAAGACGGCCAATGGCGGCAGCGTGAACCAGTCAGGGGTCAGGTCTTCAAATTTCATTTTTGGCGTCGCGAATGGAGTGCGATGTGGTTTGGAATGGCGGTGTGAGAATTGAGTCAGAGGTGGATCGCACGGCCAAAAATGAAATTTGAAGACCTGACCCCGGCTCGTCTCTTAGTGGTCGTCGTCCGCGTCGTCCCCGTCGTCTGCGGGGAATGTGTCTTCCTCGACCGGTTCTGATTCAACGAGGCTGAGCACGAAGTCAAAAGGATCCTCACCCCACAACTCGGCCACCACCGTGAGTGCTCCGTAGCTTTGAATCAACATCACCAACGAATCATTCATCGGGGTCGAGGACCAGGTGGTCCAGCGAATTCGATCGGGACTCGCGAGGGTGGTGGTCACGTTGGGGAACAACGGCTGAGTCACCAACTCCGCCGGCGGGATATCGAGCGACGAGAGATCCACACCGGGCGCGAACTCCTTCGCGTTGACGCTCCACAGGTCCGCGAGCCACGGCAGCAGGCTCATGGCGAAGCGGACGTTGCCGCGCGGATCGCTCCAGGTCAGACCGCTGAATGATTTTGGAATCGCGACGCCGGTCGTCTTCGCGACGTCAGCGTCCCAACGGGGCAAGCGGCCCTTGGCGCGGAGCACTGCGGCTTCGACCGTCTGTGGTTGCAGGCCCAGAATCAGCCAGCCGTCGCAGAGTGCAGCACACGGCTTGATGCCGGCCGTTTTGCTCGCGAAGACATAGAACGGACAGCCGTGCCGAGTGCTCGACGTGTGCGAGAACTCAACCCCCTGCTGCTGAATGTGCTCAAACAGATGGTTCAACGTCTGCTGCAACGCCGGAGCATCCTTGACCGAAATCGCGAGATTGAATCGGCCGAGACTCAGCAACTCTTGATCGGTATCGCTCCAAGTGCAGAGCACATTGCCCAGCGAAGCAAACAGTTCGCGGCGCAGTTCGGCGGCGTTCTCGTTACTGAACTTGGTGCCGATGTTGTGAATGGCCGCGTTCAATTCATCGGGCAGCATCGCGGACAATCCCGTGAGGATCTTCGCCGACTGCTCCCAAGTGTGAGCCGCATCAAACGACTGAATCGAAAACGATCGCAACGACACCGGCAACGGAGGCAGGCGATCCAGAGAAACGGTTGGTTGGTCATACAACGCCAAGAGTCCCTGTCGAGGTTGCGGCGTGACGACATCCAGCACGTCCACCAGATGCCGACCGTGATATCCCCAGCGCCAAGCGATGGACTCAATCTCGTCCATTCCCAAGAGCTTCAAGAGCTTCGCCACTGTGATTGGCTCGGGCTGTAGCTCAATGACCGTCGTTGATCCGTAACGCTTCAAGAGACGGACAACATCGCACCACACGTGCGAGGATTCCGCGATCGGTTGATCGAGTTCCGGCCAGGCTCGCTGCCAACTCTGCGAGGTAGTGAGCGATTCCTCCGCGTTGGTCACCTTGTCGATCACCAATTCCACGCTCGGCCGGCCGGAGTAAACCATCAGGTCACGACCCTCTTGCCAGAAAGCCCAGACCACCTTGGCATGGCCGTCGCGGCAATGCAGACGATGAATCGAGCGGCCTTTGTACTCGATCTTGTCGAAGCCGATGATCGGTGCCAGCGCGGCCGTCACGGCTGCCGAAGACTCGCCTTCTCCTAAGTTGTCGGCAATCTCTTGGGCGTTGGCAGGCTTCGGCAACTTCTCAAGTGGTTCGTCGGTTTCGTCGTCGAGTTTCTCCTCCCCGCTCTTGTCGTCTTTCTTCTTCGATTCTTGATCGTCCTGAGCGGTCGCCGCAGTCTTCTTGGCAAGCGCTGCCGCAGCCGCTGACTCCGCCCAAGCACCGATGGCGGGGAGGTGCGTCCCCGCCTCTGGAATGACGACGAGTTGATACGGCCACGAACCGCGATTGTCTTCCGGCAAGCAAACGGCCAGCGTGAATCCGCGCTGAAAGACAAAGCCGTAGACGTCGATGACTTGTTGAAGTGTCATTTCTCCAGACACTTCAATCGCAAACTCGTCCTTGATGTTTTCCCACGGCAGACCCGCAGCGAACTTCTTGAACGTGGGGATCAGGCCGGATTGAAAATACGCCTCGAAGGCGGCGGTCTTCTCAAACGCCTCGCGCTGTGTCCCGCTGCCACCGTAGTGCCAGACGAACGCCGCCTCTTTGGGAAGCCACTTGGCCCACTCGGCATCCGCGCCGCTGGCGAGGCCCGCCAGCGACAGCCAACCGGTCGCGAAGGTCAACATCCAAACGGTGCGCAGTCGCAACGCTGAACAGATTCTCGAAAACGCTGGAACCATCATGCCCTCCCTGCACAAAGACAGCGAAGTTCTTTCTCTCTGGGCCAAGGGGATAACCACCGGCCGCGACCGCAACAAGTCTAACTCGAATGAATGTCCCGACTCGTTGCTGCCGAGTCGCGTTGATAGGATGTGTTCCATCGAAAAGGATGGCCGATCGATCACGGTTTCATTTGCGGACGAAGCATGTTCTCGATCCACGGTTCTGCTGGTCGGATGTGTGACATCGCTTCACGGCGCGAGCTGTTGACGGTCGGCGGTCTGTCGCTCATCGGCTTGAGCTTGCCGACATTCCTGCGGCAACGAACGGTGCAAGCCGCATCAACCGTCGGACGCGGTACGGCGGAGTCCGTCATTCTGCTCTATTTGCAAGGATCTCCGAGTCACATCGACTTGTATGATCCAAAGCCCTCAGCGCCGGCTGAGATCCGTGGCGAGTTCCAGCCGATCGCAACCCGCGCTCCCGGTATGTTCCTCGGCGAAGTGCTGCCGCTGCTGGCCGATCAGGCTCAGCACTTCACGCTGATCCGGTCCATGAGCGTGAAGCCGAAGGGCCTGCGTAATCATGGCTCGGCGATCTACATGCTGATGACCGGCACCGACCCGGCGAATTTTTCATCGACAGGACTGGCCGTGCCTCCGTCGCGCGACGATCTGCCGTCGGTCGGTTCGATCGTGGCTCGGCAACGCCCTTCAGTATCGAGCGGCTTGAGTTACGTGGCGGTCTGTGGGCCGGTCAAAGAGGGCAAAGAAGTTGGTGTCGGACAGTCGGCGGGAATTCTCGGCGCGGCTTACGATCCCTTCACGATGTATGACGATCCGACTCAGCCGCTGAAGCTGGAAGCGTTCGCGCTGCCCGGCGACATGACGCTGGACCGATTGCAATCGCGCGTCGATCTGCGAGCCAATATCGACAGGCAGCGTGATTCCGCCAAGTCGGCCGCGACCTTCGACACGTATTACGAACGAGCGCTGGGGCTGGTGCAATCGCATCGCGCCGTGCAGGCGTTTCGGCTCCATGAAGAATCGGATGCCCTGCGCGATCGGTACGGCCGCACGCGATTCGGTCAAAGCTGTTTGCTGGCTCGGAGGCTGGTCGAGGCCGGAACGCGATTCGTCCAAGTGACCTGGCCCGCTCGGTCCGATGACGAGCCAGTCCCCGGCCCCGACGGATCGTGGGACACGCATCGCAACAATTTTCCAACTCTACGAGAACATCGCTGCCCGTACTTCGACCGCACGCTGTCCGGGCTGATCTCGGACCTCGCCGAGCGTGGATTGTTAGAGACTACTCTGGTCGTGGCGGTTGGCGAGTTTGGTCGCTCGCCCAAGATCGGTGTCGCTACGACGGACAACGTCGGTCCCGGCGGCCGAGACCACTGGCCCGAATGCTATTCGTGTCTGATCGCGGGAGGCGGCGTGCGGCCCGGTCAGGTCTATGGCGAATCCGATCGCTTCGGCGCGTGGCCCAAAAGCAACCCGGTACATCCCTTCGATCTCATCACGACGATCTATCACGCTCTGGGTATTGACCCGGCCACCGAATACCACGACTCGCTGAATCGCCCGCGCCGTCTTGTCGAACAGGGACAGCCAGTCCTCGGCTTGTTCTAAAGATCGCAATTGGTCTGCCAAGAAGTCCAAGAATCCCCACGGATGGCATGGCGATACCACGGATAAAAACGAGAAGCACTGCTTGATCCGTGGTATCGCCATGCCATCAGTGGGAACCATCAGCCCAAGATTCGCTGTTTTGAAAAGCACAGAATCAACACGAATGGCGGAGAGCCTTAAAAAACAGACCGTGCAGGTCGTTAATTCGGGCGGCCGATCCCGGTTCCTCGCTTGTTGAACACTCTGCTCCAGCGCTTCCCATCGAAACGAGGAATATCATGACGACCGTTATCACTTATCTGGTTTACGTGGTTCTGTGTGTAGCGGTTGCCATCTGGGTCGGCCGCACTTTGCGACGTTACGGCATCATCTATCTCACCGAAGGCCATGAAGAGCGACGCGCTCTACAAGAAGCGATGTCTCATTTGCTGGTGGTTGGCTTCTACCTGGTGAGTTTCGGCGTGATCTGCTTCGTCCTGAAACACGATCGAGATGTCATTGATGCGAAGGCCAGCATCGAACTGCTCAGCATGAAGGTCGGCACCGTCTTGGTCTTCTTGGGAGCGTTCCACTTCATCGTCCTGGTCGGGCTGGCTGGGTCTCGGAAGCAAGCCTCTGCTGAAGAGCGTTTGAAACACTGGCGGAAGCTCACCCGCGAAACGCCGGAAGCGGACGACAAGAACCTGCCGACATTAGGTTCCGCGGACCCGTCCTAACCACCGGCTGTATCCGGAAAGGGGTCGGGAGTCTTGTTCATGCCGCACGACACGAGCGAAACCACTCCAAGTTCTGCAAGTGCGGTATGAAAAAGACTCCCGACCCCGTTACGAATTGACCCACGCCCGAAGGACCATGCCGTGACGATCGCCGTCTGGACGTATGCGGTTTACCTGAGCTTGAGCGCCACGATCACCGTTTGGGTGGCCGAGACGCTCGCGCGACACGGGCGTGTCTTCTTGATCGATGTCTTCGACGGCAATGTGGTCCGGGCCGATGCCGTGAATCGGCTGCTGGTCGTGGGCTTCTATCTGCTGAATCTGGCCGGAGTGCTCTTCAACCTGGCGTTCGGCAGTTCGGTGATCACCGTGTGGGATGGGGTCAACTTTCTGTCGTCCAAGATTGGTCTCGTGTTGACCGTTCTCGGAGGGATGCACTTTTTCAACCTGATAGTGCTGACGACGATTCGCCGCTGGTCTCAACAACGCAGGCGAACCGTTCCGTAAGGCAGACGATCGAGACGATCAGAGCACTCGGCGCGGAATCCGAGCCGCCAGCATCTCGGCTTCGGCGAAGATCGCCGGGGTGCCGCCGGTGTGGACGAAGACGACGTCTTGATCCGCGCGGAACTGGCCGGCTCGAATGTGGTCGATCAGCCCCGACAGTGCTTTGGCGGTGTAGACATGCTCGACCAGGAGACCTTCGGTCCGCGCGAGCAACGTCATGGCTTCGATCCCTGCGTCGGACGGTTGGCCGTAGCCGGGGCCGAGATAATCGCCGATGAACAGGATGTCGTCGGGCGTCAGCCGCGTCTCGATGCCGACGAGTTCAGCGGCTTGATTGGCCGTCGCGGAAAGTTCTTGCCGGCTATCCCACGGCCAGATCATGGGAGCGATGCTCTTCACCGGATAAGGGACTCCCAGCGCTTTCGCGCCGAGTGCGACGCCGGCTCCGGTCGAACCGGACGACGAGACGTACACAGCCGCCGGCTCAAAACCGTTGGCCGAAGATTGCTCGACGATCTCGGCCATGCAAAGCGCGTAGCTCACTGCGGCGAGCGGCAGCACGACAGGGCGATCCCACAGATAGACCTTGCGACCTCGCGAGCGAAACCGTTCTGCAACCTCAGCGATCTTTTGGTCGAGTGCCGGGCCGATCGACTCTTCGACGATCTCGATGCTCGCGCCGACGATGTGATCAAGCAAGAGATTCCCCTGCACGACATCCGGCGCTGTCGCCGGTTTGCCTCGGCCGAGCACCAGATGGATATCGAGTCCGACCTTCGCGCAGGCGGCGGCTGTCTGCCGGCAGTTGTTGCTCTGCACGCCCGCGCCCCACACGACCAAGTCGGCTCCCTTGGCCAGCGCGTCCGCGATCAGGAACTCATTGTGCCGCGCTTTGTTGCCGCCGAAGAGCAACCCCGTGCAATCATCGCGCTTGATCCAGATGCGCGGTCCATTCGGGCTGACGGCTTGGCTGAAACGGGGCAACAACTCCAACGGCGTCGGCAAATGCGCGAGCGGGATTCGCGGCACAACAGCAATCCGAGACCGCAATTCTTGAGTCGATAGCGTCATCAATGGCTCCTCTGTGTGGCGGTTTGTTTTCCGGACACGAAATGCTCAATCAAGAGTTGAGTAGAAACGTGGCGATGTGATGCAGAAATGCCTGCATGATCGCGGCGGTGTCAGCGGGCAATTCGGCTTCTGCCAAAGCTCGATCCATCAGAGCGACCCAACGATCGCGAACGCTCTGCGAAATCGGGAAGGAAGCGTGTCGTATCCGCAGGCGTGGGTGGCCGCGGTGATGCAAATAATACTGGGGGCCGCCGAATCGAAAGATCAAGAATTCGCGCAGTCGCGTCTCCGCCTCGGCCAAATCTTGAGGCGGGTACAACGGTCCCAGCAAATCGTCGTTGGGGATTTGGCGATAGAACGCCGCAACGACTCGACCGATGCCGGCTTCGCCGATCGCCGCACAGACGGAGGAGATTTCTGCTTCGTCGGGCATAAGACCGCGAGTCCTTTGATTGACGGAACGGGGTCGGGAGTCTTTTTCCGGTCGGCCAGCGTTTCTATGACCGTCCGGAGTTCAATGTGGCCGACCGGAAAAAGACTCCCGACCCCTTCGCGTACTCCCGCACTCTGACGAGTGCGGCTACGGTCAGGCCCGCACGATGTCGGACTTGGTACTTTCGACGATGGCCAGGAGTTCGGCTCGTTCGGCGGCGGGGACTTCAAACTTGTCAAAGGTCTGCCGCAGGTCGTCGAGGAACGCTTGCCACTCGAACGCGGTGATGTCGAGATGCGCGTGGGAGTCGCGCATCGAGCGGCCGGTGTAGCACTGCGGACCACCGGCGGCCCAGCAGACTTGCTCGGTGACGAGATACTTGAAGCCGGCCTTCGAGACGCGGTGATGAGCCTCATCCACCTTCGGATTCGCGTTGAGACGCGAGTCGATCATGATCCGGTCGATGAAATCGTCCACGACCGCCGCGATCGCGTACACGCCGCCAAGTCGCTCGTACAAACTGGGCTGAGTGGCCATTGCGAGATTCTCCGATCCAGAAGAGTTTGGGCGAGCGAGTTTGTAGTGGCCACCAATGAATCCGGCGAGCGGGGCGGCGTCAGCCCCCCGGTCGCAAGTAGCCGTGTTCGCCAGAACGCGGGTGTCCCGCACTCTGGCGAGTGCGGCTACGGCACTACGCCGCCCCGCTCGCCTGAGTCAGGGGCAATCGGACTCTCACCGCTCGGGGTTCTCGTTGTCGCCAGCCTGCTCGAAGGTGTCGTCTGCGGATTGGTCTTCGAAGATGTCGGCATCGCTGCCGCCGGTGACTTCATCGCTGCCGTTACCGGAACGAATCCGGTCCTTGCCGGCTCCACCAAAGATGGAGTCGTCGTCGTCGCCTCCGTCGCAGGTGTCGTCGCCCATGCCTCCTGTGAGGTCATCTCTCCCTTTGTTGCCGGCGAGACTGTCATTGCCGAGGCCGCCGCTGACGAAGTCGTCGCCATCATCGCCGTGGACGCGGTCATTGCCGTCATCCCCCAGGACTTCGTCGTCCCCTTCGTTGCCATTGAGCGTGTCGTTGTTGGCACCCCCTTCGAGCAAATCATTGCCGCGGCCTCCGGCGAGCAGATCCGCGCCGGCGTTTCCGCGGATCTCATCGCTGCCGTCGTCGCCAGAGCCGCGATCGTTACCCACTCCGCCGTGCAAGACGTCGTCGTCATTGCCGCCATGTAGTTCGTCGTTCCCCTCATCGCCTGAGAGTTCATCGTCCCCGTCGTCCCCATTGATCGTGTCATTGCCGAGACCGCCGCCAGCAACGTCGTCGCCAGCACCGCCAATCAGCACGTCGTTGCCCGTACCGGCACCGAGTTCATCGTCACCGGCTCCGCCATCGAGACGGTCGTTGCCGTCGTCGGCTTGCAGAATATCCTCGCCAGCGCCGCCCGTCAGAGTGTCATTGCCGACGCCCCCTTGCAGCACATCATCCCCATCGCTGCCGTCCAGGCGATCGTGACCGGCTCCCCCTTCGAGCGAGTCATTGCCAGCGCCGCCGCGCAGATCATCGTTCCCCTGCTCGCCGTCCAACGTGTCGAGGCCATCGCCACCTTGCACGAGATCCTGGCCAAGCCCCCCGAGCAGCGAATCGTTTCCAGCACCACCATCGAGCGAATCGTCCCCTGCGTCGCCGCGAAGCGTGTCCGCGTTCTCATCGCCACCCCCTTGCAAGTTGTCGTTCCCGGCTCCGCCATTCAGTTCATCCGCGCCATCGCCGCCATCCAGAGTGTCGCGACCGTCGGAGCCTTTCAGCAGATCGTCGCCCGCGTCACCGCGCAGACTGTCGTCGTTGCCGCCGCCATCGAGGTCATCCTCGCCGATCCCTCCTTCGAGCAGATCGTTTCCGGCACCTCCCAACTGAGTGTCGTCCCCCTCGTTGCCGCGAAGTTGGTCAACGCCCGCTCCCCCTTCGAGCAAATCCCTGTCGAGTCCTCCCTCGGCGATGTCATTTCCATCCCCTCCGCGCAGCGTGTCCTCGCCGGCCGCGCCGAGGAGTGTGTCGTTGCCTGCATCGCCAAAGAGTTCATCGTCGTTCTCTCCACCGCTGAGTGTGTCGTTGCCCGCTCCACCGCGACACGTGTCGTCACCGGCATCACCGTTGACCTGATCGTTGCCAGCTCCGCCATTCAGCGTGTCGGTCCCGTCACCACCATCCAGCGTGTCGTCCTGCGCGTCTCCGATGAGCATGTCGTTGTCAGCGCCACCTTGAACGTTGTCCTCGCCAGCACCACCCGAACACGAGTCGTCCCCGCCGCCGCCATTGAGCACATCGTTTCCAGCGACGCCGCGCAGTGTGTCATCGCCCGCTTGGCCCAACAGGCTGTCGTTGTCGTTGCCGCCATCCACGATGTCGTCGTCCGCACCACCGTCCAACGTGTCCACGCCGACTCCGCCGCTCAAAGAATCATTGTCATCGCCGCCCGACAGCGAGTCCGCATCAAGGCCACCGAGGCACGTATCTTTGCCTGCGCCGCCTTCGAGACTGTCGCTCCCCGCGCCGCCATCGAGCAGATCGTTCTCGCCATCACCGTTGATGAGATCGTTTCCGTGACCACCATTGATGCGGTCCTTGTCCGCACCGCCGCTGAGCGAGTCGTTGCCGTCGTCGCCCATCAGCAAGTCGGCACCAACGCCGCCGCTGAGCGAGTCGTTGCCGGTTCCGCCGCTGATCCTGTCCGCTCCGGCGTCACCCGCGCACACATCCGCCCCCGCGCCGCCAGTGAGGATGTCGTTCCCCTCGCCGCCATTGAGGTTGTCGGCCAGCGCGGTGCCCGTAATTCGATCCGCGCCCGCGCCTCCGTTGACCGTCACCGACACCAGGCTCGTGAACGCCGAGCTGCTGATTTTCGACAGGTCGATCGTGTTCGCTCCGGCCCCGCCGTTGACCACCAGCACCTGTACCGTCGCCGCATTCACGGCCGGTGAGATCGCCACGTTATTGACCGTCACCAACCCGCCCGCGTTCGCATTCACGCGGATTGCATCATTCGCGTTGCTGGTGATCGTCAGCGTGCTGGTCGCGCTGTCAAAAACGGACGAGACGCTCAAATAGCAGCGCGATTCCAGAGATTCGAAATGCGCCGGCACCTGGTTGAGCAATCGCCGCCCTGTTTGTCCGTTGCGATCGCGTGTCCTCAAAGATGGGGTCCGCCAGACTCGTTTCAGCAATTCGATCCATGAAGACAGCAACATCCTGGACTCTCCCGACCAATCACAGCGACAGCCTTTCGCGGAAGTCAGCCGGACCACTCAACGAGGGTCCGCACACGGCCTGTTCCGCCTGCGAGGTCGGAACCTAGTCCAAAATTCGCGAACTCGCGAAGAGCAGTTCCACGCGGGCCAGCAGAGCGGGCGCACGACGCACTTTGCGCCGGCGACGGTTTCACACCACTCCCCCATCGACCTCGCGTCGATGGAGCGAAAGATGGAGAGCTAAATCAGCAAAACCTCAAGTTGTTGTCAGACCCCATCCGCCTCGTGCGGATGGTGAATCAGATTCTTGGGCATTCCCCACCCAATGATCTCTTTCACCATCCGCACGAGGCGGATGGGGTCTCAGAGAATGACCGGACAGGCGTCGTCGCTAGCACGCCATCGGTCGCTCCATCCAGGCAAGCTGGATGGGGGCGGGACAATTCGCAAAGTGCGTTGTGCGCCCCAGCGGAGTAAAGATGGAGCCGGGGTCATGCCGCCTTTGCGGTTGGGAACGGCAGCACGTTGACCTGGTCGAGCAGGCCGCGAATGATCCGCTCGGCTTCGCACTTTTCTTCCAGCCACTTGGCTCGTGAGGCGTACCAGCGGCCTTCACGCTTCTCCCACTCGTCGGCCTCGGCCTTGAGGCGTTGTTCCGCCAGACGGACTTGCTCTTCGCGGATCGCCAGCGCGGTGGGTTGCTGCTCGCGTTCGGTTCGGATTTGGTCTTGCAGACGGCGCGCGTGGTCTTGGAACTGCAGCCGTTCGAGTTGCAGTTGCTGGCGTTCGACTTCGAGTTCATCGCGGATGCGGCGATAGTGCTCGGCGATGGCGGCACGGCCCGCTTCGATGCGGCGGCGGATGGTTTCCGGATCGACGGTCGGCAAGAGTTCGGCCCAAGCCTCTTCCATCGCCAACCGAGCTTCCAGTGTGAGGCGATTTGAACTTTCCATCTCGCCCCGCATCATCTCGAAGCGTTGGCGGCGAGCTTCGAGTTTTTCCATTTCGAGCGACCGTTGTTCCGCCTGCTGTTTGAGTGCGACGAGCTCGCTCGTGCGTCGCAGTTCGAACTCCGCTCGCTCGCGTTCGAGCGAATGACGATCCGAGGCGACCTCTTGCGAGCGGTCCGACTGCCAGCGTTGCAGAGTTTCACTTTCGCGCGCGAGCGACTGCTCCTTCTCGTCGAGTTGCTGACGAAAATGGGTCAACTGGGAATCACGCCGGTCGAGATCCGCGGTGCGTTGCGTGATTTCGGACTGCCCCACCTGCCAGGACCGGGCGACTTCCTGCTGAGCCAGTTCCAAGTCGCCCTGCATGTCGCTGAGCCGTGCCCATTGAGCGGCTCGCTGACGCTCCCAATCGGCTTTCTGCTGATCGAAATCGACGGCATCCGTCCGCAACTGCTGCGCGTGGTCTTCGCGCAGCTTGCGGAGGTCTGTGTCCAACTGCTTGCGTTGGGATTGCAGATCGGCGAGCGACTTTTGGACGTAGGCGTCGTGCGATTCGCGGTCGCGCTGCGCGATCGCGCGTTCGCCATCGCGAGCAGTCTCGAACGCCGCTCGCTCTTCGGCGAATTTTTGTTTCTCTTCGTCGAGGTCCGCCGCCCATTGAGTACGGAGTTGCTGCCGCTCGGTTTCCCAATTGAGTTGCAGACGTCGCAGAGCCTCGTCATGTTCGCGTTGCAGTTGCTGCCGCTGCTGTTCCATCTGACGGCGCGTCGCGTCCAAGTCCCCTTGCTGCTGACGACGTTGCTCGGCCCAATCGGCCTGCAACTTTCGCAAAGCTTCTTCGTGAGCGCGTTTGTCGTCGGCGAGTTGCTCGCGGTCCTGGGCCTGCTGCTGATTCCACGCCTCGCGCTGATTGCGGAAGTGCTCGATCTCGCCGTCCAATTCCCACGCATATTCTTTGCGGAGCCGAGCCTTCTCCTGTTCGATCTCTCCCTGGACCGCTTCCAGGATCGCCTGTTGCTCACGAGACAGCCGCTCGCGCTCTTCGGCGAGTTGCTTGCGTTCGGAGTCGGCCATCGCCTGCGAGTGCTGCATCGCGGCCTTATCGACCTCGTTCTGCTTTTCCAGTTGCTGCTTGAGCGTTGCTCGTTGCTGTTCGAGGGATTGATTTGCCTGCGTCAGTTCCCGCTCGCGCAGCTTCAGTTCGGCGAGCAATTGCTCGGTCTGCTGAAATCGTTCGGAGAATTGCTGCTCTTGCTGGGCGAGCTGTTCGGCTCGCAGCCGGGCTTCTTCCTCGGCGTTGAGCGCTCGCAGCCGCAATGAACGCTGCTCGCGATCGAACTGCGAAAGCTGTTCGTTGAGGTTCCGTTCGCGGCGTTCCAATTCGGCGACCTGAGCGCGCAGGTTCTCGGCCACTTGGCTGGCTTGGACGAAGAGATCGACCTGCCCACGCGAAGCCGGCGCAGTCGCCGTGCTCGCGAGTCCTCGCAGCCGCACTTCATGCACGTCTTCGAGTCCGACGGAGGTCACTTCCGTGTTGAATCCTGAACGGTTCGTAAAGTCGCTCATCGCGGGAATCCTTTCCCTGGGTGAGCCGAGAAGCTCGGCAAGACACGTGCCTCGCACACGACGAGGTAGAATTAGAATTTGGCCAATCTGAGAGGGGGCGGGATTATGGAAACGGTCCGAAAACGTGTCAATTTGTGATTTTGGCCGACGTCCGATGCCCGACGGGTGTGCCAATTTTGCCTGGCGCGATGAATACAGAGTTGTCAGAATGAGGTTGAAAATGTTCGGAACCTCTTTCTGGAGTCGATCATGGATGATGTCCCACAAGTGAAATCCGAGTTGTTGATGCCAGCGGTTCGGGAGCAGGTG
>CAMDEA010000150.1 GCA_945893045.1 Planctomyces sp. SH-PL62
AGCGAAGACTGCGAAACCTTCAACAACACCTCCGACCGCTCCCGCTCTTTGACACTCAGACGTAACTTGCCCATCGGTCCCTCGGAAACGCCACCAGTGTGACATTTCTATCTTGGACAAGATGTGACATTTCTAAATTGGTCTGACACGCTCGCGACATCCTGAAGGCACACGCTACCGTCGAAGAGTGTCCCGTCATGGGCGATCTCGTTTCGCCGACGCACACCAGCACGTAACTTGTCCCAGTCGATCCACGGAACCGCGGTTTTGGACCCATCCATCAGGTGTCCAAGTTGGTTACGCGAACACGCGAAAGCTCCCTGGTCTCGCATCGCGGCAAGTGCTTGCGTGAGCACATCAAACGCAAGGAGAACCGGCAGATTGTAGAGTACATTCGCCAGAGCCCTTCCTGTGATCGCCCCCCCAGCGAAGGTCGCCACCACCAGTAGCTTCATACGCTCCCGCATCTTGACCACACCATCCCACTCGGATCGCAAGGTGGAAGCTACGGTGGGATCGGTGATCATGAGCGTGTGAAGTCCTCTGGGGCCGAACGACCCAAGCTCAGCGACCCGGCCCACGAGGGCGTCCGATTGCAACCTGGACGCGATGGCCGGGTTCGCTGCAGCGCATGGTTAGGCCTCATATGCGACGTGCATACTGGTGCAACATCCTGGCGACATCGGAGGCTTGATGTCGTTCCCGCGCTCGGAGATCGCGCCCACGACTGTCTTGGCACAACATGGAAATCTCCATACGTCAGCGTAATCGCCGACCGGACCTGTATTACCGATGATGGTGGGAGGCTCGGCGTGGTGCGAACATGAGAACGATTTGTCGTTTGGGTCGTAAAACCGTTCGCATCGCTCGCACAGCACAAGCCCTTCCTTTCCTTGAACGACGCCCGTAAATGGCGTCCAGCCGCCATCATGAGACGCATCACTCCCTCTGAGCAATGCTAGCGAACTAAGTAGTTTTTCATAACCGCGGTCCGAGTAAAGATCCACCCACTGCCAGTGACTAAGACGCTCAGGAACAGGGCATGGCTCTAGCCTCACGGGGATGAGATAAATCTGCCCTTCCGGTTGTTCTTCAGCTCGGTCAAGGGCGTATGTGATCTCCTTCTGGACGTATCCGGTCTTGGCAATTGATGTTTTCGAAAGACAAACGAGCACAATGTCTGCAGCCCTAACTGCCTTCGTGATAGCGGTGCGCCAATTCTCGCCGGGACGCAGGTCTTCTTCGTCGAGCCAAGGCGATATTCCATCGCTCTTTAGACGGGCGTAAAGAGAACGAACGGCTGGCTTATCATCCGACGAATGACACAGGAAAACGGTAATGGGTTTCTGCTTCATTTTGTTTGGCGACTCAGCGAAAGTGGCCTAACAGTTAACTGAGCCGCGCGCGGTCTAGTACGGGAATGTCGGTTGCGGTTGCACTTGGAATTGAGTGGCAGAATGCCACGGATTGTCGTGGAAAACAAGTTTGAGCACATCTGGATTTCGAGAAACGGTTGTTGTGATAGGCCGCATGCGGCCTATCACCAATCGCATCGCCCCCGGTCTATTACAGTGCTAGGCCGCACGGAATCACCAACAGCCCAAAGATTGCCGCCCGCAAGTCGGGGAGGAGGACAAGAAAGATCATCACAGAGGAAATGCCGCGTGCCGCAGAATTACTCGGTCAATTCCAAGCACGGGTCGAGGCCCATGCGGCGGTACATGTCCATGCGGTGGCGTTCGGTCTTGAGCAAGTCTTTGCGTTGGCGGAGGTGCGTCTTCTCCAAGAACTTTTGCGTCTTCTTGAAGAACGCGATCCAAGTGCGGAAGAGTTCGCCGCTGGCATCCGGCCGAGCTTGGCGACGCTCGGAGTCGAGATCTTCCGGTTCGAGACAGCGCAGCAGTTCGTCTTCCAGTGAGAGGAAGAATTGATAGCTGCCGGGATCGCCCTGCCGAGCGGCTCGGCCGATGAGCTGGCGGTCGATGCGGGCGGAGCTGTGCATTTCCGTGGCGATCACGTGCAGGCCGCCGTTCTTCACCAGTTCCGGGTCCAGCTTGATGTCGGTGCCTCGGCCGGCCATGTTCGTGGCGACGGTGACTTTGCCGACTCGGCCGGCGCGGGCGACGATCTCGGCTTCCTTCTCGTGGAAGTGCGCGTTGAGGATTTCAAACTCGATCCCCTTGTCGGTCAGTTGCTTGCCGAGCGCTTCGGAGGCTTCGACAGAGGGAGTGCCGATCAGGACTGCTCGGCCCGCGCCGATGATTTCTTCGATGCTCTTGAGGATCGCGATTCGCTTGGCGTCCATGGTGGCGAAGACGCGCGTGGGCCAGCCGACGCGGATGCACGGCTTGTTGGTGGGGATCGGCGTGACGATCAGGCCGTAGGTCCGTTTGATTTCTCCGATCCCTTGCACGGCGGTGCCGGTCATGCCGCTGATGTAGTTGTAGAGCCGGAAGTAACTCTGCACTGTGATACGGGCCGCCTCGCCCGACGCGGCCGTGACCGGGACGAGTTCCTTGGCTTCGATCGCTTGATGCAGACCGTCCTGCCATTTGCGGCCGTCCATGACGCGGCCGGTTCCCTCGTCAACGATCTTCACTTCGTTGTTGACGATGACGTAGTCCTTATCGCGAATGAACGCGAACCGGGCGGTCAGAGCTTGTTCGACGTGTTTGTAGATGCGTTCGGTATCGACCGAGTCGATCAGAGCGGGTTTCGCCAGCAGCAGCACCTTGCGGCAGCCGGCGTCGGTCAGGTAGGCCGAGCGGCGTTGCGGTTCGTAGACGAAATCGGTGTTGGCTTCGAGATGCGAGATGGCTCGCTGGCACCAGCGGAACAAGCTGACGGTGGCCGCGTCGTTGGGCATCGTCAGGCCGATGATCAGCGGCGTTCGAGCTTCGTCGATGAGGATGCTGTCCGCCTCGTCGATGAGCACGCCGTAATGTCCGCGTTGCACCGGCCGTTCGTCACCGGCACTCCCCGGAGTCCGTTGGACAAACACATTGGGCTTCGCCGCGTCTTGAGCACCGACCCCCAACCGCAACCGGTCGCGGAGGTAATCGAAGCCGAATTCTTTCGCGGTCCCGTAAGTGATGTCCTGCGCGTATGCCTGCCGGCGTTGATCGGTTTCATCGGGGGACGTCACGCAGCCGACGGTCATGCCGAGTGCGGCATAGATCGGAGCCATCTCTTCGCAGTCGCGTTTGGCGAGATAATCGTTGACGGTAATGACGTGATAGCCGCGTCCAGGGAGTGCTCGCAGGTACGACGGCAAGCAAGCGGTCAGCGTTTTGCCTTCGCCGGTCTGCATCTCGGCGATGCCTCCTTCGTAGAGACCGATGCCCCCCATGATTTGCACGGGGTAATGCGTCATGCCGGTGGTACGGCGCGACGCTTCAACGACGAGCGCGTACGCTTCCGGCATCAACTTGAGCAGCGCGACACCGGCTTTGGCTCGCCAGCGGACTTCCAGGCTGGCTTGCAGGAGTTCGCGATCGTCCAGCTTTTTGAGTTGCTCGATCTTTCGCCCGATGGAGCGGGCGACGGCTCGCCAGCGCGACAGTCGCGACGGGATCGGCCGACCGCCACCTTTCACCAGATGCACCGCACGATCAATCACGGACACGGGACGCTCCTTCGAGGGGACTTGGTAGTCCGAGCCCTTGTGGCTCGGTCGATCGTCGCACGGCGGCGAATCATCCAGGCCACAAGGGCCTGGGCTACAAATTTCGGGCGGTTTGTACCGCAGTCCCGCCGGGCGTGCCAATTGGAGTTGTTGGCCGTCTGAAACGGTTGCAGCGGTCGATCTGGCCGGCAGCTTTCGGAGGCGAGATCGGGTGTTCGGTTTTTCGAAATTGGCCGGAGCCGGCGTGATTCGCGAACAAAACTTCGCGCCGGCCAATTCCGAAAAACCGAACACCCGCCCCCTGATCTTCGATGAACTACACCATTGCCGCACCTGCGACCGCCGCCGACGTGAAAGACGACCTGCTGCGCTTGATGCGGTCGAACTTTCCGTGGGGACATCAAGCGGATCTCTGGTATCGCTGGGGCTACGAGCAATCTCCGTATCGACCGAATGTTTGCTGGCTGGTCGAGACTGAGGCTCGTGAGCGTGTCGGGTTTACGTCGCTGATGCCGCGGCGCATGAAAGTTGGAGACGCGGTTCGCGAGGTTGGACAAGCCGCGAATCTCAACGTCGCGGCCGAGCATCGCAACGCGCTGGCGGCGGTCAAGCTGCAACGCGCGGTTGTCTCGCATGTGGACCAGAGCGATATGGCGCTGGCATTCGGCATCACGCGCAATGCGGTCGCGGTACTGTGCCGAGCGGGCTATCGCGATCTCGGTGGGTTCTCACGCTGGATCAAATTCTTTCGGAGTGAACACAAGCTGAATCGTTTTATCCCGTGGGCTCTGCCACGCCGCGCGGTCGCCGCAGGGATTGATCTGGGTCTCCGCCTCCGAGCCACCGAGACCTATCAACGTCTTCCGACTGGCTGGCAAGTGCTTTTCGATCCGCCGTTCGATGAGCGTTTCGATGAACTCTGGCAAGCCGCCTCGTCCAACTTCGCCGTCGCGACCGAACGGTCCAGCGAGTATCTCCAGTGGCGATTCGGTCGCGATCCGCAGCTTCAGTATCGCACGCTGGCTGTTCAGGACTCGGAGGGGCGGTTGCGTGGTTCGGTGATCTATCTGTTTCCGGAACCGGAAGTCACGCCGCCAATGGCGGCGATCGTGGATCTGCTGCCCGCCGATGCGGACGGATTGCAGGTGACGTTGGCGGCGCTGTGCCAACATCTGCGCCGCGAAGGCGCGGTGGGAGTACAGTTTATGTATTTTGGCTCGCCGCTGATCGAGTCGGCGCTGCGTCGTTTTCAGTTCTTCCGACGCGAGAGCGAATTTCGTTTGCTGGCGTATCTGCACCCGAATAACCGGGATCGCCAAGCTGAGTTGCTCGACCCGGCCCGCTGGCATGTCACGGACGCCGAAGCCAAGTTCTGAGCGCGTCGGTTGGGACTCCGTCCCGACCGCCGGCCGCCGATCACCATTGCCGATCACAATTCCGGGTCGGGACGGAGTCCCAACCTACGGCATTCGGCATTGGCAGGTTCACGAATGCGCGGCACACTGTCCGCAGGCTCGTTGGTCAAGGTGCGAGCATGAGGCTCTCACTGTTTCAGATTTCTCTCTGCGAAAGGCGTCGATGATGAGTCGCGTCGCAGGTCAGTGGAGATGGATGGCGTATCTCGCGGTGACGCTCGCAGGACTGCTGAGCGCGGAGACGTGCGGGGTGTCTCAGGAGCGTGGTGTTCCAGCGGGAGTGCCGCTGTCGGATCGCCCCAATGCCGAGCCCACCATTCCGACGACGCCGGAAGCGACGTTTTATCTCAACAATGACGCGACGTTGAGACGGTGGTTGAAAGACGGCCGATCGCGAATCGACGCGGGGCAGGTCACCGAAGGTCTGACGCTGTGGCAGCGGATTTTGGATCGTGGCGATGACGGCTTCGTCCGTTTGCGATCCGACGGACCTTGGTTGGAAGTGCGCTACGAAGTGCAACGCGGCCTGAGCGAATTGCCGCCGAGCGGACAGGCGATCTACGAACGGCTGTTCGGCACCGCGGCGCGGCAACTCTGGGAACAGAGTGTCGAGACGGGTCGGCCGGTGTTCGCCAGCGAAACGCTGCGGCGGTACTTTCACACGTCGGCCGGATTCGATGCGGCGAAGTGGTTGGCGTCACGTTGGCTCGACAAAGGTGAGTCGCGTTTGGCGGCGCGGTTGTTCGAGCGATTGCTGACGGAGCCGGCGCATCGCGAACGAGTCACACCGAGCTTGCTGGTGCAAGCGGCGGCCACGCAACGGCTCGCGGGGAATGAACTCCGCGCGCGAGAACTTTTCGCGACGTTGGGCGAGACGCGCGTCCGCATCGCGGGTGAAGCGCGTGCGGCGACGCAGTTGGTCGAACAGCTTGTGGCGAGACGCACGGAAACCTCGCCGAAGCCGAGTCCCTCGCGCGAGTGGCTGGCGGCGGGAGGAGGATTTGGACGCGGCGCGACTTCGTCCGGCAGCATGCCGTGGCTGAAGCCATTGTGGCCGCCGGTGTCGCTGACGACAGATCGCACGGCGATTCGCGAATGGCTGGAGTCTCAAGACGAGCGCAACATGCAGCAACTGGCGGTCGCGGCCGAACCGCTGATCGTGCGCGGGCAAGTGGTCGTGCGCGACATGAACGGACTCGTGGGCTTTGATTTGCACACCGGCCGTCGGCTGTGGAGTTATCCGTCCGCGCTGCCTCTGAGCGAGTGGTTGCCGCGCGTGATGGGTCAAGCGGGCGAGACCAACCGCATCGGCGCGGTGCGTGAAACACTGGTGACGAATTCGGCGTGCCGTACGTTGTCGAGCGATGGCCGGCGAGTCTTCGCGATCGACGTGCTGCCGACCGAAGGCAAGCCAGATCTGCGCGACGAGTCGGGCAATGATGAGTCCGTCAAACGCGAATTGGATGTGCTGACGCAGTTGGTGGCATTGCCGCTGGAGGAAAGTCCGGGAGATCGCCGAACTCGTGAGAGTTCGGACCGAAGTCTCACGACTTCGGCTGCGGAACTGGTGCGGCCGGTGTGGACGCTCGACGGCCTGGCCGCCGCGAGCAAGCTGGGACATCGCGGTTGTGCGGTGCAATTCTTAGGACCGCCGGTGATTGTCGATGACAGTTTGTTTGTGATGGGCGAGTTATTTTCGCTCGGCGACTTCGCGGCGGAGAAGAACAACCAAATCTGCCTGATCGCGATTGATGGCTCCAACGGCGAGCCGCTGTGGAGTCAGGGCCTCGCGTTGGTCGATGAGCCGTTCTTTCGATTGAAGCAGCGGAATCGCCGCAATCCGGTCGGTTCGCCGACGGTCGCCGATGGCATGTTGATCTGCTCGACCGACGTGGGATTGGTTGTCGGCGTGGACTTGGTCACGGGGCGGCAACGTTGGGTTTACAGCTATCGTCTGGGTGAAGCGGGCCAGCGTCGCGAGTTCTTTCCGGAGCCGGTCGGCTGGGACGGCACGCCGACCTGGCCGATGATTCATCGCGACCGCGTGCTGCTGTTGTCGCGGTTCTCGGAGGAGTTGCATTGCCTCGAAGCCACGACGGGAAAGCTGGTTTGGCGAGTGCCACGCGGCGACGCGGTTTACATCGGCGCGGTGACGGACGATCGCATTGTGTTGGTCGGTGAACGCGAGGTGCGTGCGATCGCGATGCCGGCGGAGGGGACGCAAACCAGTGACGCCGTCGAACCGCTGTGGTCTCATGTCGTCGGGCCGGTGACCGGCCGAGGCGTGCGGGCCGGTGAGGACTTTCTCGTGCCGTTGAAGTCGGGGCGGGTCGCTTGCCTCGAACTGACGACGGGGCGCGATCGTGGCTTCGCGGTGACTCGTACCTTCGATCCAGCGGCGATTCGGCGCAGAGCCAGCAAAGTGAATGACGAGGACGATGATGATCAGGAACTCGCGCCTTGGCCGGGGAACTTGATCGCGTGCGATGATGTGGTCGTCTCGCTGGGACTCAGTCACTTGGCGGTGTATCCGCAGGCTCGATCGAAGTTGGCCGAGCTGCGCACTCAGCCGGAATCGGTGGAGCGCCGGTTACTCGAATCGGAACTCGCGATGCTGCTCGGTTCGGAAGGCTCGCCGGTGGGCGAGTTGCGGAACGTGTTGCAGCAACCGCTGTCGCCGGAGCTGCGCCGGCAAGCGCAACGGCAACTGCGCGAGTCGTTGTATCTGGAACTGAGCCGCGATCCCGATCAGGCGGACGATCTGCTGCCTCAGTTGGAAAAGCTGGCCGACACAACGGCCGAGCGAGCGCGGCTGCTGCGGCGCGTGTGCGAAGTTTCGTTGCCACGCGATCCCGTGCGGACGGTGCGAGCGGCGCGCGATCTGGCCGCGTTGTCGCTGGAACATGAACTGGAGTTGGACGAGCACGGCGAGCATGTCGTGTCGCTCGACACTTGGGCGCGCGGCTATTTGCGGCAGGTGCGAACGCGCGTGGAATCGTCGCCGGCCGAAGCGGATGCCGTCGATGCCGTGCTGGGGCAAGAACGTGATCGGTTGCAAAAGACGTCCGACCTCGGCGCGCTGCGGCAGTTCGTGCGGCTGTGTGACGATTGGCCGCAAGCGACCGGCGCGCGGTTCCGGTTGGCAGATTTGTTGATCGAACGCGGAGAGTTTCAAGAGGCGGAACTGTTGCTGGTGCGCGATCGGTTGTCTTCCGATCCGGTCGTTGCGGGCAACGCGACGGCTCGACTGCTGCGGCTGTGGGAACACGTCGGCTTGTATTCGCTGGCCGCGAATCTGCTGGGCGAGTTGGAAGAACGGTTCGGTGATGTCGAGCTACCGGCCAGCCTGCTGGCCGATCTCACTAACCCGACGCGTGAGCGAGGGCGTGTGGCCGAGAGTCCCTCGCTCGCGCGTCGGGTTAGTGTCACAGGTCGCGAGTTTGTTGCGGCGTTTTCGCGCGACTCGATGACGTGGCAGGCATTCGCTCGAAAGCGACGGCCGGAATGGGATGTGCGGCGTGTCGTGATCTCGGAGGACCGACCACGTGGCGGCGAGTTACGACTGGCTGAAGCGTTCGGTAACGGCGAACCGCGCAATCGAGCGTTGGACCGCGCGGGCGTGGGTGTCCATCTTTTCCAAACGCCACCGCTGCTCAAACCACTGGGAGACGCCGGCTGGCGGATCGTGGATCGAGACTCCGGCGTCGTGATGGGACAATTGCCCGAATTGGATCGCTTCTATCCGACGGCTCTGCAACCGGGATCACCCAAGGCGGTCAATCACTTCTTCCCGGTCGGCGGTCAGGGACGAATGCTGGGGTTCTCGCTGTTAGGCCGCGATCAGGACGACCCGGCTTGGGAGACCCCGTTCACCGCGTTGCACGCGACGCAAGAGTTTCTGCGCGTTGGGCCGGTTGGGCCGGGCTATTGCGTATTTCAATCGCGGCAGCATTTGGTGATGGTCGATCCGGCCACCGGCCGCATCGCGTGGCGGCGCGAATTGGAACCACATGCCGGATTGCTCGCCGAATCGGACACCGGCTTGTTCGGCGATCACGAAGCGCTCGTTGTGTTTGGCGCGGACCAGGCCACATATACCGTCTTCGAGACGGCAACCGGCCGCGAACTCCGCCGCGGGAAGTTGCCGGGCGATCAGCATCAGACGCGCCGAGCGTTTGGCCGCAAGCTGTTTCACATCACCGATGCCAACAGCGGTCGCCGCCTGCGCATTTGGGATTCGCTCACCGATCGCAACGAACTGGACGAGCCTCTGGCGGTCGGTGTTCCCGGCATCCAGCCGATTGTCACGGTGGATGGCGAACTGCTGGTGGTCTTGCGCTCCGGCCGCGTGCGCGTGATCGATGTTTACAACTCGCTGGTTAAGTTGGACGTCATGCTTCCCGAATCGGAAGTGCGCGGTACGAACACGCCGCGAGCTTTCTCGGATCGCGATCGCTACTACCTCAATCTGCAACGGTTGCTCGACAACTCTGGGAAGTCGCCGTTCAGTTATTTCGTGAGCGATTCGCTGGTTCCGAAATCCGAAGTGCTGGGTGACCTGCATGCCTTTGCTCGGCCGAGCCAGCCGCAACCGCTCGACCGCGCCGCGGGACCGTTGGGAGAAAAACTGTGGTTGCGCGTTCTGCCGCAACGGACGATCCTGCGGTTGGACAATGCTCGCGTGCCGTTCCTGGTTGCGATCAGCCGGCAGCAGGATCGCACGCGCACGGACAAATCGGCGCTGCGTGTCGAAGCGCTCGATGCGCTCACCGGCAACCAGCTTGGCGTGTGCGAGCATGTGCTTACGACCCGGATCGTGCAGACTCAGCACGATCCCGATGCCGCCCGCCTCACGCTGATCGGTTTAACCACGCGGATCACGCTGGATTACGGCCGCGACAAACAACGCCTCGCGACGGTTTCCGATCCACATTGATGAATCACAATTTGGCGAGCGGGGCGGCGTCAGCCCAATGGCACTGACTTTACCGGCAAAGTAGCAGGCACATTCCATGTGCCGTCCGCAATTCTCGGGCTGACGGCACATGGAATGTGCCTGCTACTTTCTAAAGTCAGTGCCATTAGGCTGACGCGACCCCGCTCGCCTGCTTCATGAACGAATCACCGGAATTGCTTCGCCGCGTCGCGAGGGATATACAACCCCGACACATTGCGAGTGATGCGAGGAGAGTGGCGGCGATGGCACCGATGCCGAAGATTCTGTTGTTTAGCCGGCGGTTGGATCGCGTCTCGGCATTGGCCGAGCAGCTTGGCGACACGTTTGATGTCGTGTCCTCCGAGTCGGTCGAGAACAGTTTAGAGCGACTCCGCGAAGGGAACTTTTCGGGCGTGTTCTTGTGCGGCGAGGATGCTTCGCCGACGAGCGCGATGATTCAGGGAGGCGGGCTGCTCGATCAGCTTCCCGATGGGTACGCGCTGCTCGACACCAACGAGCGAATCGTCTGGTGCAATGCGTCGCTGCGCAAGCTGGCTGGCCGCGAGTCCGGCGGTGAAGGACTGCCGTTCTTCGACCTCTTTGAGTCAGCGCAATTGCGCGGTCCGGACTTTACGCCGATCAACACGGCCTTGGCGACGAATCAAACGACGCGTGGATTGATGCAGGTCGGCGGCTCACGCTGGCTGGACCTGCAAATCACACCCCTCTTCGAGACAGAACCGGATATTCCGTTTGGCCTGATCGCCTCCGTCCGCGATGTCACCATCGAAGTCAACGAACAGGAACGCATGCAGGCGATCTATCAGGCCGGCTTGGAACTCGGCGACCTGACGCCGCAAGAAGTGCTGGAGATGGACTGGGAGCAACGCAAGGGATTGCTCAAGTCCAAGATCGTGCATTTCACGAAAGACCTGCTGAAGTTTGAGACGGTCGAGATTCGACTGCTCGACCACACGAACAAGAAGCGGCTGGTTCCGCTGCTGGTCTACGGCATGGAGCAAGCCGCGGTCGAACGCGAACTGTTCGCCGAGCCAACGGGCAACGGCGTGACCGGCTACGTCGCCGCGACCGGCAACAGCTATCTCTGTTTGGACACGGCGCACGACCCGCTGTATCTGGTCGGCAATTCCAATGCTCGCAGTTCGCTGACCGTGCCGCTGAAACGGCATGACGGCATCTTGGGGACGTTCAATGTCGAAAGTTCGCTGGAGAACGCCTTCAATGAGAAGGATCAGGAGTTCCTGGAACTCTTCAGCCGCGAGGTGGCCGTCGCGCTCAACACGCTGGAGCTGTTGGTCGTGCAGCAGAATGCCGCCGCGAATGAGAACACGACACGCATCCTGGTGAGTGTCGCTCAGCCGGCGGACGACATCCTGGTCGATGCCTCGCAATTGATGGAGCGATTCATCGGTCTGGACCCGGAATCGACCACGCGGCTGCAACGCATCTTGCAGCACACGCGCGAGATCAAGCAGATGATTCACGAGGTTGGGCTGGGGGCTTCCGTCTCTGGAGCGTTGCCGATTGTTGCGATGCCGCCGGCGCATCCGCTGCTTTACGGCAAGCGGATTTTGGTGGTGGATAGCGACGCTTCGGTACGCGATGCCGCGCGCGAATTGCTCAGTCAATTCGGCTGCGATGTCGAAGCGTTCCACTGTGGCCAGGAAGCCTTCTCGCTGGTCCGCGGCACGCATTACGACCTGGCGATCATCGACATCAATCTGTCGGACATGACCGGCTTCGAGTGCTTCCGCGATCTCAAACAAATCCACGAGAACCTGCCGATCATCTTGATGACCGGCTTCGGCTACGACCCGGGCCACTCGATTGTGAAGGCGCGGCAGATGGGCTTGAAGCACGCGCTCTACAAGCCCTTCCGCCTGGACCTGCTGCTGACCGCCGTCGAAGGCGCGCTCAGCCCGCCGACCGAAGCGAAGCTGCCGGTGACAACGACGTAGTTCCCGCCCCCATCCAGCTCGCCTGGATGGAGCCGACGATGGTGAGCTAACGATGCCGCCCTCGCTTGCTTTCAGACCCCATCCGCCTCGTGCGGATGGTGAAAAAGATTCTTTGGCGTTTGTGGCGTTCGTGATCTGATTCACCATCCGCACGAGGCGGATGGGCTCTGCCGATGGTTCGCGGTGCGACTATTTAGCCGACCATCTCTCGCTCCATCGACACGAGGTCGATGGGGGCGTTTTTGAAGCCGTGGCCGGCATCTCGGGCGGCTTGCCGTTCGCCTTTCCTCTCGCAGAACAAGCGGGCTACATTGCCCGCGATGCCGACTGAGCCGACCACATCTCTGCGACTCGCTTTCGACCCGGTGTGGTCGCTGCCGGTCTCGCTGCTGACCGCCATCGGGCTAATCGTCTTTGTGCTGCTGACATATCCGCGCCGAGTACGACATCAACCGCCGTTCTGGCGACGCACGCTGGTCGCGCTGCGAGTGCTCACCGCGATCGTGCTCGCCTTCGCGATCCTGCGGCCGGAGCTGCAATGGACGAAGAAAGATCGCAAGGCCGCGATGCTGGTGATGCTCGGCGATCACAGCCGATCCATGCAGACGCCCGACGGGCCGGCGAACAAGACACGACGCGAAGTCTTGGTCAACACATTGAAAGAGGCGGAGCCGACGATCGAGAAGTTGAAAAAGGAAATGGAGGTCCGCTATTTCGATTTCGACCGCGAACCGCATCCGGCCGAGAAACCCGATTCCGCCGCGCCGGGCGAGCAATCGGCCATCGGCTTCGCGCTGGAGTCAGTCCTGCGCGACGCACAAGGCCAAGGACTCTCCGGCATCCTCTTGTACTCCGATGGTGCGCAGCGCGGATTGCCACCCCACGACGTCGATCCGCGAGCGATCGCGCGGCGACTGGGCGAGTTGCAAATCCCCATCTTTCCGGTCGCCTTCGGCACAACGGGGACGACCGACACGTCGCTCGATTTGATCGTCGAAGACTTGCTGGTCGATCCGTATGCGTTCGTGAAAAAGACGGTGCCGCTGCGAGCCAAGCTGCGCGTGCTGGGAGCCGCCGGACGCAAGCTGACCGTGCGGCTGCTGGTCGAAGATCCGAACACGCGCAAAGGACTCAAAAGCGGCGAGCTGAAAGTCCCGCCGGCGTCTAAGAACGCCCAGCCGGTCGTGTACCTCGAACCGACGCGCAATGCCGATCTCATTCCGGTCGAGCTGTCATACATCCCCGACCTCCCCGGCGAGTTCAAGATTCGCGTCGAAGTCGAGTCGCTCGAAGGGGAGATCAAGACCGCGAACAACGCTCGCGAGACGCTGCTGACCGTTCGTCGCGGCGGCATCAAAGTGGCCTACTTCGACTCGCTGCCGGGCGAACAGAAGCAACTCCGGCTGCTCAACGCGACCGATCAAGTGCAGTTGGACTGGCAACCGATCCGAGGTGGCCGACAACGCGATCTCAATGACATCGACCCAGAGTTGTTCAAGCGCGGCCAATATGACGTCTACATCATCGGCGATGTCCCAGCGAAGGTCATCGGCCGAGAAATGCTGCGGCAGCTTGCCGTGCGCGTAGAGGAAGGTGCCGGCCTGATGATGATCGGCGGCCATCACAGCTTCGGAGCCGGCGGCTACGCCGACACACCGCTGGCCGATCTGCTGCCGGTCGCGATGCGTGCCAGCGAAAAAGTCCCCGATGAAGAGATCGACCCCGCAGCGCGACACACCGAGGAATTGCAGTTGATCCCGACTGCGAGCGGTCTCCGCCATTACGTGATGCGCATCGAATCGGCTGAAAAGAACCGCGCCGCGTGGCTGGAACTGCCGCCGCTCGACGGAGCCAACAAGCTCAAGCCCAAGAACGAATTCGTGGATATCCTCGCGAAGTCCGAGGACGGCATTCCGCTGCTGATGTCGAATGAAGCGGGCAAGGCGCGCGTGATGGCATTCGCCGGCAACACAACGTGGCGTTGGCCGTTGCACGGTTTTCGCACGGCTCATCAACGCTTCTGGCGGCAGATGATTTTTTGGCTGGCTCGCAAAGAGGACGACCAAGGCCAAGCGGTTTGGGTCCGCATCGATCCGCGCAATTATCTGCCGGGAGTCCCGGTCCGGCTGGCCTTCGGAGCTCGTTCGCCAGATGGCACGCCGCTCACCGACCTCGACTTCGACGTGTCTGTGACCAATCCGAAAGAAGAACGCCAAAAGCTGTCGGCCCAGCGAGCGGGCAACGAGTTCACCGCTCAGTTCACTCAGACCGAACATGCCGGCGACTACTGGGTCAGCGTGACGGCGAAGTCCAAGAACGGATTGCCGATCAGTGATCCGGTGACGTCCCGTTTTCTCGTTGATGAACGCGACCTCGAACTCGACAACCCCGCCGCCGATCACGCGCTGCTTGCCGAACTCGCCAGCCTCACCGGCGGCCACGTCGTCACCCCGGAACAACACGGAGCGTTCCTCGAACGCCTCCAAAAAGAGGGCCTCGTCCGCCGCGAAGAGACCGAGATCACCCGCGCGACCCTGTGGGACAACTGGCCGTTCTTAATCGTCTTCGTCGCACTGATTGCGATCGAGTGGACATTCCGCAAAATGCGAGGCTTGGTGTAACGCAAACGTGGCGGCGTTTGAGAACAGCCGTGCCTCTCCACTGAGCTTGATTTAGCGTGATTCCGCCATCCATTTCCGCAACAGGTCGCGCAACGTGATCAGGCCGCGCCAGAGCCCCGATAACTCTTCGTGTGCATGCTCGAAGCACCACGGGCCGCGAAAGCCGGATTGCCAGCCGATGGCAAAGCAGCGATGCAGGTCGTAAGCCGAGTGCTCGCCGTTCGGTCCTAATTCCTTCGCTTTGAAGTCGCACGACACCGCGAGTGGGAAGGCTTTCGCGAGTCCATCGTAGCGCGACTTGGCCGTCCAATTGCCGGTGTCGGGCTGCGCGTGTAATCCCGCTCCGACGGCTTGGATGACCTGTGGGATCGCATCGGGATCGTCCTGCATCCAGGCGTTGTTCTCGATCAACAGTTCGATGCCGCGCGGCTGGGCGTACTCAATCAGTTCGCGGTACGCGGCCGCATACAGTTTGAAATCCGGCCGCTTCGTGCTCGGCAACGGTCTGACCCAACGGCAACCCAATCGCTGAGCTGCGTCGATCGAGCGGCGGTATTCGTCCAACGCTCGCTTACGCGTGTCGGCGTCGGGACTGGCCATGTCGAGATCCTTTTGGTTCAGCTTCAAGTTCGTGATGACGCATCCCGCCTCGGCCGCTTTGCCCTTCAACTCGTCGAGATAGTCCGCTTCCCACGACGGGATCGTGGCGGTCATCAGGTCGAGGACTTTCAAATCGAGGTCATCGCGCATGATCTTCGGCAGGTCGAGCAACCGCAGCTTCCCCTCCGCGCGAGTTTTGCTCAGATGCTTCACGAACGAGCCAGTCGTCACGCCGAGCTGCCGCGCGAGATCCTTTCGTGGCTTCGCGATCTCTTGAGCCGCCACCCACGGGACGGTGGCCGCCAATGCGCTGACGGCCGCTGTTTGTAAAAGTTCACGTCGAGTGGTTGGCATGTTCGTCACCATCAATTTCAATGTGATGTGCGGGTGGCTTAACCGCAACGCCATCGGCGTGCGCGGAAGTCGTTCGGCCATCGCGCCCACGCCGTTGGCGTTAGGGTTAAACATCTCAATTGGCCCGTGAGTGGGCTAGGGGTTCGGTTTCTCACCGACATAAATCGTGGCGATGCCGAACGTCAGTGGCTTCCAGACGACGTTTTGCAGGCCGGCTTGCCGCATCAATTCGGCCAGTGAATCTCCCTGAGGAAACTCGCTGACGGACTGCGGCAAGTAGTTGTAGGCCGCCTGCTGGTTCCGCATCAGCAGTTGCCCGATCCTGGGGAGCACATTCCGGAAGTACCAGAGATAGAACGCTCGGAACGGGCGATTCGTCGGCGTGGAGAATTCCAACACGACCACCTTGCCTCCTGGCTGACAGACGCGAGTCATCTCGCGCAGGCCGACGTCGGTGCGCGTGACGTTGCGCAGGCCGAAAGCCACCGAGACGATTTGAAAGTGATCGTCGCTAAACGGCAGGTGCTGGGTATCCGCTTCGACGAACTGAACCTGTTCGGGATTCGCGAGTCCTCGGGCACGCGACCACTTCTCACGCGCGAGCGACAGCATCTCGTGCGTGAAGTCCGATCCGACGACCGAGACGCGCCGCCCACTGGCTCGCCAATAGGCCAACGCTAGATCGCCGGTTCCCGTGCAGACATCCAACACCGGTGCCGCTCCGGTGGGCCGAGCCAGTCGCACGGTGCGCCAGCGCCAGTAATAGTCGGTGCCGCCCGAAAGCAGATGATTCAGGAGGTCATACCGAGCCGAAATCTCGCCGAACATCTGGCGAACACGGCTCTCCGATTTATCGACGGTCATCAACCACATCTCCCAGCAACCGGATTTCGTCCGGCGGATTCACAGTCCAAATTCCGGCCAGCGCGATTGCAGTCGCTCCGCGATCTCCGCCGTCCAGCGCAACGGCTGAGCAGACTGCGATGAACCGCTTTCGTTGGGCCACTTCCGAGTCGCATCAATCCCCAACTTGCGACCGACTCCACGGATCGCCGTCGCATGGTCCAGAGGATCGGCCGGTCCGTCCCACAAGACCAAGTCACGCGACGGATCGGCATGAGCCGCGACGCTCGCCCAGACGGCGTTCTCGTCGCGCACATCGACGTCCTCATCGACGAGCACCAGCAGCTTGACCGTCGCGATCTTCGGCAACGACCACAAGGCGTGCAAAACTTTGCGAGCTTGCTGCGCGAACGTCTTGTGAATGCTGGCGAACACGATGTGCCGAGACGCTCCGGCGAAGGGGAGCCGCCAATCGACCAACTCCGGAATCCACAAGCGGGCGATCGGTAACAGCAATCGCTCGCACGCGCGGTCCAACCAGTGACTTTCGGCCGGGGCCGGTCCCGGAATCATCGCCGGGAAAACGGGGTTCGCGCGATGCGTGATCGCCGTGACGCGCAGCAGCGGCAACGACTCGCTCGGTCCGAAGAAGCCGGTCTCGCGGCTGATCGGTCCTGCGAACTCGAACGGGGCCTGCGGATCGACGAAGCCTTCGATCACGATTTCCGCGGACGCGGGAACGGTCAGCGGGATCGACCGAGCGGCCACCAACTCGACCGAGCGGTTTCGTAAGAAGCCCGCGAACACCAGCGAGTCGGTTCGTGGCGGCAACGGTGCCCACGCCGCCAGCGACATCACCGGATCACCGCCGAGCACCACCGCCACCGGCATCTGTTGACCGCGCGAGCGGTACTCGGACAGCAACGACCACAACTCGGAGGTCTCGTCGCCGTGAATCAGCAAGCCGTCGCGACCACGCACTTCCAGCGGCACGACACAGATCTGTCGCCGTGAGTCGTCAACAGCCTCTGTCGTTCTCGGCGACTGCGCATGCAACTGGCCCCAAGTGATCGTCGGCGCAGCGTCCCCCGGCCACATCGTCAGCGCGGGAAGCTCGGCCAAGTTCACATCGCGTCCCAGCTTGACGACTTGCTGGCACAGCCCCGTCTTCACAACGGTCGGCGGCCACTGAGCCAACTCGGCCAATCGCGGCAACAGCTTCCAGGTGTCGAGCACTCCGTGTGGCAGCGACAGCGACAGCCAATCGTCGATGCGTTGTGATAATAGATCGAACGAGGTCACACCCAACGCGGAGGCCAAACGGCGCGGGCTGCCCAGCAAGTTCGTGACGACTGGAAATGAGTGCCCGCGAACATGCTCGAAGAGCAACGCGGGGCCGCCTTGAACGATCCGCGCGCGATCGGTGATCGCCGCGATCTCGTGGACCGCATCAACTTCGGCCGAGACGCGCACCAGCTCGCGCACGTCGTGCCATTGAGCCAGCCAGTCCGTCAGATGATCGCTCGCCATACGCTCCGTTCGTCCGTCAAAGTTCTCGAAGGTCTCCGAACTCGTGAGAGTTCGGATCGAAGTCTCACGGTTTCGGCTACGGAAGCTGCTCTTGCTCCAGCAACTTCGCGGCGGCTTCTCGGATCGCCGGGCGGTTGGCTTCGCTGACTTCAGAAAGCAGAGGGAGGATCGGTCCCATTTCTCCGATGCCGACCAGACTGACTGCCGTGTGCAGTACTCGAATGGGATTGATCGCGTTCCGCAGATCTTCGAGCGGACGAAAGATGGCTTGGATGCGTTCGGCCGTTGCGAAGTCGCCCGCTTTGATCGCCCGCAACATGTTCATCGACAGACGCGGTGCCACACAGACGCAACCTGACGTGAAGCCAGCCAGACCAAACTCACGCAGATGTGTCAGAGCCGGCTGCTCGCCGATGCCGCTGACGATTTGCGACGGTCCAATCGCATCGACCAGCCGGCGCAGATAGGGGTCGTTGGCCGGGTTGTCGCGGACGATGGCGTACTTGATCCACGACAGCAGGCCATCGTCGTGGAGTCGCTTGACCGCCTCGATCTCGATGAAGCCGTCGTTCTTGATGTAGAGGACCGCTGGCCGGCCCGTCGCTTCGACGAATCGGCGGAGGCCGGTTGCCACGCCATCCGACGTGATGACATCGCGCGTGGGCAGAATCATCGCCGTGGGAAACTGGAACTCGCGCAGGAGTTTTGCCTGGTCCATCATCATCCCGAATCCGGGACCGACGGATGGAATAACCAATGAGTCCTGTCCGGCCAATTCGGTCAGCATCGTCAGCAAGCCGGCGTACTCACTGAGCGAGACGTGAGCCAGGATCGCGTTGCCTCCGTAAAGCAGCGTGGAAACTCCGCCCGCTTCCAGATGCCGAATTTGCTTGCGATTCTCCTCGATGTTGAATGAGCCGTCGGCCTTGCGCGCCAGCGGCGGCACCGAGATGACTGATCCAGACAACACAGCAGGTGTGATGGGTTTCGTGTTCATGATTTCTTTCTGATGGAAATTGACTTTCCGCCACTTGGGCTTGTCCCAGTGGTTCCCGCGCTTCTGCACTACCTCTTGGAAATCGTCGTAGTGCAGAAGCGTGGGAGCCACCGACACAAGGTCGGTGGCGGCTCATCGAGTTGTTAGGCGTACTCGGGCAGGAACCGTTTCCAATTCTCGTAGATGATGTTGTGGATCACCTCTTCCGAGACCTTGGGAAAATTCGTCCCTGCGACAATGTCGTTGACTTTGTGCTGGCCGGCAATCACCTGGGCCGCGGTGGCCGAGGGAAAATCCGAGCCGAAGATCAGCTTGTGTTCGACGCCGTACTCGATCGCGGTGATGAAGGCTTGATAGTGACGCCACGGCCGGTAATGCAAAGCCGAGATGTTCGCGAAGAGATTCGGATGCTTGCGAATCAGCACCACGCATTCCGTCTCCCACGGGTG
>CAMDEA010000151.1 GCA_945893045.1 Planctomyces sp. SH-PL62
GCACGAGCAGACACATCGAAATCATTGCGAGTTTCACAGCCTCATCCTTTCGAGGGGAGCTTCACCCGACGCGAACCAGCCTCGTGAGCGTGAGGGGACGTCACGTCAGTGCTCCACGGACCACGTCCTTGCGGTTCGGGCGAGCCTTCCAACAACTCGCCGGAGGAGATGTACCCCCGCGTTCCAACTCCGTCAATCGGTTTCCCCACGCTCCGGCAATCTCCGCTGAACTCATCAGACACAGCATCGGACGTCGGAGTTGTGAGTCCACGTTCCGCGTATTTTTGGAGAATCGCGGCGGCAGGCAAGGGCGTGGTTCCGATCACGACGCAGCCGGCGGAGGTTCGGGCATCGCTGGAGCCGTGATGTTCGGCGGCGGCGCGGTCCCGACTTCCGCAGCGCGGGGAGTTTGTAATTCCGTCAGCAACTCCGCTCGCCGAGCCGCGACCTCGGCATCAAACGACGCGACCACGTCGATCGCTTTGTCGCGTGAGGTCGCCAGTCCAATGATGAGGTACTGCGCGACGGCCAGGCCATAACACACCCAACCGGCCGTCCCCAGTTTGAAGACCGTCACGATGGCGAACACCGGCGAGGCGCGGCTGAGATGAATGCTGAACACGCCCCACAACCAAGCGCGCCAGGTCTGGCGAAGTTCGCGGCACACGGCCAGGAACCCTTTGGACTTGATCTTCGGAGGGCCGGGATGAATGAACCGAAATAATTCTTGATCCGGCATCCCTTCGATACAGCCGATCGCCAGGAACAATCGCAACGCAAAAACAACGACGTCATCAAACTTGCGGTCCGGCGGGTCATCCAATTTGGACAGAAAGAGGATCTTCTCCATGTTGTAAGTCGCAAACAGCAGCAGCACTGAGGCCCGAAACCATTGCGACAGGTCTTTCTCAAGTTCCGCGCTGATGACTTCGATCCGCAGCAAGTACTTCAAGAGGAACTTGAAGATTGGGATCGCGATCAGGCGTAGTAAGAACCGCGTGATGGGCTTCGTAATCAGCCGCAGCCCCGGCAGGTTGAACAGCCAATGCACCACAGGACACCTCACGCGAGTTGAACGCTACGGGGTCGGGAGTCTTTTTCAGGCCGCCAACAGTTTTTGACGATGACCAACGATCGACCAGGCGGCCTGAAAAAGACTCCCGACCCCTTTGAGCGGCAGCATCTTGTCGATCACGCATCACCGCCGCCAGTCGATCCGCTCGAACAACCGCCGCAGCTTCTCGGCTCGCGCGGGATTGAGCTGTCTCACAAACGCGATCCGCCCGCGCAGGTGCGCCGTGAAGTCCGGCAAGCCATCTCGATTCTGCGACGACGGGCCGAGCTTCGCGCAGTTGTGCAGGATCGCTTTCAGCCGGTCGAACTCGTCGCGAGGAATGTTCGGCTTCGCGTTGACGACGACTCCCGTCACGATCTGCCGATGCCCGCGCCGAATGACTTTTCGTTTGCGATGATTCAAGCGAAACCGTTCCGAGCGAACGATCTGCTCGGTGAGTGGAATCACGCAGCGCAGCGCGTATCGAAAGTCATCCGATCCGGACAACGTGAGGTCGTCAGCGTATCGCGTGTAATTCCCGCCGAACTTCTTCAACAGCCCTGACAGCCGCATATCCAACCCGAACGCCGACAAGTTCGCGAGCGCCGGCGATGTCGGCGCACCCTGTGGCAAGTGTCGGCGGACGTACAAAGATTTGAGTCCCTCGTCCCCCTCCGGCACGGCCAGTGACCACGGCGCTGCGGAGGTCGTCAGCCGAGCCAACCAAATCGCCGCCTCGCGGCAGTAGCCCATTGAACGAAAGATGGCGACGACTCGGCTGTAGGTCACATTCGCGTAGAAGTTCTGCAAGTCGAGCTTGATGACCACCGCCTGCCCGACATGCGGCCGAGCGTTCGAGACGATCGACCTGCCACGGACGAACCCATGCGCCGCCTGATGCGCCGGAATGTTTTCGAGGATCTCTGCCAAGATCTTCCGCTGTGCCCCCTTAAGCGTCTGCTTCGGAGCCTCAATCAACCGCCACTGAGTCTGCATCGGCCGACTGTTCGGCGAGCCAGCATCCAAACTCGCCGATCGCTTCTTGACCCAACGATAAACGTAGTGCGACCGCTGCTCATCCGCCGGCCGCCGATCCGAGGTGCTGCGATGCACGAGCCACGCGAGCTTGCCGACACGAATCCCCAGCCAATCGGCCAGTTCTTGCGGCGTGTGAAAGACCGGTAAGTGATACGAAGCCAGCAGTGCGTCGTCACCGTCCAAGCTCAAGTCGAGGAACTGCCGGTGATCCGCAGCGTACGCACCAAACAGGTACGGCGGTGACGATGACTTGATCGGCTTCGCTCGTTGCGACTTCGCTTCGTTGCCACCCTGCCGCTGTCGTTTTGTCAGCAGGACTGGCCGACGCTTCCGTCGATTCGCCGATTTCGTCGCGGCCGGCAGCGAATTCTTGCGAGACGAACCGAATTGGCCCCCAAACAACCAACGGAGAAATTCGAGGAGCAGTTTCATCCGTGCTCAGGCCAGTCACGTCGTGCGAAATAAGAAATGATCGGCGGGTTGCTCAACGGGTCCAGTAGCGTAGCCACAGCAAATCGCATCGCCGATTTGTGGTGGCTACGGCAACGAAATCAACACAAGCGAACAACCACGGGGTATCCCCGTGGCGTTGTTGAGCCGCCGTCAAAGCAGCTCACCAACAAGGCTTGGGCAACCCACCGACCACGCGCGGGAATGTAGCGGTGGCATTTGTTGGCCGCAAAGAACACAAAAGTACGCAAAGAGTGACATCAAGGGGACATTCTCTTTGCGATCTATTGTGTTCTTTGTGGCCAACTCACTTCTTCTCGCCCTCTTTGGCTCGGAAGTCTCCCGCTTCAACAATCACCAGTTTCTTCGGATCGAGATACTTCCGGCACGCTTTCACAACTTCCTCAGGCGTGATCTTCAGCACGCGAGCTTCGAGATCGGCTTGATACTTCAGCGTCCGGTTCGCATTCAAAGACTCCTCAATGATCGCGGCGAGTTGCGGATCATTCGTGCGACCGACTTGCTCGCCTTGCAGGAAGCCTTGCTTGGCGGCGTCGAGTTCTTCGGCCGTGATCCCTTCCTTGAGCAGCAAGTCTAACTCTTCACGGATCGCCTTCTCGACCTTCGGCATGTTCTCCGGGTTGCAGATGGCATACATGTAAAACAGCGTCCGATCATCGACTGCCGGAACTTGCAGGCCGCTGCCGACGCCGTAGCTCAAGCCGTCCTTCTCACGGACTCGGTTCCCCAGCCGCGACGACAGCGAACCGTGACCGAGAATGAAGTTGCCGAGATTCAGCGCGGCGAAGTCGGGATGATCGTCCTTCATCGGGAAGACGAGGCCCGCGAAGTACATCGCGCTGGCTTTGTCCGGAGTCGCGATCGTCTGCGTGTTTCCTTTCACTTTGACATCGCTGAGCCGCACGATGCGGCGGTAGGGATCTTTCTGCTGCCAGCCGTCGAACAGCTTCGCGACCAGCGGCCGGATCGTGTCGGCATCGAAGTCGCCGATCAGCGTCAGTTCGCCCGCTTTCCCGCCGAATGAGGATTCATACAACTCGCGAATCGTGGCCAGCGTCGTCCCTTGCAGCATCTCGACTTCTTCGGCCGGCGATGGCACATAACGCGGATCGCTGCCGGCGTAGGGATTGAGCTGCTTCGAGACCGCGTTGCTGGCCAAGGCATTCGGATCGCTCTTCTGCTTTTCGAGGTTCGCGAGCTGCGCGGATTTGAGCGTCTCGAATTCTTTCTCCGGGAGCGATGGCTCGCGCAGCACTTGCCGCAGCAAATCGAGCGCGGCGGGCAGGTCTTTCTTTTTTGTCGTCAGCGTAAACGTGGCGACGCCCGGCTGACGCAACATCGAGGAGACATGCAGTTCGCCCACTTTACTGAGCGCGTCGGTCAGTTCTTGCCGCGAGAGTTTCTTGGTCCCGCGAGCCATCAGCTTCGGCAGCAATTCCGCCGCCTTGGCTTTGCCGCTGAGCGATTCTTCGCTGCCGAATCGCAGCGTCAGCCGCATCGTGACCGACTCACCGCGAGTCTTCTTCGGAAGGAAGGCCGCCTTCAATCCGCTGGGTAACACGACGCGCTGCGTGCGTGCGTCGATCTTCAGCGGATCGACATCGAACGCTTCGCCGGACGCGATGTCCGCACGGCCTTTGTAGTCGCCAATCATCTCGCCCAGTTCGGGAGTCGCCGGGACGCTGATGCGTTCCGCCGTCTTTGTCGGCAGGTACATGCCGACCGTGCGATTGTTCGATCGCAGATAGGCTGCCCCGACTTTCTTCACGTCCTCTTTCGTGACCTCTTCCAATCGGTCGCGATAGACAAAGTACAGCCGCCAATCTCCTTGAGCCGCCCATTCGGACAACTGCACCGCGAGGTCCGCACTGTCGGCCGCTTGCAGTTCGCGCTGCTTGAGCAACTTTTGTTTCGCGCGATCGACGTCCTCGTCGCTGACTCCGTTGGCCACGACTTTTTCGATCTCATCGTGCATCGCTTCTAGCACGATCTGCGGATCATTTCCCTTCGAGACCTCGGCGATCAGCAGCAGCACGCCGGGATCATGCAGCGCGAATGCGCCGCCGGAGATATTCGCCGCTTTCTTTGTTTCGACTAGAGCCTTGTACAACTTGCCGGCCGGAGCTTGGGTGAGGATCGACTCCAGCACGTCGATTGCCGCGAACTCCGGGTGCGGCCCGGACGGTATGTGATAGACGCCGCCGACGACCGCGACATCGCCGACGCGCCGCAGCGTCACGATTCGCTCGCCGTCCTGAGCCGGCTCTTCGGTATAGGTGTTTTCGAGTTTGCGTTCGGGCTTGGGCATCGAGCCGAAATGTTTCGTCGCCAGCTTGAGCGCGGTTTCCGGCTCGAATTGCCCGGCGACGACGAGCATCGCGTTGTCGGGCTGATAATACTTTTTGTAGAAACGTCGCAGGTTCTCGACCGGCACACGCTCGATGTCGGCCCGGTTGCCGATGGTCGATTTGCCGTAGTTGTGCCACTCGAACGAGGCGGAAAACATCCGCTCCATCAGCACGTTCTGCGGGCTGTTCTCACCGCGCTCGAATTCATTGCGAACGACGGTCATCTCGGACGCAAGGTCTCCTGCCTTGATAAAGCTGTTGAGCATCCGATCGGCTTCGAGCTTGATCGCAAACTCCAGGTTGTCGTCGCTGGCGGGAAGCGTCTCGAAGTAATTCGTGCGGTCCAGCCAGGTCGTGCCGTTGTAGACGGCTCCGCGATCCTTGAGCACCTTCGGGATGTCGGCGATGGTCGGCGTCCCCTTGAAGACCATGTGCTCCAGCAAGTGAGCCATGCCCGCTTCGCCGTAGCCTTCATGCCGCGAGCCGACAAAGATCGTCAGGTTCACGGTCACGCTCGGCTTCGACGGATCGGGGAAGAGCAGCACCTTGCAGCCGTTGTCGAGGCGATACTCGGTGATCCCCTCAATCGACGTGACCAGTTTTGGCGGAGCGTCCGCCGCGCGAGCCAGAGTGCCCGCTGCCAATAACATCGCGACCGCCGCGACACCAATTTGCAATTTGCAATTTGCAACTTTCAATTTGAAATGCTTCATCCTCATGACACCGTCCTCCGTTGAAGTGCCTCGCTGAACCAATTCGCGCACGAACGAGGGCGGACTCTAGCGGCGTGACGCCGTCGCGAGAACGATTCCTACAAGCCGACCGAGCGCAGAATGTTGATCAGCTTCTGCTGGCGATCACCCATCCGGCCGCTGACGTCGAGCCAACCGACACGCTTTCTCAGCGGCGTGGCCCAAGGGGGCAACGGACCGGAGTCCAATCGAACGAGCAGGCCGTCGTCGCCGTCGCTGATTTCGTCTGGCTGACGGATGGTTTGCAGTTCGGCATCAGGAAACATGGTCTGCAAGGTCTGCAACAACCCGTCGGTGGAGCGTGCGAGATCCAAGACGGAAATGTGCAACGGCCGAACCATCAGACGATCGCGCAGTTCCGCGATCGTCTGCTGCTTCTCAGGATGCACGAAGGCCGGCACCAACTCGCACAACGGGTCGAGCACGAACCGCCGATACCAGCAGCCGGAATGCGGCACATGCAGCACGGGCAGATCGTCGATCACTTCGTCGCCGAAGAACAGCAGATCCAGGTCAAGCGTGCGCGGTCCCCAAGAGATCGTGCGTTCGCGGCCGAATTCATTTTCGACGGCCATCAAGCGTTCGAGCAATTCTCGCGCGGTCAGCGACGTCTCCAGCATGGCCGCCGCGTTGATGTAGGTTCCCCCCGCGGAGGCTCCCACCGGGTTGGTCTGATGCAACGAACTCCAACGCTCGACGCGGACTCCCGACGACTGCGACAGCGATTGCAATGCGCTGACAATCGTTTGCGGCACGTTCCCCAAATTGCCGCCGAGTCCGATTAAACAAGTCGTCATCGTTCACCAAATCGCGTGTGGGATCAGATCAATGAGCGCTGGAACCGTGAACTCAGTGGCTGGCAAACCACTCGCGCGAACGCCAGAATGCCCCCCTTCCAAACCCTGGTTCGCTCCAGAATGTTCGTTGTCTCTCGCGCGAGATTCATTGAGTATGGCCAAAGAAGAGGCGATTGAAGTTGAAGGGACTGTCGTCGAGGCTTTGGCCAACACGCAGTTTCGCGTCAAGCTGGAGAACGGCCATCTGGTGATGGCGCACGTCGCCGGCAAGATGCGGAAGCACTTTATCCGCATCGTGCCGGGTGACAAAGTGAAGGTCGAAGTCTCGCCGTATGATCTCAACCGCGGCCGGATCATCTTCCGCGAACGCTAAAGTCGCGGAGATGCCAGGTAGCCGCGCTTCGCCAGAACGCGGGCTTTGGCCGGTCACCCGCGTTCTGGCGAAACGCGGCTACGGTTTTGAAACAGCTTGCATCAGCTATGCCCAGCGAATCGCCTGCCGCCGAAGTCCAACTCTTCTCCGATGGCGCGTGCAGCGGCAACCCCGGCCCCGGTGGTTGGGGCTGCATTCTGCGACATCGAACGTCCGGCACCGAGAAAGAACTCTCCGGTGGTGCCGCAAACTCGACCAACAATCAGATGGAGATGATGGCCGTCATCTCCGGGTTGGAGTCGCTGACGCGTGCGACGGCTGTCGAGGTCATCACCGACAGCAAGTATGTCGCCGACGGCTGCACCAGTTGGATGCCCAATTGGAAGAAGAACGGTTGGAAGCGCAAAGACGGCACGCGTTGGGTGCCGGTTAAGAACGTCGAGCTTTGGCAGCGGCTCGACGGACTGCTCGCGAAGCATCGCGTGCGCTTTACGGTCGTCAAAGGACACAACGGGCACCCGGAGAACGAGCGCTGCGACGAACTCGCGGTCGCGGCCGCGCGGCAGTTTGGATGATGCCTTCCACGTAGCCGCACTCGCCAGACTGCGGGCTCCCCGCGCTATTTTGCGCGGCCTCCCCGCGTTCTGGCGAACGCGGCTACAAAACGGACCTACGGACGCCGTGTCGAGCCGCCCATGTAGCGTGCCCGCTCTTGGAAGATCTTCTTGATCCGCTGCTTCGGATAGATGCGAACAACTTTGCCTTTGTAGGTCAGGCTCCCTTTGTCGTCGTGGTCGAGGTGTTCTTTGACCTCCGGGATGGCTTCACCGGCATAGAGCGCGGCGAACGTTTCCGGATCAACACCCCGTCCATCTTCCAAGTCTTGCTTCGCATTGAGTCCACCGGCCATCACCGAGAAGACATTGAGCGTCGTCGTCGCGGGGACATAGAGATTCTCTTGTTCGAGCGTCTCCGCAGCCGCTTTGATCGCCACGAAGGCGTCTTGCAACTTCTTGCGTGAATCTTCGGACGGCCCACCCTCGGCCGGAGCGGCTTGTGCTCCGAGCGGTTTCGAGGCGAACGTTCCGCTGGCTCCCAGGACGTAACCCAGGCCGAGCAGTCCCAACACGGACGCTGTTTTCCAAATCGGACGCATGACAGATCTCCTTCGGCGCGGAGGAACTCGTCGTCTCGCTGACACAGCAAGAGCAACCACGACCGCATCGTGTACCGCGCGTCCCGCTCGTGCAAGCCTGTTGTGGCCCGCTCATGGAAACGCTTGGCGTCTATCGCCTCACAACAACTAGGCGACCTTGCGCTTCTCCGCTTCGTTGGTCTGCACCGAGCGATTTTCGCGAGCGGTCAGCGTCAGCGTGCGCTGAGTGGCTTCACGCACTTGGCCTTTGCGGTTCGAGCGGCTGAGGAACACGCTGACGTACATCAACGCCGCCGACGTGACCAAGGCCACAAAGCATCCCAGCAACGCAATTTGGTCGTCCGTGGCATTCTGCAAGAAGTCCATGTTGTCTTTCGCCTTTGACTAAGTGAGACGGTGACGAGCGAACTCGCGCTGCGCACTACCGTTTCCTTTCGGACGTCGCTGGCCGGTCCCTTCAAAATCGCTCAGAAAACCGGCTGATGTTGCCGAATCCGATGTCGGCACTGGCAGTCAGCGAAACTGTCCGCTCCGTGACGCCTCTGACGTCTGGGCGAGACAACGATTCCAGGCGGCTTCGTCGGTGAGATGGTGCGGGGATTTGTCGCCGCGCCGTTGAGAGACCGGCCATTGGGACGTGGTTGCGGCGGTGCTCGACCGGGCCTATCGTCCAATCTGAAGAACGGTCGTGAGGGGCCGATCGGATTCGGATTCCTAAAATCAGTTCGCGGGCAAGGATAATTGGCGAATGGTCGCAAGCAGCAGGACAACTCAGACGCTTCGCTACGGCGACGAGCAACTCTTCTCGATGGAACTCGAACCCAGTCGTCTGGCCTATCGCCACGAGCCGCCGGTTCCGGCCGCAGAGTTTGCGAGTGATCTGAAACGGCAGTTGGAATCGCCGCTCGACTTCCCGCCGCTGGAGATGGCGGTGGTCCCCGATGACCGCATCGTCATCGCATTGGATCGGCATACGCCCGGAGCGGCGGAAATCATCGCCGCCGTGTGGTCAATCTTCGAGCGGCGTTCGATCAAGCCGAAAGACGTCACGATTCTGCAACCCGCGAGTTGGAATGCCGGCCAACTGCCCGACCCGCGCGCGGCGCTGCCGGCGGCCGTGCGTCAGGCGATGCACTGGTCGATTCACGATGCGACGGACAAGAAGCGCGAGCGATTTCTCGCGAACTCGGCGAACGGCGAACGAATCTATTTGGACTGCGATGTGGTGGATGCGGACCTCGTGTTGCCTGTGGGAGCGGTCGGGTTCGATCCGTTGCTGGGCTTTCGGAGTGCCGGCAGCGCGATCTTTCCGGGGCTGTCCAATATCGACGCGATGGCCAAAGCGCGTGGTCAAGATCACGCCGAGTTGCGCCCCACAGACGATCGTCCGCTGCGGCAACTGCAAGACGAAGTCGCCTGGCTGTTGGGGGTGCAGTTCGGCATTCAAGTCTTGCCGAGCCTCGGTGGCCAACCGGCCGGCGTGATCTGCGGAGCCGTAGAGGCGACGACTTCGGCGGCTCGCGATTGGCTCCAGCAGCACTGGCTTGTCGAGCAACCGCAACGCTGCGAAATCGTCGTGGCCTCGATCACTGCGAATGCTGCCGGCGCGAGTTGGGAGGAAGTCGGAGCGGCGTTGCAATCGGCGCGCAATCTCGTGCAGCGCGGCGGCAAGATCGTCTTGTTGACGAATCTCTCCGCCGAACCGACTGATGGCTTTCGATATCTCCAGCAAGGTGAATCGCCGCGCGAAGCCTTGAAGCCTTTGCGGCTGGAAGCTCCGCCGGATGTGATCCCCGCCAGCCGGCTCGCGTCCGCCGCTGATTGGGCGACGGTGTATTTGGTGAGCGGCTTGGAACCGGGACTCGTCGAGAGCTTGTGCATGACGCCGCTGGCAGCGAATGAAGCCGCGCGATTGCTCGAACGTGGCGGCTCGTGCGTCCTGCTGGAAGCGGCGCAGCACACGTTTGGTTATGTGGCCTAAGTAGACCAGTCACTCCGTGACTGGAATCTTCGAGTCACGGAGTGACTCGTCTACTTTGCGGCAGAGTGAACCGCTTCCTCGCGTCGCGGTGGTGTCTCGTCAATAATCCGCCCGCTTGCACGAACGGCTCGCGGCTTGTCCCTTCTTTTTGCGAGTCGTCAGGCAGGTGTGGAATTCACTCACTTCAAGGAACTCATCATGCGACGTTGGCTGGCTCCGCAATTGGTGTTGATCTCGATCAATTGGTTCAGTGTGGCGGCACCGGCTGCCGATTCGAGCGACGCGGTGCCGGATTCGGCGAGCGTCGTGCTGCGATTGAAAGCTCCCAAGACGACGGTCGGGAAACTCAGCGAGTTCGTCGATGCGGTCCAACCCGGAGCTGGAGTCGCCGTTCAAGGCGGTCTGCCGGCGCTCGGAATGGCGATTGTGAATCCGGGACTGGCGGGCGTGGATGTCGAGAAAGATTGGTGGGCCATCACCTTCATCGAGTCACGTCAGAAGCCTGCGGTGGTTTTCGTCGTGCCGGCTTCCGATGTCGATGTCCTGAGGAAGGCGTTGCCACCCGGTTTTCAAGTCCACTTATCTGACAAGCAAGCGGTCTATTCGGAAAACGCGGAAGCGCTCGGCAAGGTCCGCGATCAACTGAGCGGCAAAGGGACGGGATTGTGGTCGAAGATCGACGCCTCGTCCAAAAAGTTGTTTGAGAACTCGGACGTGTCGGTGCTGGTCCATCTGCGGCAACTTTCCAAATCCTTCGAGACGGAACTGCAACAAGCGGAACCGCAGTTGAGCATGTTCCTCGACCAAATCACCGCCGCAGTGCCGGACGCGCAGCGGGCACAGATCGTCCCGATGTTGGAGATCTATCGCGAACTCGGAAAATCGGCCGTGCAAGGGGTGCGCGATTCCGAGAGCTGGACATTGGGCGTCTCGTTCTCGAAAGAGGTCATCCATTTTGAAGACCGACTGCAAGTGGGTGAGGGAACCGCGACCGCGAAATTCCTGGCCAGCCAACCGACCGGTGAGATGCCGCTGCTCGGCCGATTGCCCTCGAACAAAGCATTGTACTTCGGCGTGAAAGCGGACATGGCCGGGATGGTTGATTGGTCGATGAAGATGACCAAGTCCTTGACGGGCAGCATGTCGGCCGATCAACAAGCTCAGTTCGAGACGGCGCTCAAGGAGATGCGCGGGCTGAAGTGGGACGGACTGGCGGGCTATTTCGATGTCGATCCCAGCGGCAACGGTGTGCTTCGAGCCGGCACGGTGGCGGAGATCACTCCCACGAATCGCCTGCGCGAGATCAGCCGTTCGATGATCAAGGCGATGGCGGAGTTTCAGTCGATCGGCTTCAAGCAGACCGCGAAGTTGGAAACCGCCGTGGACAAAATCGGCGGCTTGGAAGTCGATCGCATCACGACCGTGCAGGAAATCGATCCGGCACTCGATCCGTTGGGAATTCAAAAGAAGATTCGCGACGTGGTTTTCGGCGAAGCGGGCATGGTGCAACTGGTGATGTATCAGCCAACCCGTTCGTTGCAGACATTCGGCGGTGGCACCAAGGAACTGCAAAACCTCGTGACGGCGCTAGATTCCACCACGTCGAAAGACACGGCCGCCGCCGCCGCTCGGAAACGCTTGGTGGAGAAGGCGAATGTCGTTGTGCTGGTGGACCTGGCGCGGATCGTCGCGAGCGGCGTCAAGTTGGCGGCGCGCGAAGGTGCGCTGCGCGTGGACGACGCCACGATCGACGGACTCGGACTGCAACCGTCGTTCATCGGCGTGTCGGTCGCCTGCGGCCCCACATCAGCCGGAGCACAACTCGACATCCCGGTCGAGCAGGCGCAAGGCATCGCTAAGCTCGTGATGCTGATCATTCGGGGAGCGCAGCAATAACTGCTGGCGTGAAGGGTCGGGCGTTCAAATTTAAAATCGCCGAGGCAATTTTGAATTTTGAACGCCCGACCCCTGAGCGCCGAACGCTTGATATTCTCACGGCAATTGTTCTGCTGTCGCTCCAACTCTGGTCTCGATCACTTCCCTAATTACGAAAGACGGTCATGGCATACCAAATTCGTCAGTTGAAGTTGGGTGGCATTCTCGATCAAGCGGTCACTCTGACCAAGAATCATCTGGGGCCGCTCTTCATGATCGTGGGGGTGACACTGTTGCCGGTCACGCTGGCGGCGTCCTTCGCTCAGATGGCTCTGCTGCCAGCACTGTCGTTCCCATTCACTCTGGAAGAATTTCAGGCGTTTGCAGTCGCTCAGAACAAGCATGCCGTGTTGTTCAATAGCTTGAATGTGTTGACGATTGTCGCCGCCATCCTCAGCAACGCGGCGATTGTCCACGGCATTGCGGCGACTTATCTCGGCAAGCCGGTGACGACCGGGGCGGCCATCGGTCGAGCTTTCCGCACGTTCTTTCCTCTGCTGTGGACAAGCTTCTTGATGGGTGTCGCGATCATGGGCGGATTCATTCTGTGTGTCATTCCGGGGATCATCGCGGCGTTCTGGTTCTCGTTGTCAACGCAGGTGGTCGTAGTGGAAGGGATCAGCGGTTTGAAAGCGCTGAAACGCAGCCGAGCTCTCATGACCGGCAATATCGGGACGTTGTTTGTTTTGGGTTTGGTGATGGTGCCCATCATTTGGGGAATCCAGATCGGGGTCTTGTTTGTGCCTCAGGCACAGGTGCGCGCGGTGCTCGCTCCCCTGGCTCAGGCAGTCATGACGATCTTTGCATCGGCGGTGACCGTGGTGTTTTATTTCTCGGCGCGTTGCAAGCACGAGCAATTTGATTTGCAGCTTCTGGCGGAAAACGTCGGAGCGGAAGTGGTCCTGGAATCGGCGGACGAGAACGAATAGGCCACGCGATGACCGGAATCCTGGGAGCGTTGGCCTCGATGCCGGATGAAGCCGTACTGCGCGACAAAATCCGTGAGGTGCTGTCGCGCCCAGATTATCGAACCGGCCCCCCCTCGAACGAAACGCCGTGGATGCTGGAGTTGTTATTCAAAGCGCTCGAATGGCTGATCGCTCCCATCCGGTGGTTGTTCGAGTTGACCGAAGGCTTGCCAGATTTTCTGCGGTGGATGATCGTCGCCGTGCTCGTGATTGTTTTGGTCGCGCTGCTGGTCCACATCTTCTACACGCTGTTCCGAGCGTTGGGAGGCGATCATCGTGAGCAACTCTTGGTGGCAAGTTCGCAATCGCCGCTGACCACACCGCGGGAGTGGGACCGATTGGCGGATGAAGCGGCTGCGCGCGGCGAGTGGATCGCGGCAGTGCGGCATCTGTTTCGAGCCTGTTTGGCTCGGCTGGAAGAGCGCGAGCGGCGTCCGTTTCGGCGTGGCACGACAAATCGCGGGCATCTGCGGCGCTATCGGAACGCAGCCTTCTGCGAATCGCTGGAGGTGCTGGTGGCCACGATCGAGCGGAAGTGGTACGGCGAAGAAACCTGCGACGCGCGGGACTACGAAGTCTGCCGTCAGGCGCATTCACGAGTGACGGCGAGCGTGATCGGAGGCGAGTCGTGCTGACGTCCCGCAATGCGATCGCACTGACGATCTCGCTGGCGTTGATCTCGCTGGTCTGGTCGTGCGTGTCGCTGCTGCGACCGCCCGACGGCGACGGCTTGCGCTCGGATTCCTATGGCACGTACGGACACGGACAGCGTGCCGTCTTCGACACGTTTCGCGAATTGGGCCTGCCGATCCGCCGCTCGTTAGGCCCGCCGATCCCCAGCAAGTTACAGAACTCACGGCTGGTGCTGTGGCAGCCCTCGAATGAAATCGTGCGGGTTGAACAAGTCTGGCTGGAAAGCGTCGGCAACTGGGTTCGCGACGGCGGGCACGTGTTGGTGGCCGTTGGCATTGAAGAGTCAAATTGGTTCGATCCTGCGGCGCAGCGTGAGGCCGAACGGCAAAGCCGCAAGAAGAAGAAAAAGAAGGCCAGCACCTCCGAGATGGAAGTGGAGCCGCGATCGTTGTGGGAACTGTTGCAGATCCCCGGCGTGTCGGTGTCCGCTTTAGGTTCGCAACTTCGCGGCGACCTCGAAATGCCCGAACCGGCGAGACGATCATCCCGTGAATTGCGGGACATCTTGCAGGATGCGATGCAAAAGCGAGCGGCCGACGCCGAACGGGTCGAATACAGTGCGAATGCGAGTGGCATCTTCGAACCGCTCATCGACGACGATTGCAAACTGTCCGTGCCCAAAGGCGGCATCTTCGAGATTCAATACGGCAATCAAGTCCCTCTCGGCACGATCACATTTCCGGGAGCGAAGGTGCCTGGCGTCTCGGACGACGAGACCTGCATCGCCGCGAGATTTACCGTTGGTCGCGGAGAAGTCACGGTCGTCAGCATCCCCGCGTTGATCGAGAACAGCGTGATCGGCGAGGCGGACAACATCGTCGTGCTGAGCAAGCTGCTGACGGGCGGTGAGCGCGAGATCGTGCTCGATGAGTTCTATCACGGGCTGGCGATCCGCGGGAATCCGATGTGGCTGTTCGCTCAACGCACCTACGGCGCGGTGACGCTGACGCTGCTGCTGGTCATCGGGTTGATCGCGTGGCGCGAGTCCGTGTTTCTGGGAACTCCATTGGCCGAGCGGCCGGTCTCGCGCCGTGCGATTGGAGAATATGTGGAAGCGATGGCTCGGTTCCTGCGCGAAGGGCGTGGGGCCGGGGCGTGGATCCTGTCGAAGCTGCGGGACGGCGTGCTGTGGCATCTGCGTCGCGAGCATGGGCTGCCTCCCGATCAGCATTCCGAAGACCGTTTATTAGCGGCAGTCGAGCGGCGCGATCCCGATCGGGCGGCCGAGTTATCCAACACCTTGCAGGCGGTGCAGAGCCTGTTGTCCGCCGGTCAGGCCGGCGATGAACGACGTGCAATTCCCTTGATGCGGAGGATGGTCGAGTGTCTCTCCAAGAACGTTACCGCGCGATGCGCGATGAAATCTCCAAAGTCATCTTCGGACAGGACGAAGTCGTAGACTTCGCGCTGGCCGCGCTCTTCAGCAGCGGCCATGTGCTGTTGGAAGGTCCGCCCGGCACGGCCAAGACGCTGTTGGTGCGGACGATTGCCGCCGCGCTCAATCTGCAATTCCGCCGCGTGCAGATGACGCCCGATCTGTTGCCGGGTGACATCGCCGGCTCGTCGGTGTTTCGAGCGGCGTCGGGGACATTCGACTTCCGCCCCGGCCCGGTCTTCACCAACTTCCTGCTGGCTGACGAAATCAATCGCTCGTCTGCCCGCACGCAATCGGCTCTGCTGGAAGCGATGCAGGAGTTGGGAGTCACTCACGACGGCGTGACCCATCCGCTGCCGGACCCGTTCATCACGTTCGCCACGCAGAACCCCATCGAGCAGGAAGGAACGTACCCGCTGCCGCTGGCCCAACTGGATCGGTTCATGTTCAAGATCGAGATGACCTACCCCGATCAGACGGCCGAGAAAAAAGTGTTGCGCGAGCACCATGCGAACGCCGGCAAATCGAACCCGGCCGCAATGGATGTCCGAGCGGTCGTGTCTCCCGCGGACATCGTCGATTCGCGACGGCTGATTCGCGAGACGCACGTTCGCGACGAGGTCATTCACTACGTCTCGGAGTTGCTCAAGGCGACTCGCAACGACGATGGGCTGTCCGTCGGAGCGAGTCCGCGTGCCGGGCTGATGCTGCTGATGGGTGCCAAGAGCCTGGCAAGATTCGCGGATCGCGACTTCGTGATCCCCGATGACGTGCAGCAAGCGTTCTTGCCAACGATGCGGCATCGCGTGGTGCTGGCTCCTTCGACGGAGTTGGAAGGAACGACGGCCGATGAAGTGCTGGCCGCGTTGATGGAATCGGTCGAGGTGCCTCGATGACTGTGCGACCGGGCCGTTCGCTGATTTACGCCGCCGCGGTGATGCTCGCGGGATCGCTGCTGGTGTTCGTGTCGGCCGGCGTGATCCTCGTCGAGTTGGCGGCGGTGCTGTTGCTGGCGGGCCTGGCGGTCGCGGACTACTTCGATCTGCGCAAGCGATTGGCGGATGTGCGTGTCGCGCGGCGCTTGCCGAATCTCGTCGGTCGTGGCCGGCCGTTCGATGTGCGATGGATGCTCGAACGCGATCTCCCCGGACCACTGCGCGGCGAATGGCGCGACGGCTTGCCGAGTGATTGCGAACCGCCGCTGCTCTGCCGGCCGCTGTCGTTATCGGAACGCGAGTTTGTCGTCGAACAGACCAACGCGCTGCGCATCCCCGTGCGCGGCGAGCACACCTTCGGGCCGATGTGGGTGCGGCTGGTCGGGCGGTTCGGGATTCTGGAAGGTCAGCGGACATTCGCGTTGCCGGCAACGGTCCGCGTCGTGCCGGAGACGTATCATTCGCCGGACGAGTTGCAAAAGGAGATGGGCCTGAATCTGTTGTTCGACAAGAAGACACAGGCTCGTCAGCACGGCACGGGGACGGAGTTTGAATCGCTGACCGAATTCCGCGACGGAGACGACCCGCGACGCATCGACTGGCGCGCGACCGCGCGGATGAATCGGCCGATCATCCGACGCTTTCAGATCGAACGGCATCGCGACGTGCTGTTGCTCATCGACTGCGGGCGGATGATGGGTGCCGATGTCGGTCGCGGCAGCAAACTGGACTGCGCGATCGACGCCGCGCTGATGCTCGCGCGAGTCGCGCTGCAAGGCTCCGATCGCTGCGGTATGGCGTTGTTCGACGATCAAGTGCTGGGCTACTTAACGCCGGTCTCCGGTCTCTCGTCGCTGGGAGCGATGGCCGACTGCGTGTATGCCGCGACGACCCGCTGGCGCGAGACCGACTTTGCCCGCATGTTCGCGACGCTGCAACAGCGACACGCCAAACGCTCGCTGGTTGTCGTGCTCTCTGACATGGCCGACCTGGAAACGACCGAACGCTTCCGAGCCTCGCTGGCTCGCTTGGCCAAGCGGCACGTCGTCCTCTTCGCGGCGTTGCAGACGCCGGCCCTGGAACAACAGGTGCGTGAACCGCTGACCGATGGGTTGGATGCCGCACGGCACACCGTCGCGCTGCAACTGCTGCGCGAACGCGAACAGGCACTGCACGGCATCCGCCGGTCTGGAGTACAAGTCCTCGACGTCGCGCCTGCGCAACTGATCGTGCCGCTCATCAATCGGTTCATCGAACTGCGGCAGCAAAGCGGGTTGTGATGTGCGGCACGGCTGGAGTGATGAAAAGTTGGGTAGTGGGTCAGTTTGGGTGGCACGCTCTGACCATCGGGAAGGGCGTGGTCATTGGTGACTGAATTCCACGCCCTTCGATGACTCAGGGTCGTGCCACCCGATACCGCATTTTGGCAAACTGACCCACTACCCAAAATCGGACTCGGTTGGTTGATCATCGACACTCAACCGACGACCACGGTGGCGATGTCGCTTTCCGGGCCGCTCCCTTGGGAGTTCTTGCCGATGACTTTGAATTGATACGAGCCGGGAGGGACCGAGGCGTCGTAGACGTTGGCGACGAGGTCGGTGGCGACGACGGAGAAGTCCGCTTCGCCCGGTCCTTTGCGGAGCACGTCGAATTTGGTCGCGTTGTTGCACACGAATTCGAGATGCACGAGTCCCGGAGCGGGGGATGTGGCGACGGTGATCTCCGCTTGGCCGGGGGAGGGCTGCGCGGGTTCGGTCGGGATCGCGTCGATGACTTCGCGTTCGGGCGTGCCGGGCAGGAACTGAGCGCGGCCGATGATCAGGGCGGTGGTCACGAAGTCTTCCAGCGTTTCTGTTTGCTCGTGCAAGTCTCCTTGCGCGAGCTGATATTCCTGATCGATGGCGGCCATGCCGTTCTGTTTGGTCTTGGCGGTGGTGATGATCGCCACGAAGGCGACCAGATCCATCGTGTCCCACGCCTTGAAGGCCGTCGCCGAGCCGGGTGGATTGGGTAGTTGCGTCCAGAGCGCTTGGATCGCCTCTCCGCGTGCCAAGGTTTCGCGAGCGGTGCGGTCGGAAACGGGCAGCCGGTTGATGGCCTGCAAGGTGCCGGCATCGCTGCGATAAGTGCCCTTCATAATCGGATAGACCTGCGTGCAGGCCACATGCAGCGCATCGACCGACTCCTGCAATTCCCCGCGTGCCAAATCGAGCGTCGTGCTCTTGTTGAGAAACGTCGTCTGCGACGTGACCACCGCATCGATCAATGTCTGGGCGTTCGCCGGAGTTTTCCCTTCCGGCCGAAACGTCGGAATCTGATCCATCGCGGATTTGACGGATTGACCTTGCAGAATCGTGAAATCCACACCCTTGAACATGGCAGTCGCTCCTAAAAAGTGGTCAGATCGTAGGATGGCCGCCCCCGGCCGTCCCGCACGGTGTGAAGATTTGAAATCTGAGATTCGAGATTTCAAACAGACGGCCGAGGGCGGCCATCCTACGATGCTCGCCTCAGAAGAAATCACCTCTGCATGAAGAGAAATGGCGATTGCATCACGAGGAAAGGCACATGAATGAGAAAAAAAGGTACATGAATGAGAAAGAAAGGCACCTGAATGACGAGGAGAGGCACATGAATGAGAAGGAAAGGGACATGAATGACGGGAACAGGCACCTGAATGACAAGGAAAGGGACATGAATGAAGAGAAATGCTCTCTGCTGCGCTAGTAATTGGCTCTGACGCGCGAGGAATTGGCACTGAATGGCCAGAAATGATGGATGAATGGCTATGAAAGCCCTCTGCCGCGCCTGGAATCGCCTCTGAATGACCGCCGGACGCGATTCCTCGACCATCAGAAGCGGTTTCCTCCCAATCAGCAAGGAAATTCCGTGCGGCAGATGAGATTTCCAGCCAATCAGAGCCTCTGACTCGCTAATCATGCTTAATTTCTCGCCAAGCAAGACCTCTGCCTCGACGATCACAGCAGATAACTCGTTCGGATTGGATCAAACTCAGTCAATCAGCAAATCCCACCTGATCGGTGGCTACCGATTCCTGGCAATCGTGTTAGCTCACGGACGCGGCGAGCTTGTGACAACATCACGCCACTTGGGCTTGTCCCAGTGGTTCCCGCGCTTCTGCGCGACCGCATGACTCCGAGGGATTGCATAGGGCAAAAGCGGTTGTCGAACCTAGCACGAAGCGCGAGCGAGTGGTCAAACGTCGGAAA
>CAMDEA010000152.1 GCA_945893045.1 Planctomyces sp. SH-PL62
AAACGCTCTGGTGCTCGTTGGAATCTCCGCAACGCCGAATCCGTCTCCGCCCTGACCAACCTCCGCGACAGCAATCAATGGCAACCCTATTGGTCAACTTGCGACACCACAAAAACTTAACACCGCCAATATCTCTGGGCACACCCCTGGAAACGCTCGAATGCTCGCGTTTCAATCTCTTAGCAAATGCCGCGTTATGATGATCGCTTTGCGATCATGTCTCTTAACGAACCGGCCTCCACAGATTGCATTCTGACGGCGCGCTTTGTTTTGTGAACGACGCGACCGGGCCTCATTACGAGTCCAGCCAACCGCGGCGCTTCATGAAGATCAGCATGCCCACCGTCGTGAGGGACATCGCCAGCAGCGAAAACAGGTAACCATAGCGCCAATCCAGTTCGGGCATGTTCCACGGTGACTGGTTATTTTCGTTCTTGAAGTTCATGCCATACAGGCCCGTGATGAAACCCAGCGGCAGGAAGATCGTCGAAAGTATGGTCAGCACCTTGATGACCTGGTTCATGCGGTAGTTGGTCTTCGAGAGGTAGTAATCGCGGAGGTCGGCACACATCTCCCGGTAGGTTTCCACGACATCCAGAATCTGAGCGGTGTGGTCCACGCAGTCTCGCAGGTACACTCGCGTTTCCGGGCTGACCAGCGGGCAGTCGTCGCGAATCAGTTCGTTTAAGGCGTCCCGCTGCGCCCACATGATCTTGCGGACTTGCAGCAAGTTGGTCCGTAGGCGATGGATTTCGGACACGACCTGGGGCGAAGGAGATGCCTCAATGGCCTCGTCCACCTCTTCCATGTGGTCGCCGTACTGCTCGACCAGCGGAAAGTACGCGTCGAGGGTCGCATCGAGAATCGCGTAGGCCAGATAATCCGGACCCGCATGGCGGACTCGGCCGGCCTGTTTTCGAATCCGGTCACGCAGCGGATTGAGGCAGTCGCCGGGACGTTCCTGAATCGTCAGCAGAAAGGTTTTGCCAATGAAGAGGGAGATTTGATCGGTTCGCAGCGGATTGGCCTCTTCGATCATGCGTGTGACGAGAAACAGGTAATCGCGGTAGTCCTCGACCTTCGGGCGTTGATGCACATGGACGACGTCTTCCATCGCCAGCGGGTGAATCCCGAATAAATCGGCGAGCGTTTCCAACTGCCGCGCATCTCCCAAGCCGGTGACGTTGACCCAAGTCATTGGCCACTGGCTCAGCAAGTCCCCCAGTTTGCTGATGTCGGGCAGCGGCTCTTCATGAAACTCGGTGGACGAGTAACAGAAGACGGAGATCTGAGTCGGCGCGGCACACGGCGGCGAAATGAGCGTGCCGGGAGCGGCTCCCGGAGCTGTTTGCCGTTGAAAGGGGCGATCGGAATGCAGGCAAGAATCGTCGGGCATGGCGAACTCCGAACAGCAAGCTTTGAGCGGAATGGCGCTAGCCACCGGTGTTGTGGTCTCGATTCTCGATACAAAAACCGGCGGCTAGCGCCGTGCCGCTCACCGGTTTCATTCATGGTCGCGCGAAACATAGTGCGGCGTGAGGTTCCATTCCACAAGCAGTTCGGATTCGCGCTGACGCATCATGACCAGTTCCTTCGTCGAGCGATCGTCGTAACCGCAGAGATGCAGTAAGCCATGCACCACGTACAGCGTCAATTCATCGAGCGGCTTCCAGCGGTACTTCGCCGCGAACTCCTTGGCCATCTCGGCACTGACGATGATCTCTCCCTCCAGCCGTTTGCCGCACCCGCGCGGCGACCCTTTGGGGATCGGCAGCGAACCCTCGTCGAGTTCGCTTTCCAGCAGGAAGCTAAGCACATCCGTCGGAAAGTCATGCTGCAAGTAGCGAATGTTGAGATCGTGGATCGTTTCGTTATCCACAATCGCCAGGCTGATCGAGGCGGAAGCGCAGCGCTCCGCAGCCAGCGCAGACCGCACGACGTCACAAAGGCGTTGATGATGGACGGTAAGCGTCTTCTGCGAGTCGTCGATTTCGACTTCGTAACGCTCCATCCAATCGGCCAGGATCTCCGGCCCGCGCTGTTGTGATTTCTTGGAGCGGGATGAACCGGATTTCGAGTTGGCGGGCATGTGTTGGGTTTCTACTTCATCGGCTTGAGCACGAGCATCCCCAGCGGTGGGAGCGACAGCTTCACGCTTTGAGCCTGCCCGTGCGAGCGGACTTTCTCAGAGCGAACTTTCCCTTGATTGCCGACGTTGCCGCCGCCGTAAATCTGAGCGTCGCTGTTGACGATCTCGATGTAATCGCACTGCTTCGGAACACCGATGCGATAGTCATAGCGCGGGACCGGCGTGAAGTTCAGCACGACAACCGTGAAGTCGTCGCTGTCTTTCGCATGGCGTGAGAACGCATAGACGCTCTGCTGCCAGTCGTCGCATTGCAGCCAGCGAAAACCGTGCGACTCGAATTCCACCTGGTGCATCGAAGGTTCGTCGCGATAGATGCGGTTCAAGTCGCCGAGGAAACGCCGCAGGCCGTCGTGCTTCTCGTGGCCGAGTAACGACCAATCGAGTTCCGTGTTGTGGTTCCATTCCAGCCACTGTCCGAACTCGCCCCCCATAAACAGCAGCTTCTTGCCGGGCATCGTGTATTGGTAGCCGAAGAGCAACCGCAGGTTCGCGAACTTCTGCCAGTAATCGCCGGGCATCTGCGACAGCAGCGACTTCTTGCCGTGGACGACTTCGTCATGCGACAACGGCAAAACAAAGTTTTCCGTGAAAGCGTAGACCATGCGGAACGACAACTCGCTGTGATGGTGCGAACGATGCACCGGCTCAAGCTGGAGATACTTCAGCGTGTCGTTCATCCAGCCCATGTCCCATTTCATGCTGAAGCCGAGTCCTCCGGTGTAGACCGGCCGGCTGACTCCGCCCCACGCGGTCGATTCCTCGGCGATCGTCAAGATGCCGGGAAACTCGCCGTGCAGAATCGTGTTCATGTCTTTGAGGAATTGGATTGCTTCTAAGTTCTCACGTCCGCCGAAGACGTTTGGCAGCCATTCGCCGTGGCGGCGCGAGTAATCGAGGTACAACATCGAAGCCACCGCATCCACGCGAATGCCGTCGATGTGATACATGTCGAGCCAGAATCGCGCGCTACTCAGCAAGAAGTCGCGGACCTCGAAGCGGCCATAGTTGAAGATGTACGTGCCCCAGTCGGGATGCTCGCCGAGCCGCGGATCTTCGTGCTCGTAGAGGCAAGTTCCGTCGAACCGGCCCAGCGAGTGACCATCCATCGGAAAGTGTCCCGGCACCCAATCGACCAGCACGCCGACGCCGTGCTGATGGCAGTAATCCACGAAGTACATGAAGTCGTGCGGTGTCCCGAAGCGGCTGGTCGGAGCGAAGTAGCCGGTCGTCTGATAGCCCCAACTGCCATCGAAGGGATGCTCGGTGATGGGCATCAGTTGCAGGTGCGAGTAGCCCATCTCGTGGCAGTACTCGACCAGCATGTGAGCCAGTTCGCGATAACTGAAATACAACCGATCCGGCTCCGTTGGCCGCCGCCAACTGCCGAGATGCACCTCGTAAACCGAGAGCGGTTGCTCAAGCCAGTTTGTCGCCTCGCGTTGCTTGCGCCAGTCGGCGTCATGCCACTCGAAGTTGCCGAGGTCGTAGATGATCGACGCCGTCTTCGGCCGCATCTCGCAGAAGAAGGCGTAGGGATCGGACTTTTCCAGCACGTTTCCGCTCGGCGTGCGGATTCCGAATTTGTAGGCCGCACCGTGGCCAACCCCCGGCACGAAGCCGGTCCACACGCCGCTGTCGCCGCCATTCAGCCAGAAGTTGCCGTGCTGCCAACCGGTCTTGTCGCACAGAACGCTGACCTCGCGGGCACTGGGTGCCCACACGGCGAAGCGTGTTCCATCGACGCCGTTGACCCGATCCAGATGTGCTCCCAAATGTTGATACATCGCTGCCTGATTTCCGTCCGAGTTCGGGATCGTCCGCTTTGTTTCCACCATTGGCTGGCGTGAATGCCGTGCCGCCGGATTCTGCCGCCACGGCACGTTGACCTGACGGCGGCGCAATCGAGTGTAAATGTTTTCGTCCATGAAAATTGTCCTTTTGCCTCCGGCTCAGCCAGAGAGCGCACGCCCGTCGTTACCAAGAGTATGGGCGAATCTGATTCTTCGACACGCCCGGCGAGACTCTTGAAATCGTTTTCATTCGCCGGACGCATTCAATCACCCCGCGAGCGCGGCGGAGAATTTGGATGCTCAAAAACGGCTCAAGTTCGGTCGAGCCGCCGCGCTGTCTCGGTCATTTCCTCGCCTTTCTCGCGTGGAAAGCTTTGCCACTCGCACGGACTTGAGCAATCACAGCGGCGACACTCTAGGCAGTTGCACAAAACGACTCAAGAAACGGTCATGTCTTCGCGGCCGCGGTTTAGACTTGGGCGTGGCGCTTCACTAGCCCGACGCGCGAGCGAGGGAGTCGAGAATCGCTCGATCAATCCCTCGCTTGCGCGTCGGGCTAGTCTGAATCACCGACGCAAGCTGCGTCGGCCACGACGACCGGAGAGCTTTCCCCGTGGATTCGCATCGCAAGATCATTCTGATTGCCGGCCCCATCGTGCTGATGAGCGTCTGTTTCTTGCTGACGCTGAGCACGGCCAAGGATTCACGGCCGACACCACCGCCAAGACAAATCTCCGTCGATGTCGTCTCACCGCTGAAGAATGATGCCGACTCGCGGATGCGACAGGCGTGCGAGAACATCGCTCAGGAAATCGTCGCCCAGATTGATCGCGGCAACGCGGTGCTGATCCGTCCGCCATATGTGATCGCCGGCGACATGCCGGAGGATGCTCTCGAACGCCTCTACCAAAACGTCGTGCAGCCGACCGAGCGGGCGCTCAACGTCGGCTTCTTCGATGCTCGGCCAACGGAGCCAATCACGATTGTCGCGTTTGCCAAAGAAGTCGGGTTCCGTGAGTACGCTCGCCGAGTTGATCGTCGGCCGGCTCAGTCCTATTACGGCTACTACCTGCGGGACCATCGCCGCTTGGTCGTCAACGTCTCCACTGGAGCCGGTACGTTGGCTCACGAGCTGACGCACGCTCTGGCCCATTTCGATTTCCCGAACATGCCCGAATGGTTCGACGAGGGACTGGCCTCCGTCTTCGAGCAAAGCGAGTTCTCCGACACGAATCATCGTCTGACCGGCACCGACAACTGGCGCGTGCATCACGTCCTGCGAGCCATGCACGAAAACCACCTGCGTCCCACGGGCGATCTCGTTCAAGGGAAATCGGTCCGCGCGAACAACGAGGCGATCGACTACGCCCATGCTCGGTACGTCTGCTTGTTCTTGCAGGATCAGCAACTGCTGGAACCGTTCTACCGCAAGCTCCGCTCGCGAGCCGAGACCGACCCGACCGGCTGGCAAACGCTGCGCGAGATCGTCGCTCGCGAGAATGCCACAGACCTCGACGCTGATTTTCATCGTTGGGTCGTCAAGTATCACAAGACGCAACGCCAACGCACGGTCCGCAAAGACGGCCAGACACTTTCGATGAAGCCGTTTGAGACACCGCCGGAAACCATCGCGGCAGATGTCGCAAAGTAGACGAGTCACTCCGTGACTCGAATCGAGTCACGGAGTGACTCGTCTACTTTGTGGCTTCGCCGCTCTATCTTTTCTTGCGTCGCAGTTCGCTGAACAACCGCCCGTAGGCGCGTTGAATCGCGTCGGGCTTCGTGACTGGCTGCGAATCCAGATGCTCATCGCTTTTCGCGATCGTCTCCGACGGATACTCGTCAACGATTGGCGGCAACTCGTCCGCTTTCGGTCGTCCGGAAGCCACGCGATGGTCGAGCAGCGACTGCTGCACGTCGAGGTACATATCCAGCACATCCGCGCCGATCTGCTCCTCGATCCCGTCGTCCGCGAGCGTCGCTTGCAACAACTCGGTCGGCAGATGCCAGTCGCGCTTCTCGTGGGGTAGGTTTTCGACCTGCCCGTGATCTTCCGAGGCGACTGGCTCAGATTGCTGGACGGGCAGGTTGGAAACCTGCCCCGCGTCGCGCGGCTTCCGCGAGTAGCTCTCGACGATCCCTGAATCGCCAACGCTGGAATCCGACTCCTGCGGATGGGACTCATGCGACCTATTTGTCTCATCGGACTCATCTGCAACTCCCGCCGCTGCCATCACGAGTCGCGTCGTCTTCACCGCCGTCACGGTCCGTATTGCCGCTGGGCGAGCGTGCGGGACGTGATGATTCCAAACGACCCCTTCGCCGCTCGCGATGCGGACATAGCGGTCGATCACCGGTTCCTCTTCAAACTCGACGTGCCGATCGTCATCCACCGACCACGTTCGTTCGGGGAGATTCCAAACCGGCTCGGCGGTGTCATCGTCGGATTCCGGAGTCCAACGATCATCTTGGGACTCGCCCTCGAAATCGGACTCGCTCTCTTCGGCCGCGAATTCCTCGACCGCGAACGAGCGCGGCGACGGACTACCGAACTCGTACTCCCGCGCGTCGAACACTTGGCCCAGCGTCGGCGGGTCTTGCCCGTCCTCGATCGCCTGCGTCAGTTCCGTAACGTTCGCCAAGAGTTCCTCGACCGACGACTGGCGCGTGATCGCCTGCCAATTTTCTTTGAGGCAGGTGAGCTGATTGGCCTCGACCGCTACCTGTTCCTGTCGTTCGGTCGCTGATTCCTCCAGCTCGCCACCGATTTCAATGGCCGTGCTCGATCCGCCAAACGCGGACTCATCCCACGAGTGGGACTCGTGAGATTCCTCTTCGACGACCTGTTCGTGCTGCGGCCAAAGATCGACGGCCGAGTCTTCCATCGCGGGCCGCTGCGACAAGCCCCGATAGATCTCACCGCCGCTGATGGGATCGTTCCAATGCAGCGGAAGTTGCTTCAGGTCGTCGAGCGCCTCACGCACGATCTCGGCCGAGACCGGGCGACGCTCGGTGACGTAGGCCAGCAGCAGCGCGTGGTCGGCCAGATGATTCAAGCAGCGCGGCACGCCGTCGGCCGCCTTCGCGAGAAACGCCAACGCATCCTCGGTGAAGATCTCCTCCGCTTCGCCGCCGGCGGATTCCAAGTGCGCGCTCAGATATTCGAGCGACTCGACTTGGGTCAGCGGGGCGAGATCGACTTGGCAGCAAACTCGCTGATTGAACGCGGCGAGTTCCGGATTGGCCAATCGTTCTTCGAGGTCTCGGTCGCCGATGAGCACAACTCGCGCGAGTGGCTCGCCAGCCTCGGCCAACAACGTCAGCAAGCGAAGTTCGTCGAGCAACGGCAAACTCAACCGATGCGCCTCATCGACAATCAACACGAAGCCTTGTTTCTCCGGTCGCAATGACTTCAGCGCGGAGGCCAGTTCGAGCCGCAATTCTTGCTCGGCCTTGCGGTCAAACGGCCGGTTCAATTCATAGAGGATCGCCTGCAACAACGCGCGCCGAGTCGCATAGGCTGAGTGTCCGAGGAACACGGTCGCGAATGTCGGTTGCAGTTCAAACGCCAATCGCAACCCGACCAACGACTTGCCGAGTCCGGCTTCACCGGTCAGCACGCCGATCCCCTGGCCTCGTTCGCACGAGACCGCCAGCGCGTCGAGGACTCCTTGATGAGCCTCCAGCGGCACAAAGCAATTCGCATCCGGAGTTGCCGAGAACGGTCGGCGCTGTAGTCCAAAGAATTCTTCATACATGGCATGTCCCTTCGTGGGACAGGTTTTCAACCTGCCCGTCTCGCCGTTGGCAGGTTGAAAACCTGCCCCACGCTGCGAACACAATCCGTGCGGCAGGCTCTTGATCGAACTCCGGTTGTGCCGTGCTTGAGGGCTTCTCCGGTCGTGCCGCGCGTGAGGCGAGTCTCGCGCTCAAACCTTCGTCTGCGTGATGAGTTCGCGTTGTTGGCGATTGGCAAACCGGGCAGAGTTTGCGGATCGCACCGCCAGGAATGTCCAACGCGCTGCTTTCGCCAACCTCATTCGCGACCTAGAATCCCGCAACACTTGCGGATGTCGCGAGTACACCGGCGGCCCGTGGTAAATCCAGGCATGTCAGAAGCAACGATCAACTTCGAGAATCAAGACCTCATCCGCACCCTGTTTGGAGAACGTGACCGACACCTCCGCAAAGTTCGCGAGTCCGTCGGGATCGAGGTCGTGATTCGGGGCGATGAACTCCACCTCTTCGGCACGGACGCCCAAGTCGCCCGCGGCCGGGACATCTTCGCCGAGCTGCAAACTCTCATCGAAAAGCACGGCCTGCTGCGCGACGGCGAAGTCATCCGTGTGATCGACGCGCACCTCCGCCCCGGCAACGGCGGCGAGGTCTCCCAGCAATCGAAGTTCGCTCCGGTATCCGCGCTCGGCGAGGGTCTCCCGACCCCGCCGCCGGAGATTGATGACGCCGTGATCGTTCGCGGCGGGCCGCGAGTGAAACCCAACGGCAACGGCGCGAAAGCCGAACCAGCCGACGGCGGCATCAACGTGTTCGACCGGGCGCGGAGAATTCATCCCCGCACGGCCGGGCAGTTCGAGTACGTCGAAGCGATTCGCCAAAGCGACTTGACGCTCTCCATCGGCCCGGCGGGATCGGGCAAGACGTATCTTGCTGTCGCGATGGCTGTGAATGCTCTGCGCCAGGATCAGGTCCGCAAAATCGTGCTCGTCCGACCGGCCGTCGAAGCGGGTGAGCGACTTGGCTTTCTGCCGGGGGACATGCACGCGAAACTCAATCCGTATCTGCGCCCGCTGCTGGATGCGCTCAACGACATCCTCAGCTACGAGCAGGTCAAGCGATACCTCGAAGGGGACGTGATCGAGATCGTGCCGCTGGCCTACATGCGCGGCCGAACGCTCAACAGCACGTTCATGATCCTCGACGAGGGACAGAACACGACGGTCACTCAAATGAAAATGTTTCTGACGCGCATGGGTTACGACTCGAAGATCGTTGTGACCGGCGACGTCACCCAGATCGACCTGCCGCCGCAAGTGCCCAGCGGCCTGATCGACGCCTTCGGTCGGCTGGGCCATCTCCCCGGCGTCTCGTGCGTGCAACTGACCACGCAAGACATCGTGCGGCATCGGCTCGTCGGCGAGATCGTCAAAGCCTACGACGGCGAACACGAACCCGTCGCGAAGCGGCGGAATAAGTAGCCCCTCTGGAGTGCGGCGATTCATCGCCGCTTTCCCTTTTTGGGCACAGCCCTTTTTTTGATCGAACCACACAAAGCCACGCATAACAGCAAAGTCGCTCCGCGACAAAATGAAAGCGGCGATGAATCGCCGCACTCCAAAACATGATTCTCTTCGGGCCATTCTCCTTCCGACGCAAACGCACCGCGCGAGTCTCGACGCTGCGCGACGATTCGTTGCTGCGTCACATCGGCAACGCACTGACCGATCGCAATGTTCTGTTACGGTTCTTCGTCTGCCTGTTCGCGATGGTAGTGTTGATCGTCGCGGTCGAAGCATGGCGGTCGCCGTTCACGTATCGGCTCGGCGATCATCAGCCGCATGGCATCTTGGCCCAGGTGCCGTTCAAACGAATCAATCGCTTTGAAACCGATCGCGCCAAGGCCCTGGCCGATGACCAAGTGCCGTTTGTCTTTCGCCTGGAGCCGAAGGCGTCACGGCGTCTGTTGGACTCGTTCAAGTCGGACCTCGAAGAGATCGCCAAAGCCGATTCCCTGGAATCCGTCCGATCGAGCACTCGCTCGGCCTTCGGCTTGTGGACCGAAACCGACAAGCCGATGGACGACATGCCGCCGGAAATGCGCGAGCAAGAATTTCGCAAGCTGCGAACGGCCCTCTTCACCGGCCGCCCGCATGATCCGATGGCGACCGAGGAATTCCTCGCGCGTCCGGAAGACATGTCTGATCGGATCGCGCAGCTCGTCACCGAAGCCGAGAAGTTTCTGGAGCCGCTACAACGCTACGGGATCGTCGATCCCTTCGAGTTAAGCCGCAACAAAATCCGCTCCGACCAGTCGCTGGCCATTCTGAAGTTGACCGATGATCTGCCGTCTCGCGAGGCGGCGTTCAAAGACGCGGTCGCTCCGTCGGAGGTATTGCTCGCTGAGTTACTGCGTGAAGATGGCCGGCTCGGTAAGAGTTGGACGCAGCTCCCGAATTTGACCGCGATCAAATCGTCATTCGAGCGCTGGCTGACGGCGAATCATCCGTCACTGGTCTCGCTGCGTTACGACCCGTCGCATACGCAAGCCGCGCGGCGCGAAGCACGCGACAAAGTCTCCAACGTCACCGATCCGTATAACCAAGGGGACGTGCTCGTTCCTCCCGGCCAGAAGATTGACGAGACCGCGCTCGACGTGCTCCACGACGAGTACGATCAAGTCGAACGCGGCGTTTCACTCCGTGACCGAATCGTCCGTGTCACCGCCGTCTTTGTACTGATCTTCGTGCTGACGGTGCTCAACGGCTACTACCTCGTCACGAACGAGCCCCGCTTGGTCGAGCGGCTCAGCGGGTTGGCGGTGTACCTCGGTGCGATCGTGCTGGCCGCCTTCCTTGGTCGTATCTTGAGCTTCGATCCGTGGCGAGCCGAAATCATCCCGCTGATGGTCACGGTCATGATCCTGGCCATCGCTTACAACCAAGACCTCGCCGCACTGACCGCGTTCACGCTCAGTCTCTTACTGACCCTTTCGTCGGTCGCCGATACCGGCGAATTCGTCGTGCTGATGAGTGTCGCCGCAACAGCCATCGTACCGCTCAGCCGAGTCTCGTCGCGCTCTTCGCTCATCAAGATCGGCTTCTGGTGCGGAGTCGTGTTCTTTCTCGTCACCTACGGCACAGCAGTGATCAAGACGCAATCGCTGGATCTGTTGTGGCGCGATCAAACCTTGTTGCTACATGCCTTGCGCGGAGCCGGTTGGTGTCTGGCCTCCGGCTACATCGTCGCCGGCAGTCTACCGTTCATCGAGGCGACGTTCGGCATCGTCACCGATATCAGCCTGCTGGAACTCAGCCACGTTTCCCACCCGTTGCTGCAAGAACTCGTCCGCCGCGCACCCGGCACGTACAACCACTCGATCACCGTCGCCACGCTGGCCGAGTCTGCCGCCGAACGGATTGGCGCGAACGGCCTGCTGGTTCGCGTCGGAGCCTACTTCCACGACATCGGCAAGATGCTCAAGCCCGGCTACTTCATTGAGAACATGCTGGAAGGTTCCTCCAGCAAGCACGAGCGACTGAACCCAGCGATGAGCACGCTGATCATCATCGGCCACGTCAAAGACGGCGTGGACCTCGCCGAGCAACACAGCCTGCCGCGCCCAATCGTCGACTTCATCGAGCAACATCACGGCACGACGCTCGTTCAATACTTCTATCACGCCGCCTCGAAAGCCGCCGAAGACCACCCCGACCGGATCGAAGTCGAAGAGTCCAGCTTCCGCTATCCCGGCCCGAAGCCACAGTCGCGCGAGTCCGGCGTGATGATGCTCGCCGACGCCATCGAAAGCGCCAGCCGCACACTCAGCGAGCCGACCCCCAAACGCATCGAAAGCCTCGTCCGAGCCATCACCATGGACAAACTCCTCGACGGCCAATTCGAGGAAAGCACGCTCACGCTCAGCGAAATCAACCTCATCCAAGAATCGCTGACCAAGTCCTTGATCAGCATCTTCCACACCCGCATCAAGTACCCGGAACAACGGGCCGGATGAAAGCTGATTTCGATTTCGCGAGCAAAGACGGATGCCGGCGTATGAATACTTCTAACAGCGATGTGTAACCGCCGGTTTCGGGAATCATGTCCGATTCGAGGGCCTCTTGGACGGACTCGCGAAGGAAATGAAACTTACTCGCACGATCCCATCCGGCCTCCGGTAGCCGAGAGTCTGGAAAGATTTGTTTCAGCTTGCCGATTGCATCGCTGGTATGCACGGCCCCGATTTGGCGAAATGCCCAGATTGTTTCATTAAGCTGTTGATCATCGGGAACGCCGACTTCGAGAAGATACTGCAATCCTCCGTTGTCAATAACGCCTCCTGCATGCACCACAATGATCACGACTCGCTCCTCTCGTGAGTACGAGCCGAGGTCTGTCGAATTCCCATGCTCTTGTTGGATTGCCTTGAAGACCTCGATACATAATTCGTGAGTGTTCATATTCGATGTGCCGCCTTGCGGATTCGATGTTGAGAAGCGACTTCTCTAAACCGCCCAAAACACAAGACTCACCGCAACCATGCTGGCCACGACAACTGAAAAGACGGCAAACGGCTTACGAAGAAATGGAGAAGCCATCACGCTTAACCTACGGGAGACCGTCTGGCTGAGTAGTACCTCTTGCTCAATGTTACACTCGTCAAGGATCACTCCGGCAGTGGCTTGCCCTTCGTTTCCGGCGCGAACGGCAGCACGACCAAGCCGAGGACGAAGATCGAGCACATCGTCACACCCGCGTAGCGCATGCCCTCTTGGTATCCGTTGGCGACGGAGAAAACTTGGCTCGTCAGCATCCCCAAGGCGAACGGGCCGGCGGCGGCGACGTAGCGGCCGACGTTGTAACAGAAGCTCGTGCCGGTCGATCGCAGCCGAGTCGGAAACAGTTCCGGGAAGTAAATCGCGTAGCCGCCGAACAGCGCGAGCTGGCAGAAGCCCATCAGCGGGATCATCCAAAACACCTCGTTGAATTGGTCCAGGTTCCAGAAGACCAGAGCCGTGCTGAACATCGCCGCGACGAACGACACCGCGAAGGCTGGCTTGCGGCCGAAGATGCTCGTCATGTGGCTGTAGGCGTAGATTCCGAAGAACCCGCCGATGTTTTGCATCACCGACGTGATACCGACCCACGTTGCCACCTTGCCGCTGACGACATTCTCGGCGAGACCCTCGGCTTCAAAATGTTTGCGGAAGACGGGCGACAGCAGATCGAAGCTGAAGAAGCCGATGCCCCACAGCCCGATGATCCCCGACGATGCCAACAACAAACCGACGATCGCGTTCTTGCGCCAGCGTGGATCGCCGAATAACTCTGCGAACGATCCCAATTGCTTGCCGACCCCGGCGTCGTGTTGAGCCTTCCAGGTTTCCGGCTCCTTGAGGTTGCGACGAATGAAGATCGCCAAGAGCGCGGGAACCGTGCCGATCAAGAAGAGAATTCGCCAAGCTTTGACCGGTGTTTCTCCAACGGCCAAGTTTTCCAAGCCGCCGGCGCTTTCCACCTGGCCGAGCGCGATATTCATCAACGCGGCAGAAACATTGCCGACCGCCGACAATGCTTGCAGCATGCCGAGCGCAAACGGCCGAGCACGATTCGGCATCACCTCCGCCACCAGCGACACACCGACGGCGAACTCGCCACCGACTCCCAGCCCGGTCAGAAACCGGTAGAACGCGAAGTCCCAGAAGCCGACCGAAAACGCGCTCAATCCCGTGCAGATCGAGTAAATCAGAATCGTCCACAACATGACCTTCGCGCGGCCAACTCGGTCGCCGAGCACGCCGAAGATCAAACCGCCAGTCGCCCAACCAATCATGAAGATAGATGTCGCCAACGGGCCATAAAAATTCACCTGAGCCTTCAATTCATCCGGCGTCTGATTCGGAACCGCGAGCAATTCCTTCATGGCCGGCATTCGAGCCAAATTGAAAAGCTGCTGGTCCATCGTGTCGAACAACCAGCCCAGCGCCGCGACCATCAGCACGAACCAATGATACCGAGTCAGTTCCTTATACCACGGCCCAGACGCGGAGGAGTCGGCGGCCGGATCGCTCTTGAATTCTTCGAGACCGTGCATGGGGAATTCGTTCCTAGCTAGAGGCGGGAATCAAAAGTCGGAGCAGTACAGCCAAAGCGGTCGCGGGCTGCAACCGTTGGTCGAAGGCGATGACCTCGTTCGACAACTATTTCTGAAGCCGTTCAACCGCGTCCCGATACCAATCGGCTTCGTCGATGAGCATCTCGCGGCGGCAGAATCTTTCCAACGAGGTCAGATACTCGACCGGTTCGACGCGCAGGTTCCAGCAGACTTTTCGTAGGCAGACCGGGCAGAAGTGCAGCGGCTGCGAGTCGCTTTCAGGGCGGTTGTTCGAGCCATTCATGCCGCATTGAAACGCCGTGCAATGTTGGATGGTGAGAATGTGACCGGTCTCGTGAGCGGCGGTCTTCAGCGTGCGACGCAGACAGAGCCGGAAGGCGTCGTCGTCTTTCGACGGGTCTCCGTTGCGATAGATCGACCAGACGCCAAGCCGCTCCCGGAGATTCGCCTGCCCGAACACGAAGTTCCATTTCTCACCGGGCCACAGATCGCTGGAGGTGAAAGCCAGATAGGCCAGAGCGTCTTCAGGGCGTTGCGGTGCCAGCACGCGATCAAGCACATAAGCCGAGAGAATCTGTTTGTCGCCCCAAGTTGGATGTGTGCGCCGTGCCTCATCAGGAATCTTGTCGAGACTCAGCCGCCGGTGAACTTTCACCGGCACCGTGTAGACAAGGCCGAGATACTCCATCGTCAGCTTCAACACCCGTTCTTGGTCGGGCGTGAAATCGCCGATCAGGCAGAGGTGCATCGTCTTCAGCCGCTCGCTTTTGAGTACGGGCTTCGCTTGGACGTATTGAGCGAACGTCTGCCCCGCCTCTGGATGATTCGCCAACCAATCACTCGGCCCCGGCTTGCCGAGCGACTTCGCAATCGGAGTCAACTTGATCTCGACGACCTCGGACCGATCTACGGTTCCAGCCCCTTTGTCAGCGGCTTCGAGTCGGCTCGACACGACCACGAGACAAGTCATCGCCAACAGGCAGCGAGCTATCATGTGAAGCCTCCAATGGCAGAGTAACCGTCGAGATGATCTTCGCAAACTGAGGTCGTCGTGATATACGAGGCTTGTACACGAAGGGCTATTTCACGAGGAGATTCTCATGATCGCCGTCGAAAAGAAGCTGAGCCGAGAGACATCGCTCGCCGACCGATTTCAACAACTGCGAGACGAGTGGAAAGAGCAATCACAGTATCTTTCCAACACGACACAGATGGCGATGCTCCGACCGTATCAGCAAGTGATCGGGATGGGACCAGCGGTGGTCCCACTGATCTTGGAAGAACTGCGGCGCGAGCCAGACCTATGGTTCTGGGCGTTGGAAGCCATCACTAACGAGCAGCCGGTTCCGTCCGAGGCCGTTGGTCATGTCGAGTCATCCGCATCGGCTTGGTTGGAATGGGGCCGGCGAAAAGGCTTGATCCCATGAGGGCCGATGCGTTTCCTCGATTGGCCGGCAACTTTCGAGTGACCAGTCCGCAGACCACGGCCTATAACTGCATCGCGTGGTCGGCCGAAGACACTCAGCATTGGTGGCAACCGGGAGGCTTCTGGCCCATCCCTTCGTCGCCCCAAGATTGCGGGATCGGCGATCTCGAACGCGCGTTCCGGACGCTGGGTTATGAACCGTGCGACAACGGACTACTTGAGCCAGGCTTTCAGAAGATCGCCCTCTACGGCAACACGCTGATGTTTACGCACGCCGCGAGGCAACAGCCAGATGGTCGTTGGACGAGCAAACTCGGCAAAGCCGAAGACATCGAGCACGACTCGCCCGATGATGTCGCGGGCGGCCTGTATGGCGAAGTCGTCGGATTCATGCGCCGGCCGCTTGCCATCTCGACTTCATGAACTTCAGCGCGTTGGTGGCGAGAGTCAGTTCGTCGGTAAACATTCTCCGCCAGATTTTGGTCGCGGCGGCGAGGGCGGGGAGTGACAGGCCAAAAGCCTCGACCACGAACCAGCCGTCGTAGTTGACCTCTTTCAAGGCCGCGAAGGTCTCGTCCCAATTGACGCCCCCTTCGCCGGGGGTCGAGCGGTCGTTCTCGGAGATGTGGACGTGGACGAATTGGTCGGCGTAGCTCTTGATCGCGCTGGTGATCGACTTCTCTTCGATGTTGGCGTGGAAGGTGTCATACATCGTCTTGCAGTGCGAGTGATTGATCTCGCGGCAGAAGCGGCCGACGTCGGCGGCGCAGGTCAGGAAGTAACACTCGAAGCGGTTGAGGTATTCGACGACCAGCGTGATGTTCGCTTGCTTCGCGTAGTCGGCAGCTTTGGTCAGAGTCTCTTTGCCCCAGTTCCATTCATCGGTCGTCGGACAATTGCCGGAGAAGACTCCGATGGCCGAGTGAATCGGGCCGCACAAGTGCGTGGCTCCCACGGCATGGCAGCAGTCAATCGCCTTCTTGAGCCGGTCGAGCCCCGCCTGCCGAATCGCCGCATCCGGGGAGATCGGGTTCTCGGTATCGGTGCAGATCGTGACGGCCGTCCGTTGCAGGCCCGTGTCGGTCAGCTTCTTGCCGAGCTTCGCAAAGTTGGCCGTGTTCATCTCGAAGATCGGTAACTCGACACCGTCGTAGCCGATCTTCTTCAGCGAATCGAGAAGGCCATAGTGCGACTCGTTCACGTCGGTCGCCCACAGCAACATGTTCATTCCGAATTTCATGGTGATGACTCCTGGTTGAGATTTGGACTGCGGCGATTCATCGCCGCTTGACTTGCATTTCACTCAGCACTCAGCGAATCGCGAGGTCCGCAGACCAACGATTTCAAGGACAAGGAAAGCAGCGATGAATCACCGCACTCCAAAGTGTTCTTCCGGCAGCAGGTCGCTCAGCCGGTCGCGGATGAGCGGGCGGGCGATACGCAAAACGGATTCTGTCTCGGCCGGAAGAGGCGGCAGTTTGACCCGCCGCATCACTTGGTTCAAGCGACGCAGCAAACGCTCGTCGCTGAGGTAATCCGGCAAGAAACGTTCGCTGAGGAATCGCGGAATCAGCGGCGCGAGACATTCCGTGGGGATCTTCGCCATCAAGTTGACCGCTTGCTGCACCTCAAGCGGTTCGATCGAGGCGAGAACATCGTAGTAGCGCTCGATCTGCCCTGGATGCCGCTCGATCAGTTCGGCATCGATCAGCAATTCGGTAACGATGTGGCCGAGGAAACTGGTGCGATGACTGTCGTCGGGGCCGACCACTTCGCGAAAGCGGACGGCCAGCGAAGTGCTCACCTCAAAGAACGCCCGCGTGGAATGGAACCAGCCATCGTCGTGCAGATGCTGCCATGTACCGGCGGCAACCTCGGCCAAGGGTGAGCCATCGTTGGCCAGAAGAGGTTCGATCAGCTTGCCGCGAACTCGCACCTGCCGATCCACAACCGACAACCAATCGGGCACCGCAGTTCCGGCCACGAAATACGGTCGATCGAGATAACGCAGTGCGTGAGCGAAGTAATTCATGTCTTCGTCGCTTCCTCAACCAGCACTCTCAAAAACGGCTCCACGTCCGTCACCAAGCCAATCGACTGAAACGTGCCGCGATCCGCGAGCTTCGTGACCGTCGCTGGGTTGATATCCACGCAGACGGTCTTCACCGATGCCGGCAGTAGATTGCCGACGGCGATCGAGTGCAGCGTCGTGGCGATCATCAAACAGAACGTCACGCCTTGAGAATGAATCAACTCGCGCATCGCAGCTTGAGCGGCCAGCGCGTCGGTGATGACGTCGGGCAGCGGACCGTCGTCGCGGATGCTGCCGGCCAAGACGAACGGGATGTTGTGCTGCACGCACTCGAACATGATGCCGCTGGTCAGCGTGCCTTGCTCGACGGCGTTGCGGATGCTGCCGAGCCGGCGGATGCGATTGATCGAACGCAGATGATGCTCGTGACCTTCGGCCGTGCCCCCGCCACTTTCCATCGAGATACCGAGGCTCGTGCCGAAGAGCGACTGTTCGATGTCGTGAGTCGCCAACGCATTGCCAGCGAACAGGACATGCACGTAGCCCTCGCGAATCAGGCGACTCAAATGTTCTCGGCTGCCGGTATGCACGACGGCCGGACCGGCGACGACGAGGATTTTGCCGTCCCCTTGTTTGGCTCGACGCATCTCGGCGGCGATCTCGCGGACGGTGAAGTTCTTGGGCTTCTCGCTGCTGACTGTGCTCTGCATGAATCCGAACACGCCGAGCTTGTCGCGATCACGCTCCTGCGGAAGGACTCGCGTGCCGTGATGCCCGACGACGATCAGATCGCACTTGCGGACATCGGCCATCGGAAGCGTGGCGACCGTGTTGTCGGACGACACCACCAGTCCGCAATCCATCTCAGGCCGCTCGACGCGATGCCATACGCCGCCGATGCGGACCTGCGTCTCTTGGTTTGTGGAGCAAAAGAAACCCTCTGGAAACGCACCGTCCATGTCGGCAGGCATAAGTTGCGCATCTTGTTGATGAACCTGCACGGCTCCGTGCCGACCGATGTCACGCACGATCTTGTTGAGTTGCTCGGCCGAGTCCGCACTCACCAGCAACCGCGCTGCGCTGGGGTCTTGCCGTCGCTGACCGACTGAGATTTTCAGAATTTCGAATCGTCCGCCTTGCGACATGATTTCGTCGAGCACCTTCGGCAGCAGCAAGCTGTCGATGATGTGCCCGGCGAGTTCGACCTCGTCTGTGAATCGCGTGACCGGCTGGCCTCGTTCAGTCTTCATCGAAATTCCCTTTCGCAGAAAACGCGAACTCGTGTTTTGCCGCATGAAATCCTAAATGCTTCGCTCTGTTCTGTCCCGCCATCGCGTGATCGACTGGATGCGTTTGGGTAGAGATCGCCTGTGTGCCGGTGTTGCCACTTGAAAGACAGGCAGCCTCACCGTTCCGTGGGTCAACAGATGACAATGGAAGAGAGACTTGATAATTGTAATGTTGTGCATTGCAATCACCTCACAGTCATCCGTTTGGAAGGGGTGTGCCAATTTTGCCTGGCGCGATGAATACAGAGTTGTCAGAATGAGGTTGAAAATGTTCGGAACCTCTTTCTGGAGTCGATCATGGATGATGTCCCACAAGTGAAATCCGAGTTGTTGATGCCAGCGGTTCGGGAGCAGGTG
>CAMDEA010000153.1 GCA_945893045.1 Planctomyces sp. SH-PL62
GCAGGTCCGACCTTTCAAACCCGATATCTACCTGACCCCTGGACCGACGACGCAACCTGGAGCCTGATTGTGAGCCAACACCATCTCCCCATCGAGCACTTCCTGACCAAACTGGATTCCGAGGAGCAAGACCGCTCGGCCGCCGCCAAGCGCGACGCCCGCCCGGAATGGCTGACGCACTTCATCGACAGCATCGCCGACCTGTTCGATCCGCTGATCGGTGTCGCTCGCGTTGGCTTTGACTGCAACTTCGTCGAAGGGGCCTGGGTCGTCGGCTTGTACCTCGGCTCCTACGAGATCGTCGGCGGGCGGCACGACGGCGAAGCTCGCCACATCAATTTTGAGTTCGATCTGCAACAGCTCATGGCCCACTTCAATAAAGTCAGCGAACTGGTCTGGAGCGCGTTCCCCTCGCCGCGAGACACGCGGTCCTCTTGGGCACGCAGTTACGTGACGATCGCCGGCCAAGTCGCCGACCAAACCGTCCGCCTGCAAGTCTTCAGCGTCCCACCGGTCCATGCTGAGATTGGCATGCGCCGTTATCCCGACGGACGCTTCGAGCCGGTTTAATCGCAACGGGGTCACATCACGCGATCCGCCGCCCAGCAGTAGCGTCGGCCGGTAAGAAACTCTTTGTATTCGGCGTTGATCGGCTCGTGGATCGTGTCCCGATTAAACGGCGTGTTGACCGCGTTCAGAATCGGGATGACGTCCGCATCGCCATAGCCCACGCCGGAGACCTCGAACCAATCGCCATTGACGTCGAGAATCCGCACCCACTCGCGCGACACGCGCACCTTGCGCAGCATCCGTAGCTCGCTGCGAGTCCGTTTCAAGAACTCCAGCGTCTCGGCGAGCCGCTCTGGCTCAAAGCGATGTTCGGCCACGGCACGACCACTGCTCTTCACGATGTCCTCGACTCAGTCTGCACGAATCACGCCCTGATCCAACAGGACTTGGACAAACTTCTTGGCGACCGGTCCTGCCACCTTGCCGCCGGAACCAGCTTGTTCCAGCACGACGACAAATGCAATCCGAGGACGGTCCGCCGGGACATAACCGGCGAACCAAGCATGATCCGGCCGACCGCCACCGATCTCGGCGGTGCCCGTCTTACCGGCAATCGCGACCTCTTTCATTCGGACGGTTTTGAAGCCAGTCCCCTGAGGATGAGCGACCACTTGCTCCAAACCTTCTCGCACGCGAGCCAACGTCCCTTCAGAAAGACCGGGCAGCCGGCGACGGTTCGGTTCGATCATCGCGGAGGCGATTGCCTCGGCCTCGCCCGCCGCGCTGATCTCGCGGGCGACTTGCGGCGTCACCAGCCAGCCGTCATTCGCGATGGCCGCCATCAGCCGAGCGATCTGCAACGGCGTGACTGTCAGTCGCGATTGCCCAATCGCCAAGCCCAGCGTGTCGCCGTCGTACCACGGTTCTCGGCGAGTCTTTGCAGCCGATGCGGTTCCATCATGCTCCCACGGTGAGGTCGGCTTCACGGAATTGTCGTCATCGCCGGCTGGGCGTTCGTGGCTGACGAGTTCGATTGGCGACTTCGTACCGTGGCGAGATTTCGGCGCGGCTTCCGGCGGACGCGGGACATGACCTGGCCGCTCGCCCGGCACATCGACGCCAGTGAGCTGTCCGAATCCGAATTCGTCCGCCCAATGCACCAGCGGCTGCGGACCCAGCGTTTGAGCGGCTTTGAAGAAGTACACGTTGCACGACCGCGCGAGCGCCTGCGTCAGATCCGTGCCATAGTGAGCGTGGCTGTGATAACAACGCAACTTATTCGGATCCTTGAGATACCCAATACATTCGATTTCACGATCCGGATCGATGCGATGCCGCGCGTCGAGCCGATGACTCTCTAAAACCGCGACCGCCGACACGGCTTTGAAGACCGAACCGGGAGGCAACCTCATCTGCGTCACTCGCGAAAACTGAGGCCGGCGTTGATCCTCGTCCAGAGCTTGCCGAACTTCGGCGCTGCCGGTCAGTAGGTCGTTGACGTCAAACGTCGGAGCTGTCGCCGCCGCCAGGATCGCTCCCGTCTGCACGTCGATGGCCACGATGCAACCGCCCGGCGGACGTGCCTCTTCCGTAGCCTGACTCTCCGAGTCGGGCACTCCATTTTGAAGAGGCCCGACTCGGAGAGTCAGGCTACGTCGTGGTCCCTCGACAAGTTCTTCCAAAAGCTTTGTCGCCTCGACTTGCAGAGAGATCGAGAAGTTCAGCACGACATCGCGACCCGGCTGCGGCGGTCGCACGATTTCTGTCCGTACAATCGTGCCGTGATGGTCGCGGACGATTTTGCGTTGGCCGCGCAGGCCGTGCAGGAGATGCTCGTAGGAGTGCTCGATCCCCGATCGTCCGATCGTGTCCCCTGCCTGATAATCCCGCGGCCCGCCTTTGGTCGAGCGATCATTGCGAGCATGGAGTTCGTCCGCGTTGATCTCGCCGCGATAGCCCACCAAGTGCGGAGCGACTCGGCCGTTCGGATAAATGCGCCGCGAGGTCACATCGGTCCGCACGCCGGGGTATTGCTCCGGATGCGTCTCGATCTCGGCGACGACTTCCAGCGGGATCTCTTCCAGCAACAGGTGATAGTCCGATTGTTCCGAGATGCGCAGCGGATCACGCCGTTCGCGCGTCGGCGTTGTGGTGAGTTCGTGCTTCACGACCTCCCAGGCGCGTTCAAGAGTCGCTGGCATTCTCCGAGGCGGTGAAAGAAAAGACTCACTGGCGAGCGGGGCGGCGTCAGCCCTTCGGTTTTCATTTTCGAGTTCGACCACCGGGGGGCTGACGCCGCCTCGCTCGCCAATTTCGGCGCGACGTTCTTCGACGAGCCGATAGATTCGTTCGACACGTTGCTGCACTCGACCGCGCAATTCGGCCAACCTGTCTGAGTTGTGCTCGGTCAATTCCGCGAGCGATTGCCATAACTCTTCGCGCCGCGCGAGGACGTTGGCTTTCGCTTGCTCGAACTTTGTCTTGTCCCTGCGTTCGGCACGACTCAGCCGAGAGAACGCTTCGTCGCGCAACCAGCGTTCATTCGGCGGCTGTTCCAGCCAGCGGTAATGGACCAGCACTCGATAGCGTTCCTCATCGAACGCCAGCACGGTTCCGTCCGCCGCCAGGATGCGGCCATGCCGCGCCGGGATCGACTCGACCGATTCCGTTTCACGCCGAGTCTCGACGGCGAAACCCTCGGCGACGAATCCCTGCAAATGCACCAGCCGCCCGGCCACCACGAGCAACGGCAACGCCATCGCTACGAACAGCCAGACCAAACGCACGCCCGGTTCCGCATCGACGTCAAACGCCGAGCTGCCGCGCGTCGGTCCGCTGTCGAACAGAGGTGTCGGTCGATTACGCATGGTGATAGCGCGCCGCGCGTTTGGTTCGCAGCGCTCCGAATGTGCTCAGGCCGGCGCACAACGCCAGTCCATACGCCGCCTCGCCAGCCAGCGTTGTCATTGACGGCAATGTCACGGCCGGTCCCTCGGACCAGACGCATCCCAAACCTCGCGACAGCAGCAGGCCCGTCGCAATGACCGAGATTTGCCAGACGAGCCTCGGCCAGCGCGAACGAACGTCGGCATCAGGCCGCAGCGACAACATCATGGCCGCGGTCAACGTGGTCGCCAGCATCTCGACGCCGAACCGTCCACTCGACAACCCATCCGCCAGCAAACCGATGAGCGATGCCCAAGCGACGCCGCGCGCGTTGGTGAACCACGACAACGCCAACACCACTGGCAGCCACATCAGCGGCGGGCGGCAATCGCCGATCGACAACGCCGTTCCGCAAGCCGCTTGCGTCGCGAGAGCGAGATACGTCGTGATGAGAAGGATGAGGTGCTTCATGGTTGAAGTGAGCGGCACGGCGCTAGCCGCCGGTGTTGCGATGTAACCCGAAGCGTAAGCGAGGGAGAGCGGCGTGACGCCCTCGCTTACGCTTCGGGTTACATTGGGCCATGAATAATCGCGGCTAGCGCCGTGCCGCTCACGAATTCAATTCGCCAGTCGTTTCGGATTCATCGTCGGCCGCACGATGCTGACCGACTTCGTGGATTGCGGATCAATGGCCGGCCGGACTTCGATCTCCCAATGAGTGGCTCCCGCCGCGAGTTCGGCTCGCGTGACGGTGCCATAGAACAACGGCGTCTCGAAGCCGCCGGGAGTCTCCAGCGAAAAGACTTCGTCCCCTTCGCTGACGGGATCGGTCGCACGAATTTTGGTGAGCAAGCAGGCGGCCTTGCCGTCGCCGGTGAGGATCCCTTCCGCGCCGAATACGAGTCCGTCGGCAGTGACTCGCGCGAGCCGTGCTCGTCCGCGAAAGCGTTTGTCGGTGAGCGGCACCCAAGTGCTCGACCAGTGCCCGACATGTTGCAGCTTGCCGATCACGCAGCTTCCCGCGAACACCGGCAAGTCGGCCGACAGACCGATGTCCGCGCCTTGATCCAGCAGCTTGGCGTTGGCATCGAGCACGAGCGACGCTTCCACGACCCCGCTCGTTTGCCCGCGGTCGAGCAGCCTGCCGGATCGCCACGAAGCGGCCAGTTCGTCACCAAGCACGTTCGCCTCGACGACCTGCGGCACAATCAACGGCGGCGGATCAAGCGGCTTGCGAGCATCGTCATGCCGTTGCAGCGCGAGCAGCTTTTGGCCACGGGTCCGCTGATGGGCGAGACGTTCGCGGCGTAACTGTTTTTGCGACTCGGAGAATTGAGTTTTGAGATCTGAGATTTGAGATTGCAGTTCACGCTCATCATCACCGACGAGTCGCTGCCTGACTTGTCGAGCGGCCGATTGCTGCGTTGAAGCGGCAAGATGCACTCCGGGCTGAAAGCCGTCGCGAATCGCGGCCCGCAGCCAGTTCTGGACATTCGACGGTGCGAAGCCCATCCCGATCGCGGTCAGCAGGCAGAGAGTGGTGATGAGTTTCGTCATGGGTTGGGTAAGGGGTCAGGCACTTCGGAATTTCGGAATTGGCCGATCAAAAGTTTCCGAGCGAATCCAGCAACGTTCGGCCAATTCCGAAATTCCGAAGTGCCTGACCCCGTAACGGTGATGATTCAAAAATCCTTCGCGCCGTCATCCAGGCTCGTTCGCCATTGCGATAGATGATCGAGACAAATCGCGGTGCCGCGAGCCACCGTGGTCAGCGGATCGTCGGCGACACGGACAGGGATGCCGAGCTGCTCGTTCATCAGTTGATCAAGCCCGCGCAGTAACGCTCCGCCGCCGGTCAGGACGAGGCCGTGATCGACGATGTCGCCGACGAGTTCCGGCTTGCATTGTTCGATGCAGTGCTTGACGCAGTTGAGGATCGCGGTGACTGGCTCGCGCAACGCCTCCCGAATCTCTTCGCTGGTCACGACCGCTTTGCGCGGGATGCCGCTGATCGTGTCGAGGCCGCGGACTTCCGTCGTCAGTTCTTGTTCGAGCGGGTACGCGCTGCCGATTTGGATTTTGACTTTCTCAGCGGTCGGCGTGCCAATCCGCAGCGAGAAGCGTTGCTTGAGATATTCGACGATCGCTTCGTCGAGTTCATCGCCGGCAACGCGCACGGACTGCGAAACGACGATCTCGCCGAGGCTGAAGATCGCGACGTCGCTGGTGCCGCCGCCGATGTCGCAGACCATGCTGGCGATCGGTTCGGAGATCGGCAGTCCGGCTCCGATGCCGGCGGCTTTCGATTCTTCGATGAGATACACGCGGCCGGCTCCGGCTCGTTCGGCTGAGTTGAAGACGGCTCGTTTCTCGACCGGCGTGATGCCGCCGGGAACGGCGATGATGACGCGCGGCTTCAGGCCGCGCATCTGCCGCGACGCCTTCTGAATGAAGTACCGCAGCATCGCCTCGCACAGCTCGAAGTCGGTGATGACTCCGTCCTGCAACGGGCGGATGGCGGTGATCGAATCGGGCGTGCGGCCGAGCATCTGCTTGGCCAGCTTGCCGACCGCGGTCCCTTTGCCGAGCACTCGCCGCGTTCCCTTTTCGAGAGCGACGACCGAAGGCTCGTTGAGCACAATGCCCTCGCCCTGAACCGACACGAGCGTATTCGCCGTGCCCAGGTCGATGGCCAGGTCGGGACAGAGCAAACGCCGCAAACGATGAAACATGGGTCTTCCATGACCGCCAAGACGAAAACGCTCTGGCGATCCAACGCCAGAATTCGGAGGCTTGTAGTCGGGATCGGAAGAACCGGACAAGACGCCTTTTCCTCCGGTAACGGGTGGCGATTTCGCCTCATAGAACTGCGTCCCACAGCAGCCTTCCACAATCTGAGCCGTCATTCCACGAACCGCTTGACTCGCTCAGGAAGTGTCACAGGCTTGCGACCGAGCCTTTCACACGGTGAGCAAAACAGCCAGCGCGAGACGCTCCCTCTCAAATCATTCACATCGAATCGAGCCTGCCATGAATCGTTGGAAGCAGTTCCTGACCGCAGACGATGGCCCCACGATGGTCGAGTACGCGCTGTTGCTGGGACTGATCGTCCTGGTCTCTGTGACCACGCTGGGAGGATTTGGGGCGGGTATGCACAACATCTACGTCATCATCAGCGGCGCGATGCCCTAACGTGGAGTAACGCAACGTGCGTCGCACATCCCTCACTGGCGATCGCGAATAAAACCCATTGACCGATTTTTCGCGGCTGGCCTATAACCCGCTGCCTCAAATCGGCCGGGGGAGTTCGGCTGATCGTCTTGTTCACAGACGCCGCACATGGCGGCAGGGATGCGAAGCCATGACAGCTCAGGATCGTACTTCATCATCATTACCGTGGATCGTCGCTGGAACCGGAGCCGCTGTGCTCGGAGCCGCGATCATTTTCCAAGCCTGGCGTGCTCAGCCAGGCTCCGCCGCCGAAGAATCGGGGGCTCGCGCAAGCACCAAGCCAAACACTTCTGGCAAATCGTCGCTTAAAGATTCGGGAGCACCGGCGGCCAACGCGCAGGCCGCTCGAACGAGTGACGACGGCGCACGAATCAGCCGCAACGGTAAGTCCGCGACCATTTCGATGCGGGAGGTCGAAGCCGAATGCGTTCGGCGACTCGGCAAAGAAGTTCTCGACAACATGATCAACCGCGCGACGATCCAGCTCGCCTGCCAGGAACGAAACATCGTCGTGACCAAGGCCGAGGTCGAAAAGGAAATCGTCCGCATCGCCTCCGAATTCAAAATCCCGCTGGAGCAATACCTGCAAATGTTGCAGGCCGAGCGCGGCATCAACCCGGACCAATATCGCAACGATGTGATTTGGCCGATGCTCGCCCTGCGAAAGCTGGCCGGCGAAGAAATCCAAGTCACCAGCGCGGAAATCAAAAAGTCCTTCGAACGCGAATACGGCCCGCGCGTGAAGGTTCGCATGATCCTGTGCGACAACCAGCGGCGCGCTCAGACCGCCTGGCAGAAAGCCAAGGAAGACCCGGAGAACTTTGAAAAGTACGTCCAAGAGTTCTCGATCGATCAAGCCAGCAAGTCGCTCGACGGCACGATCCCGCCGATCCCGCGTCACTCCGGCAGCCCGAACATTGAAGCGACGGCGTTCAAGCTGAAGCCCGGCGAAGTCTCCGCGATCGTGCAGCTCGACAATGCCGCGCAGCGTTACGTCATTCTGAAATGCGAAGGTCACACCGACCCGGTTGTCCGCGAACTCGACAAGCAAGTGCAGGCCGAGCTTGAGGACCAGATCAAACGCGAAAAGATCCAGGAACAAGTCGCGCTCGTGTTCGACAATCTCAAGAAGGAGACCCGCGTCGACAACTACTTCGTTGGCACCTCCACCGGCGGCATGAAGCCTTCCCACGTCTCACGCACCGACGCCGCGAAACCGATCAGCACGCGCTCGGTTCCGAAGGCCGCTTCGGCCGATGAAGTCAACAACCCGATTCGTCCTGCCAGCGCGAAGGGGACGGCGACCAAAAGCGTGAGACCCGCGGTCTCCAGCAGTGATGATGATCTCGACACGGCACTGCCAGTGAATCGCACACCCGCCAAACGGCCGACGAATTCCGCGAAGTAATCACTCCGAGTTTTTATCACCCGCCATGTCGTCTTCGTCGCCCACGAACTTCTCATCGGTCAGCGGGTTAGTAGAATCCGCCCGCTGCCTGAGTGCCGCGGAAGCGCATCCATCGGCTGCTGAGCAAATTCCCTCGCCTCATTTTGCGCTCCCTGCCATTATGCGAAGTGAAACCGAATCGTCGTTCTCCGATGAACCGTTCAAGATCCCGGTTGCTGACCGAGTCAAGCGACTGCCGCCGTACCTGTTCGGCAAGATCAACAAGCTCAAGCACAAGAAGCGTCAAGACGGCATCGACGTCATTGACCTCGGCATGGGCAATCCCACCGATCCGCCCGAACAATTCGTGATCGACAAGATGATCGAGTCGCTCGCTGACAGTCGTAACCACCGCTACTCCGTCAGCAATGGCGTGGAAAACTTGCGCCGCGAAGTCGCCAAACGCTACGACCGCAAGTACGGCGTGCAACTCAACTCGCAGTCGGAAGTCATCGCCTGCATCGGCTCCAAAGAGGGCTTCAGCCACATGTGCCTGGCTCTGATGGGACCGGGCGACACCGCCATCGTGCCGGCTCCGACGTTTCCGATTCACTCGTATGCCGTGATGCTCGCCTCCGGCAACGTCATCGCACTCGACGTCCGCAATCCGGAAGAGTTTCTCTCGAACATCGCCTACACCTGCGAGCATCTCTTCCCGAAGCCGAAGCTGGTGATCGTCAACTTCCCGCACAACCCATCGGGCACCTGCATCGAGCAAGACTTCTACGTTGATCTCGTCGCGTTGGCGAAGAAGTACCAGTTTCTTGTCATCAGCGACTTCGCTTACGCCGACATCTGCTACGACGGCTATCAAGCCCCCAGCTTTCTGGCGACTCCCGGAGCCATCGACATCGGCGTCGAACTGACGACCATGAGCAAAGGCTACAGCATGGCGGGTTGGCGCATCGGCTTCTGCTGCGGCAACTCCGAGATGGTCCGCGCGCTGGGCACGATCAAGGGCTATTACGACTACGGCATCTTTCAAGCGATTCAAATCTCCGCGATCGTCGCCATGCGTCATGGCGACGAAGCGATCGAACGACTCTGTGTGGAATACCAACACCGCCGCGACTCGCTGGTGGATGGTCTCAACCGCCAAGGCTGGGACATCGAATCTCCAAAAGCCGGCATGTTCGTGTGGGCCAAGATTCCCGAACCGTGGTCCGAGATGGGTTCAATCCCCTTCGCGATGAAGCTGCTGAACGAAGCCGGAGTCGCCGTCAGTCCCGGCCTCGGCTTCGGTCCCGAAGGCGAAGGTTTTCTGCGATTGGCCGTCGTCGAAAATGCGCAACGACTTCGACAGGCCGTCCGTGAAATCGGCCGCTGTCTCAAGCCCGAATCGGTCACTGTTTGATCGTCTTCAGCGAACCGGAGAAAGGCTTGCATCACCCGACATCATCCGGTACACACCCCGCCTCATTCACGGACGCCGCGTCCGTGAGTTTTCCTCGATAGCTCAATCGGTAGAGCGAGCGGCTGTTAACCGCTAGGTTCTAGGTTCGAGTCCTAGTCGAGGAGCCTTTTCACCCACTTCGCGAACCAGAGACGATTCAGTGAACACTGAGTTGTCGCTGGTTCCGAAGTGGGTGATTTTTTTGCCTGCACCGTTTTTGGTTCTTTGAACGGGCACTGCTTCGGGAAACAACGGCTTCGTGAACTTCCACCAGAGGCAACCTATCCGTTCTTATTCGCGGACACGTTGATACTCAGGCGGTTCTCCGGCAGTCCGACTCTGCAAGCGTTGATCGACTCGCACTTCGTTGTTGACGAGTGGCTGATCCGGCGAAACGTGACTCATGCCACGTCGAAGACTTTCCGACGTATGGACGGGCAGGAGTGCCCATCCTACAAACCTCGACTCATGCCGAAGCCTCGACGGAAAGACGACTCGCTGAATGCGAATCGCCTGGGGAAAACCCTGCGCGAGCTGCCCGCGCTGTTGCCCAAGCAGGCGTCGTTTGCGGCAGTCGTCGCCGCGCTGAAACGTGGGCAGGCGGGGGCGATTGATGGGGCGTGGGGTTCGTCGGCTGGGTTGGTAGTCGCGGCGTTGGCTCAACAAGTGGATGGTGACAAGCCGCTGGTCGTCGTGCTGCCGCGGATGCACGATGTCGATGAGTTCGCGGATGATGCTTTCAACTTCCTCGGCGAAGTGCCGGCGATCTTTCCGGCGTGGGAGAGTTGGCCGCCGGATGGTTCGGCGATGGATGCGGTGGGAGGTGCTCGGCTGCGCGTGTTGCGGTCGCTGGCATCCGACAAGCCGCCGCGCGTGATCGTGACGAGTGGGCCGGCGCTGATGCAGCCGGTGCCGGGACGGGATGAGATCGCGGCTTCATCACGTCTGCTGCAAGTCGGCGGCGACGTCGATGTGGAAGAGTTACTGCGCTGGCTGATCGAGCGCGGGTTTGAGCGTGTCCCGGCGGTTGAACTCCCCGGCGAGGTCAGCGTTCACGGCGGGATCGTGGATATCTTCCCGTCGGACTCGGAAGACCCGCTGCGGTTGGAGTTCTTTGGCGACGAACTCGAATCGCTGCGGCGGTTCGATGTCGAATCGCAGCGGACGATTGAGACGTTGAGCGAGGTGAGCGTGACTGCGTTGGTGAGCAACGGGGTCGGGAGTCTTTTTCAGAGCGGCCCTGCGTCGCGCGACTCTGAAGTCGAACTGACTGGCCGCTCTGAAAAGGACTCCCGACCCCTTCTCTCCGGTCATCTCCCGGCTGGCAGTTGGGTCGCGATCGTTGAGTTGCCCGAATTGATCGACGAAGCGCGGCAGTATCGCGAGCGACTTCGCGAGACCGATGGGTTGGCCGAGATGCAACACGTCATCGCTCGGCTGACGGACTTCGCGAATGTGACGATCGCTCCACTGGCGGCCGACAGCTTCGAGACTTCCTGCCACTTGCAGGTTGAGTCGATTGAACGCTTCACCGGCCCGAAGCACGAAGTGCTCAACGAACTGGCAGCGGTGGTTGGCCGCGATGAACAAGTCTTGATCGCGTGCCATAACGAAGGGGAACGCGAGCGACTGGCCGAACTGCTACGCGAAGTGAGTTCGGCTGAAGGCTGTGGGCTGATGGCTGATGGCCGTCATACCAAAACTGATGGTCAGGAGGAGTTGGGATTACGGCCATCAGCCATCGGCCATCAGCCATCGGCCGGACAGGGAACAGCGCTGCACGAGCGCGTTTCACTGTGTGTTGGCCGGGTCAACAAGGGGTTTCGGCTGGTGGCTGAGCGAATCATTGTGCTCAGCGATCACGAGTTGTTCGGACGGACGACGATCGCGCGAGAGACGAAGCGGCGGCGGAAAGTTGAGTCGCGGGCGATCGACAGTTTCATCGAGTTGAGCGAAGGAGATTTCGTCGTGCATCTCTCGCACGGGATCGCTCGGTATCGCGGCATGAAGCTGATGGAGAAGGGAGACGCGACCGAGGAGCATCTCACGCTGGAGTTCGCGAACCGTGTGTTGATCTATGTGCCGGTGTCGCTCATTCATCTCGTGCAGAAGTACGTCGGCGGTCAACGGTCATCGCCGGAACTGAGCACGATTGGCGGGACGTCCTGGGCGAAGCGCAAGCAGAAGGTGGCGGATGCGGTCGCGGATCTGGCGACGGACATGATCCTGCTGCAAGCGGCCCGCGAGACGAAGCCGGGCTTCGCGTATCCGGCGGACTCGCACATGATGCAGGAGTTCGATGCGGCGTTTCCGTATGAAGAGACGCCGGATCAGCTCAGCGCGATTGAAGACTGCAAGGGGGATCTCGAACGGGCGCGGCCGATGGATCGGTTGATCTGCGGCGACGTCGGCTACGGCAAGACCGAGGTCGCGCTGCGTGCGGCGTTCAAAGTGATCGACGCTGGCAAGCAGGTCGCGGTGCTCGTGCCGACGACGGTGCTCGCGGAACAGCATTACCGCACGTTCTCAGAACGGATGGCCGAGTTCCCGATCACGGTCGAGGGGATCTCGCGGTTCAAGACGAAAGGGGAGCAGAAGAAGATTGTCGAGGGGGCGGCGAACGGCACGATCGACTTGCTGGTCGGGACGCATCGGCTCGTGTCTCCGGACGTGAGATTCAAAGACCTTGGTTTGCTGGTGATCGACGAGGAGCAACGCTTCGGGGTCGAGCACAAGGAGATCTTGAAACACCTGCGGCTGGAAGTGGATGTGCTGACGCTCAGCGCGACGCCGATCCCGCGCACGTTGCACATGTCGCTGCTGGGGATTCGAGACATCAGCAACCTGACGACCGCGCCCGTCGATCGCATGGCGGTGACAACGCGCGTGTGCCGGTTCGATGGCGATCTGATTCGGCAGGCGATCGTGCGGGAGCTGAATCGCAACGGGCAGGTCTTCTTCGTGCATAACCGGGTCTACAACATCAAGTCGATGGCCGATCGGATTCAGCGGATCGTGCCGGAGGCGCGCATCGGCATCGGGCACGGGCAGATGGCGGGGCACGAACTGGAAGAGGTCATGGTCAAGTTCGTGAACCGCGAGCTCGACATCTTCGTCTGTACGACGATCATCGAGAGCGGTATCGACATCCCGAACGCGAACACGATCTTCATCAACGATGCTCAGAATTACGGACTCGCTGACCTGCATCAGCTTCGGGGTCGAGTCGGCCGGTACAAGCACAAGGCGTACTGCTATCTGCTGCTCGAAGAGGGCAAGTCGCTGACTCCGCTGGCGACGAAGCGGCTCAAGGCGATTGAGGAATTCAGCGAGCTGGGGGCCGGCTTCAAGATCGCGATGCGCGATCTCGAAATTCGCGGAGCCGGCAACATCCTGGGGGCCGAGCAAAGCGGGCACATGGAGGCGGTCGGCTATGAGCTGTACTGCCAGCTTTTGGAGAACGCGGTTCGATCCGCCAAGAAGCAGCCGGTGAAGGAGCACATTCACGTCCAGGTCGATCTGCCGGTGACGGCGTACCTGCCTCACGAATACGTCCCGCCGGGCCGGCCGAAGATCGAGGCTTATCGAAAATTATCGGCGGTCGGTTCGTTCGAGGAGTTGGCCGATTGGCAAAACGAACTCCGCGACCGCTTCGGCCCGCTGCCGGAGCTGGCTGAGAAGTTGGTGAAGCTGCGCGAAATCCAATTGAGTGCCGCTCGCTGGAGCATCGACCGGATCACGCGTGAAAACGACTGGCTGGTCTTCGGCTACCGCGACGCCTCGCGGTTGCGGCCGCTGGTGGGACATCACAAGGGACGCTTGAGAGTCGTCGATACGAAGTCGGCGTACTGGCCGATGGGCGAGTCGGCGGAGACGTCGTTTGAGGGTCTGTTGCCGCTGTTAAAAGCGGTGTTGCAGCCGATTTGAAATTGGCGGATAGTCCCGCCCCTTTCAGGATTTGAGATTTCATATTTGAGATTTCAGATTTCAAAACTCCGCAAGGATGCGGTTCATGCGACTGACTCAAATCTTACTGACGGTCCTGCTGGCAATCGCTGGTTGCAAAGGAGACACCGGGCTGGGTCCGAAGGTCGATAATCCGGTGGTCGGGCCGCCGCCGCCGAGAAAGGTGGGCGCTCGGAACTCGGAGCAAACCGCGCAGGCCGACAAGCAGCAGGACGGCCGAGATGACGAGAAATCGGGTGTCAAACTCGTGGGGGCGATTGAGTCCGACAGCGAGGTTCCGAAAGAACTGGAAGGCAATCGCGTCGTCGCCACCGTGAATGGCGCGCCGCTGTTTGAAGCGGAGATTCTGGAACGGTACGCCGAGCAGCTAACGAAAATGCGCGACCAAGTGCCGCCGGATCAATATCGCAAACAGATCGAGCAGCTCATCGAACGCGACCTGCGAGCGCATGTCGAACGCAAATTGTTGTCCGAAGCAATGCGGCGGTCGCTCAAGAAGGATCAACAGAAGCAGATTGACGGCTTCATGAAAAAGCAGCTTCAAGAGCAGCTCGATCAGATGAAGCGAGAAATGAAAGTCACCAGCACGGCGGAGCTGGATCGCGAACTGCAACAGCACGGCACGTCGCTGGCGATGGTCGAGTACCAGTTTCGCAACAAGGTGATGGCTCAGCAGTACCTGGCTGGCAAGGTGAAGAACAATCGCAAGCTCAGCCGGCAGGATTTGTTCGCGTACTACCAGCAGCACTTGAAGGACTACGAGTTCCAACGCCGCGTGAGGTGGCAGCAAATCTTGATCTCACGAGCCAATGAACAGCAGGCTCGTGCGAAGCTGCGGATCTTGGCCGACGGCCTCAAGGAAGGCCGCGACTTTGGAGAAATGGCCGGCGAAATCTCCGACGGTTCCACGGCGGAGAATAAAGGTCTGCGAGACTGGACCAATGAAGGCAGCCTGGCCGACCAGAAGATCGAAAAGTTGTTGTTCGAGTTGCCGATCGGCGAGCCAAGTGAGTTGCTGGAATCCCCTGTCGGCTTCTTTCAAGTCGTGCGTGTCGTCGAACGTCAAAACGCCGGACATGTCCCGTTCGATGAAGTCCAGGAGAAGATCCGCTTGACGTTGCTGCAAACGGACGAGCAAGGCGAAATGGAAAAGATCCTCGAAGAGCTGTGGAACTCGGCCTCGATTGATTCGCCGTATGAGATCAAGGGCTACGAACCGCCGCAGTCGTAGGTGGGCGCACGACACACTTTGCGAATTGTCCCGCCCCCATCCAGCTTGTCTGGATGGAGCGACCGATGGTGTGCTAACGACGTCGTTTGTCAGGTCCATTTTCGAGACCCCATCCGCCTCGTGCGGATGGTGAAGAAGATCAATGGTCATCGATCACTGAAGAATCTGATTCACCATCCGCACGAGGCGGATGGGGTCCGGCTCCGGCACGTGTCACCGCGAATTAGTCATCCATCTGTCGCTCCATCGACACAAGGTCGATGGGGGCGTTTGTTGCTGACGCCGCCCCGCTCGCCTGTCTGATCAGCCAGCCGGTCAACCGGTGCAACCGGAACTCCCCGCGTGATGCCGAAAAGCAACATCGTCGGATAACCCTCCCTGCTCGGAAGCGGTTTGCCTTTCCCGATTCATGGCGCATTTTTCCCCAGCTTCGTGCGCGGAGTCTTTGGGGACACGCTGCGCGGAGGCTGCTGGTAGTGACCCGATTCATCGGGTCCGAGGAGGGACCGCTTGAATGCAGTCACTACGAGCAATGAGCGGGGAACGACTGCCTTCACGAGGGATGTGACATGGATCAGCCAAAGAGCTTCGGCGGGGACTTCTTCCGAGCGGTGAGCACCAGCATTCGCAGCAAGCTGTTGCTGGGGATGTTGCTCGTCGCGGTGATTCCGCTGCTGGTGTTGGGAGCGTCGGTGTACTTCAACGCCGAGCAAGCGGTCATGGCCAAAGCCGTGGACCAGTTGGAGGCGGTGCGGTCCATCAAGGCGAACCAGTTGCAGCAGCATTTCCAAATGCTGGAAGCGCAGATCGCCACCTTCGCCGAGAACCGCATGGTGGTCGAGGCGATGCAGGACTTTCGGACTTCGTTCCGCACGGTCCTCGAAGAGAACGAAGTCGCGCCGGCGGAACTCGAAAACATGCGCAAGCAACTGCGCAACTACTACGCCAACGATTACAGCGACGAGTACCGCAAGCGCAATCCCAACAAGTCGCCGAATATCAACGGCCTGTTCGATGGGCTGGATGATGAGTCGGTCTATTTGCAGTACGAATACGTGCGGAGCAATCCGAACCCGCTGCACCGCAAGCACCTGTTGGATCGAGCCGGCGATCGCTCGACCTACAGCGAGCAGCATGCCAAGTATCATCCGGTGATCCGCAGCTTCCAGCAGAAGTTCGGACTGCATGACGTCTTTCTGGCGGACCTCGAAACCGGCGACGTCGTTTACTCGTGCTTCAAGGAATTGGATTTCACGACGTCACTGAAAGACGGCCCGCACGCGAAGTCAAATCTGGGCCGCGCGTTTGCGAAAGCGGCGTCAGCCGATTCGGCGGACTTCGTCGCCTGCCTCGATTACGAACCGTATGCCCCGTCTTACGACGACGCGGCGATGTTTCTCGCGGCTCCGATTTATGACGACGGCAAGAAGGTCGGCGTCGTGGTCTTTCAGGCTCCCATCGACAGGGTCTCGGCGATCCTTGGCGAGCGAACTGGACTCGGCACAACGGGTGAGACCTACGCGGTTGGTGCCGACAAGCTGTTCCGCAACGACTCGCGATTCGTCAGCGACTTGCAGACGACCGGACGGATCACGCGCAAGACGACGATCATCAATCCGGAAATCAAAGTGGACACACCAGCCGCGCAGAGCGCGTTGGCCGGCAAGTCCGCGACGATGTCCACCGCCGACTATCGTGGTCAAGAGGTGCTCAATTCCTGGCAGCCGATCACGGTTCACGCGGGAGTGGACGGCGATAAGCCGGTGACGTGGGCGTTGATTTCCAAGATCGACCTGGCCGAAGTCCGCGAGCCGGTTCGGCGGATGTTCCTGACGATGCTGGCGATCGTCGCGATGGCCACGTTGGCGGTGGTGCTCGCCGGATTCGCTCTGGCCAGCAGCCTGACGCGACAGACGGACGCGATCACCAACATGCTCAGTCAAATCGGCATCGGTAACTTCAACGCACGCACGGAAGTCCTCTCCGACGACGAACTGGGAACGGTCGCGATGTCGCTCAACGCGATGTGTGATAACACGCTTTCGCTGATCCAGACGCGCGATGAGCGGGACAAGATTCAGTTCGCCGTGCAGAAGCTGAAAGAGGAAGTCGCAATCATCGCCAGCGGCGACCTGACTAGAGAAGCCGAAGTCACCGACGACCTCACCGGCGGCATCGCCGAGTCGATCAATCACTTGATTCACCAACTGCGGACGATCATCGGCAACATTCACGAAGCGGCCACGCAGGTGACGACCGCCGCCTCTGACATTCAGAAGACGACCGACCAAGTTTGCAGCGGAGCCGATCAACAGTCATCGCAAATCGTCGCGACCTCAGCCTCGCTCGACGGCATGGCGGTTTCCATTCAACAGGTCTCGGACCACACCGAGCAATCGGCCAACGTCGCCAACAAGGCTCGCGAGAACGCCATGCAGGGAACGAAGGCGGTTCGCAACACGATTCAGGGCATGGAGCGCATCCGCGACCAGGTGCAGGAGAACGCCAAACGGATCAAGCGGCTGGGTGAATCGTCGCAGGAAGTCGGCGAGATCGTGCAGCTCATCGGTGACATCGCCGATCGCACGAGCATCCTGGCCCTCAACGCTTCGATCCAAGCCGCGATGGCGGGAGATGCCGGCAAAGGCTTCGCTGTCGTGGCCGAAGAGGTCGAACGCCTGGCCGAACGAGCCAACCACGCCACCAAGCAGATCGAATCGCTGATCAAAGCGATTCAAGGCGAAACGGCCGAAGCCATCACCGCGATGGAAGACTGCACGAAGGAAGTGGTCGCCGGTTCCAAGCTGGCGGCGGAAGCCGGATACACGCTCGACGAGATCGACGCGGTGTCGAAAGACCTCGCCGAGCTGATGCACTCGATGACGCAGACGATTCGGCAACAGGCTCAAGGCGCGGGAGAGTTGTCCAAGTCGATGGGAAACATCTCGCACGTGACGCAACAAACGGCCTCGGAAACGAAGCAGGCAGCGGAATCGGTTGGCAATCTCGCCGCGTTGGCCGACGCGCTGCAACAGTCCGTCACTGCGTTTCGTCTGCCGCGTATGAAGGCACGCTCGTTGTCGATCTTCGATCACTCCGAAGCCGTCTCGAACAGTCCAATGGGTTCGTTGATCTTGAAGGCGCTGAAGTAGGTCAGCCTTTCCAGGCTGACTGCGGTTCTGACTCCCAATCCGATCTCACCTTCGGGTCAGCCTGGAAAGGCTGACGTACCCCATGAACCGCGAAGCGATCGAAAGTTTCGTCGATGAGATTCGCGACGACATGCCGAAGCTGCGCCGCGCGTTCGCGATCATGCACGCTTGTCTGGACGACCGCGACGCGACGCTCGAAGCCCATCGTCTGACACATTCGCTCAAAGGGACCGCTGCGCTGGTCGGTGTCGGCACACTCAGCCAGATCGCGGGTCTTCAGGAGCAACTGCTCGAAAAGCTCGTGGACGGTCGGCTGACGATGGACGACCAACTTCGCGATACGCTCGAACGGCTTGTCGGACCAAGATAGAAATGTCACAGGGTTCGCCCACTTAGAAATGTCACATTGCGGTTCTGGGGGGCTGGCCCGTTCCGCGTAGGTGAGCGCCAGCGAACCGGAGCGGAACGGGCCAGCCCCCCAGTTTTTTCGCTTGGCTGCATCACTACCGCCGACGCCAAGGTTGGTTCGCTGCGGGCTTGTACGGGGCTTTGTTTGACGCGGGTGGCTTGGGCTTGGGTGTCACCTTCGGCGGGCGGGCCGAGACCTCCTTCCAGGACAGTGAACGTGCTCCAGACGTCAAGCGAATTGTTCCGTCGAGCAGCTCGCTCACCAGGATCTTCTTCCGCGCCAACGACAACTTCTGATGCTCCGGCCCCAACTGAAATATCCGGTTGCACCACGACACCGTCCAGTCGTTCTGAACCACACGCGGCTCTTGGTAACACAGCACATGATTCAGGTTCAGGCCGCGTGGAAGTGAGCGATGCAGATCGACCGACGACCTTGCGACGACGTGGAA
>CAMDEA010000154.1 GCA_945893045.1 Planctomyces sp. SH-PL62
CACCTGCTCCCGAACCGCTGGCATCAACAACTCGGATTTCACTTGTGGGACATCATCCATGATCGACTCCAGAAAGAGGTTCCGAACATTTTCAACCTCATTCTGACAACTCTGTATTCATCGCGCCAGGCAAAATTGGCACACCCGGGGCGACCAGGTTCCCGTTTGAGCTGCGCACTCTCCAGTCGCCGCACGACCGAATAGGGATAACCCGCGGTCTCACTCGTATGAATGATGAAGCAGGCCCGCGCTCCGCGCCGAGCAGCCTCCTCGAATTTGTACGTCCAGCGTCCGTAATACGTCAGCGCGGTGCCTCCGAAGAATTTGGGATCGCTCGACGGCGGCTCGTTCGTGAAGAGAACGACGATCTTCCCCTTCACATCGACACCCTGATAATCGTCCCAGCCGAATTCCGGCGCGGTGATGCCGTGTCCCAGGAAGACGGCCTCGGCGTCGAACTCTTCAGATCCCGTTTGAGTTTGACTCACGCCAGCGAAACCCTCTTCGCAAGGGATGTCCAATGTGGTTCCTGCCTTCACCGCTTGAAGCGTGGACTTGGGGCTGGTGATGACGCGCACGAGTGGCACCGGCTGGAAATACGATTTGCCTTCGCCGATCGGCTTGAGGCCGGCCTTCTCGAACTCGTCGGCGAGGTATTCCGTCGTGAGCACCTCGCCGTTGGTCCCCGGCTCGCGACCTTCCAGCTTGTCGCTTGCCAGATGGGCGACCGCGGACTTGATCCGGTCTGCGGAGATTTCACCCGCCAACGACGCGGGAATGAAAGACATAATCAGCAGCGGCGGAAGCCAGCGGTACTCCACAGGAATCTCCTCAGCGAGAGTTCACAACGAATCGGGGAGACGCAGTGTAGTTCACGCGACTGTGGAGTTCAGGTATCGTAAACGGAAACGGCAGTGCAACGTTTTCTGTCATCGCCGACTCAATCATCCGTTGGCGGTCACTTGGCAAAGCGCTCGTCCTGATCCACTCAAGAGGGAGTTCATCCAATGCAAACGACTCAACAGACATCACGTCGTCAGTTTCTTCAAAGCATCGCCGGGGCTGGAGCCGCCGCGATTCTGCTGCGGCCGGCGCATCGGGCGTTGGGGTCTGTCGCCGCCAATGACCGTCCGGTCTTTGCGACCATCGGACTGCGCAATCAAGGCTGGACGATCACCAGCAAGTCGTTCAAGTTCGCCGATTTCGCCGCTCTGGCCGACGTCGATTCCAAGGTGCTCGATGAAAACGTCGCGAAGGTCGAGAAGGGACAAGGTAAGAAGCCGGATGCCTACAAGGACTACCGCAGGATTCTCGAACGCAAAGACATCGACGCGGTGATGATCGCCACGCCGGATCACTGGCATACGAAGATCGCGGTCGAAGCGATGCTCGCCGGCAAAGACGTGTACTGCGAAAAGCCGCTCACGTTGACGATCAATGAAGGCAAGCTCATCGAAAAGGTCGTCAAGGAGACCGGCCGCGTGTTTCAGGTCGGCACGATGCAGCGAACGGAGATCGACCTGCGGTTCTTGAAGGCGATCGCTCTCATCCGAGCCGGCCGCATTGGGACGGTCAAGAAAGTCACCTGCGGCATCGACCGCATGGAGGCGTCACCGGTGATTCCGGAGATCGCGGCTCCGGAATCGATCGACTGGGACTTCTGGCTCGGCCCGGCACCGAAGGTTCCGTATCGGGCGTTGCCGGAACTGCGCCAAGGCTACGGCGGCGGAGTGCCGCTCTACAGCAACTGCCACTACTCGTTCCGCAACTGGCACGAGTACTCTGGTGGAAAGCTCACCGACTGGGGCGCGCATCACGTCGATATCGCCTGCTGGGCACTGGGTGCTACCGAAACGGGGCCGAGCAAAATCACTCCGATCCAATTCATGCTGCCGGTCGAGTACAAGGACGGCCATCCGACGGTCAGCGATCGGTACAACGCGGCGACGCAATTCACGATCCGCGTTGACATGCCCAACAACGTCGAACTGGTCATCACCAGCGAAGGAGACAACGGCATTTTGTTCGAGGGGACCGAAGGCCGGTTCTTCGTCAACCGCGGCAAGCTCACCGGAAAACCGGTGGAAGACTTGAAGGACAAGCCGCTGCCGGAGGACGCCGTCGAGAAGGTCTACGGCGGCAAGGTCAGCGAGAACCACACCGCCAACTTCATCGAAGGCATGAAAGCGCGGAAGCAACCCATCTCCGACGTCTGGTCGCACAACCGAATGCTCGAAATCTGCCACCTCTCGAACATCGCCATGCGTCTGAACCGCGAAGTCAAATGGGATCCGGTCCAGCGCGAAATCGTCGGTGACGCTCAGGCGAACTCGTTCCTCGGACGCGAAACCCGCAAGGGGTTCGAGATCAATCTGTAGTGGGGCCAAGTACGTAGCTCAGTCGCTCCCGCGACTGAGATTCCCGTCACGCGAACAATGACAGTGAATCGGATCATTAGGAATCAGCCGACTTTCGGAATGCGAGTCGCAGGAGCGACTCGCCTACGTGCTTGCGGCTTCGCCACGCTACTTTTTCAACCGCTCGATCAAGAAGGCGGTGGCGTTCGCGTATTTCGGAGTTGGCCCACCGTTGTAGGTCATGTGACCTTCAACGCCGATGCTGTTGAGTTTCTCCATCAGCATCAAGCCGAGCATTGGTGAGTGCGTCGGGTCAGGATGTTCTTCGCCCTTCTTGGCCCCGGCGACGCCGCCATAGAACAGGCCGATCGCCGGGTCGTCTTTCGTCACGTGCGACATCGGCGAGTACTCCTTGATCCAATCGGCGATTTTCTCGCGCTGCTGATTCACTTCGTCGAGGCTCTTCAGACCGAAGGCATGCGCGCCGTAGCTGTAGTTCGGCATCCATTCGCGCAGCGGGATCGGGTCGAGAGTCACTTGAGCGCCACTCACCGCGGCGCAGTACAAGCGCGTCGATTCGCGCGCGATCGGGTCGTCGCTCTTCGCGTCCGCGAGGTCGTCATGGAACGCGAGCCACAACGACGAGCAGGCACCCGCCGAACCGCCCGTCGCGCCGATGCGGACTTTGTCGATGTTCCATTCTTTGGCCTTCGAGCGCACGAACTGCAATGCGCGAGCGGCATCATGCAACGGAGCCTTCACCGGCGGTTCCACCTTCTCTTCGACGCCGTTCTTCACATAGCGGTAGTTGATCGCCGCGACGGAGATGCCCGCTTCCAGAAACGGCTTCACATTGAAACCCGTTTTGCTGCCTCCCTGCCAGCCGCCGCCGTGAATGTAGAAGACGAGCGGGGTCGGTGTGTCCGACTTCGCCTGATAGAAGTCGATCACCTGGCGTTCGTGCTTGCCGTAGGGGACATCGGCCTGCGTCGGCGGCACGACATTCTTCGGCGGCGTTTTGACCGCTGGCTTCGGCGGATCTTTTTTCTCGGCTTTCGTGTCTTGAGCCCAACTAATCTGGCCGAACAAACCAACGATCAGGAACAAGCAAAGGATCGAGCGTCGTGACATGCTGAGGTCCGTTGAAAAAGAGTTCGGTAGGTCACTGAGACAGGGATCGGAGTTGGCCGATTGTGAATGATCGGTCCTGACGGAGAAAGGCTCGGCGACCTGTTGCGTTCGTCAGAAGTCACGTCCGGAGATGCTCACGCACTCGTGACGACCAAGGCCGCGGTTCGCGCGGAAGACTGGTCATGTCCGAGTTGGCATTGGAAACTGACATCCAACCGAACGGCCTCCGCATGGTTTTCCGAAAACTTGAGGGACTTGCCATGACCAACGAATCTGCTCGCTTCGTTTCGGCGAGTTCCAAGCGGCTTCAAGTGACGCGCAATGGGCGGAGCATCCTCCGCAGCGCGGGAGTCCCGAAGCCTGTCGTGCTGGTCGATACGCGCGAGAAGCAGCCGCTCCCTCTGTTCGACAACCACCCGAACTGGATTGCCGGCGAGCGGCGAAAGGCGTTGAAAACGGGCGACTACACCATCGAGGAGTTGGAGCGTGAACTTTGTTTGGAGCGCAAGAGCCTCGCGGACATCGTCGCCTGCACGGTGACATACCGAGAGCGTTTTCTGGCTTCCTGCGCTCGGCTTGCCCGGTTTCGGTGGAAGGCCATCCTGATCGAAGCGACCTTTGAGGACATCAAGGGTGGCTTCGAGCCGTTCGATATTCCGTCGGGCGTTCATCCCAATGCCGTCGTCGGCATCCTGGATGCCATCGAGGCCAAGTTCGGAATTCCGATCCTCTACACTTCGACCGTGCGTCAGCTTGCCACCGAGCGTGCCGCCAGTTGGCTCTCAAAGCACTTCACCTACTGGTGGCTGGAAAAGAACGGCCACGGCCGAGTGCTGATCGACTCCGATGAACTCTGACCGTCGTGAACTTCGCGCGAGGGGACGCCGTGAGCTGTCGCAAGTTGTGTCGCAAGTTGTGTCGCAAGTTTGTCGCAAGTTGGCGTGGTTAGTCCATGAGTCGATAAACAAGTTGATTCGTGGCACCTTCGGCGACCAATAGGCCCTTGTCGAGCATGGCTTTGAGATCGCGTTGGAGTGACCGGCGGTTGATGCCGGGACAAAGTTGCTCGAAGTCTTGAATGGTCAGGCTGCCTTGCTGCAAAGCAAATCCGATCGCGGCCGTTTGGCGTGGGTTGAGGCTGTGTTGCCGAGCCAGAACGTCGCGAGCGATGACTCGTTCGCCGCGCTCTTTCACTTCGTCGAGTTGCGTGGACAGGCCATCGACGAAGAAGTCCAGCCAGCCGGTCAGGTCCATGTCTTGGTCGCGAACGCCTTGGATGGCCGCGTAGAACGCTTTGCGGTCGCGGTCGTAGTATTCGCTGATCGTGAACAGCCGCTTGAAGTCATAGCCGGCACGGTACAAGCAAAGCGTCGAGAGCAAGCGCGACGAGCGGCCGTTGCCGTCCAGGAACGGGTGAATGTGAACGAGTTGAAATTGAGCGATGCCGCTGACGAGCACTGGATGAATCTCGGTCTTCGCGTTGAGCCACTCGACCAACTCAGCCATCAGAGACGCGACATCTCCGGCTGGCGGTGGTGTGTAAACCGGTTCGCCCGTGGCCGAATTCACGACGAAGTTTTGGACGCGACGGTACTCGCCCGGCGCGGCGCTGCCACCGCGAACGCCTTCGACCAAGTGTTTGTGAATCTCGCGGATCAATCCTTCGGTGATCGGCGAACCGCTGGCGAGATAGCCGGAGACGAACTCAAACGCGCGGCGATAGTTCAGCAACTCGCGAGCGTCGTCGGGATCGGCGTTGGGAACACTTTCGCCGGCCAGCAGGCGTTCCGCTTGTTCCAGCGTCAGCCGTGTCCCTTCGATGTGCGTCGTGTGATGCGCTTCGAGCAACAACGCTCGTTGCCCCATCTCGCGAATCCAGTCTTCCGACAATGTCGCCGCTTCGAGAAATCCCCGCGCCCGCTCGATTTGCGTCAGCCCGGCGGTGATCCGGTTGGTGATCGTGAATTGTGGGAGAAACGACGGCATGACGACCTCACGAAGATTGGCCGAGGATCAGGAACTCGACTTCGGCGGCGATGGATTGGGCGAGTTGGTCCGCTGCCGCTCGCTCGCGAGCGATCTCGGCCCGCGCTGCGATCACTCGCTCGACCAAATTGCGTAGCACGGGCAGCGGTGAGAGTGGAACGGTCGTGATCACCACATTGGTGGAGCTCATCGTAATCAACCAGCCCCCTTCAATCCGTGCCGAAAAGACTTTGTTCGCCCTTGGCTTTCTTCTTCGGCAAGCGAGCGGCGGGAAGTTCGAGGGCGTGGGCTTCGTTGAGTTCCGTCACCGAAACTAACGGTCCAGCGCAGACACGCTTCAGCAAGTCCGCCTGTTGCGGTTCCAACCCCACCAGCAAGCCGAGCACGTTCAGCAGGTCGATGAGGTCGGTCGTGTATTCGGCCAGCCAGTGGTCGGCTTGAATCTCTTCGAGCTTTGACGGTGGGCGGCGGTCGCCCATCACGGGGCGTTCGCGGTTCTTTTGGCGGTAGCTGAACCATTGCCGCAGGACGTGCTTGCCGGAGACTTCGTAGTTCCACACGGCGGGCGGGACTCGTTCGATGTAGCCGTCGCCGATCAAGAGTCGCTGCTGCGTGAGGTCGTAGGCGATGGTCTCCGGCATCGCGTCGGGGCTGTCGGAGATCGCCCCTTTCGCGGGGATGCGCGGCGCGGAGTCTTTCGGCAGTCGCGGCGGTCCTTTGGGGCGACTGTCTTTGGCGTCGCTGAAACGCTCGCCGTAGGTGTGCAGCCAGATCACGCGGCGTCCGAGTTGCACGGCCTCGCGGAAGAGTTGGGGATCGGCCGTGAGCGGAATTCGCAAACCGGGTTGCACGAGATCGGGCTGGAAGCGAGCGGTGAAGGCTGGGTTCGCCGCGATGGCCGCGAGATACGCCATCAAGTCTTCGCCGCTCACCGGTTGTCCGTAGCGTTGAGCGAGGAACGCGAGCAGCGCCGGACGCAGGTTCGATTCGGAGTCTCGCAACAACGGAAAGGCTCGACCGCCGAAATTGCCTTTGTAGTGATGAAGGTCAGGAACGATTCCACAGAACGTAATCGCTGGCCCACTGGTCGGTGCGCAGGCCATGAATGCCGTGAGGTGGACTTGCCGCTCCGAATACCACTCCCACAACTGCGGGTTCGGGCGGTTGATGAGCCGATTGTCGGGAACGATCCATTGGCGATCGAAGGAACGAAACGCATATCGGATCGGTTTGACGCAAGGACCATCGTCGCGGCCCACCGGTTGCGTGCGCGACTCGTGCCCGGCGAGTCCGCTGGAGACCGCTCGCATGACGTGGCGATCACCGAGTTTTCCGTGAGACTCATGCGGATAGAACAAGTCCTCTTTCTGTTCTTTGGGCGCGTGAACGAGTTTGTCCCAGCGGCGTTTGAGCGTGTCGGCATCTGGGGCAATGATCCAAGTTCGGCCCGGCATCACTCCCGATCCGTTGTAAATGAAGAAGTCATCCAGAGCCGGAAACATGGACCACTCGCCGGTCGCTGCGGGAAGGAACGCCGCTCGCCAATCAGTCGGACACTCAACCCAGCCATCGTCATCGAGATTGATCTGCGCAATCGCGGCGAACTTCAACTCGCGCGATCCGGCGGGAAGCGAGCGGAAGCGGACAATGGCCGGCGTCTCGTCATCGCGCCGCACGCGAGCGGCCAGCACAATGCAAACCGGCTGCTGCACGCCTTGGAAAATTCGCGTCGGGACATCGGGCTGATGCCCTTCCGGCGAACAGTCGATGACCCAAATCTCGTTCGCTCGCCGACGCAGATAATCCCGCATCTTCTGGAAGCCAGGACCATTCAGAAACCCGGCCACCGTGATGAAACAGACGATGCCCGTCCCCGCGTTCGGATCGTGATCGAAAACTTTGTACGTCGCCCACCGCCAAAAGTAGATGTAGAGGTTGCGAAGATGTTTCGAGTGCGTGCCGACTTTCCATTCCGGTGGCGGCATCCAATCGTCGAGGATCGCTTTGATTTCGTGCTTTTCTTTTCGGCCTTCCACCCATCCGCCAAGCCCCATCGCCTTCTCCTTGTACGGCGGATTGCCCAGGACGACGGTGATCGGTTCATTCTTTTTGATTTCATTTGCCTCGCGTCGTGACTCAGCAATCGGGGCGTAGGTGTTGGGAAGCCATTCTTCCTCGGCATATGGATTTGCCAGCGTGTCGGTCACGAACATTCGCGGCGTGGCGGTTGCCGCACCATTCGTCAACGCGCTGACCTCGGCCAGAATCCGAAGCTGCGCCACCGCGAACGGACCAAGCTGCATTTCAAACGCGATCAACCGGCCGAGCGCGGCATTGATTGCGCCCGGAACCGCTCCCTCGCCTTCGCTGTCGCCGACCGTCTGAGCGATCTGCCGCAACGTGCCGAGCATGAACGTGCCGGTTCCCACAGCGGGGTCGGCCACCGTGACCTCGTTCGCCGCCAGCCCGCGCGAGAGGCCGAATCGTTTCTCGCTGCGCAGCGATTCATCCACGAGCCTGACCATCGCCCCGACGACTTCCGGCGGCGTGTAGTACGACCCCGTCTTCTTGCGGAGTGCGTTGTCGTAGACCTCCAGGAAGTCCTCGTAGAAATACAGCCAAGCGTCTGAGTCCCCTTTGCTGATCGCTTTCCAATGCACAACGTCCAGCACGCGAATGAGTGTGTCGAGCGATGTTTTCAGAGTCTTTTCGCCCTCGACTTCCTGCGTGACGATCCGCAACGCCGCGCCGATGAGCGAGTCCGTCGTGCCGAGTTCCATCGCAACGTGGTCGATGCCGTCGCTGAGTTTGATCTCTCTCGCTCGCGCGACGAGCAATCCAAACGTCACCGCTTGCGCGTAACCATCGGCGAATTGCGCGTCGGTCGCTTCGGGGAACAGCATCTTCCGCCAACCTTTGGCCAGCCCGGTGAGTGCCTTGCTCCCCAGCGCGAGTTGCTCGGTGACTTCATCCCGCAGGAAGCGGCACAAGCGAGCGCTTTGGTGAGCCAATTGCTTCGCATCTCGTGGCGGCGTCGGCTCCCACTGCAAGAAATCGCTGAACAGCTTTTCCAGCTCACCCGACGCATCGAGTTCCTTGCCCGACGTTTCGATGTCGCCGATGACACGGACGATCGCGACCACTTCGCCCTCATGGCACAGGCTGAACTCGTTCCCGTCGGTGTAGATCAAATTCGGCAGCGATTGCAGTTTCTCCCACTGCTGCTTGTCGTGCGGATTCTTGAACTTTTTAGGATCGGCTCCTTTGCCGGGTGCCTTCAGTTCGATGAATCCCACCAGCACCTTTCGTTTGATGACCGCAAAGTCCGGGCGGGTCTTGAGGTCCGACAACGACGACTCACCGACACACGTCATCACCTTTCGGGGAACCCCGCAAAGCTCGGCCATATCGAGCAGCAATGACTCAAACGGCGAACGAAGCTGTTCCTCCGGCTCACCGGTAGCAGCGACGTTTGCCAACTTGGCCTTCGCCGCCAATCCGAAAGCGGCCATTGCCGACTTGAGCGTCAACGTCATTGGCACAATCCCTGCGCGACGGCAAACATTCCAAGAACCCGATTCCACAGCGTCGAATTTCCGAGAGCGTAGTTGGGTGCGACGATCACAACAATACGACGACTCGGATACGCTGCTTGCGTCTGGCTGTGGCAATGGTCAGACAGATGCAAACGAAGTCAGAAATCGAACACCGTCTGCCGAAACCAAGGCGAATGAGGAAAACCCACGATGCACCCGCTTCATTTCCGATACGTCAGCGATCCACCGTCTGGCCAAACATGCTCGCGACTTTTTCAACTCATGGATGACCTTGAACCGGACGGCAGACATGCGTTGCTTCGTGATGCGTTCCACGCCTTCAACGTCTATCCGACCGAAAAAGGAACCGTGAAGGAACGCGCGGCGCATTGCTATCGCGAGTTCAAGGAGCGATGCAAGACATTGATGGAGATGTTGCCGGAAGAAAGCCCGTTCGTTTTCGGGCTGGTCTGCTCCACCCTCGGAAATGGCCTCGCACGCTCTACTCGCCGCGTGTTTCATTTCATCGAACGGCAACGTGAAGACGCGGACGACGATCCTACGGCCAAGGAGAAGATGGACTTTCTTCGTGAGGAAGAGCATCAACTTCGAGTGGCGTACCGTGAATTCTGCGACCTCGTGATCGCGGTATTGGTTGCGGAAATAGAGCCGATGGATTTTGGTAGCGAATGGCTCATCGACGAAGAAGGACCAATTGACGATGACTCACCGGAGTCCGATGAAGCCGAGAAAACCCCGCCAAAGAAATTGTTCCCCGATCCCGAAATCGAAATTCCGTGTCATCCGGCAGCGACGACGTTTCTCGATCAAGTTTCGGCACATTTTCAAAAGTCACTGGTCGAGAACACGCACAGCATCGCGGTTCGCGAAGGCGACAAGGCGGTCAACATTTCGGTAAGCGAGTATTCCGCACCCACGCCCGCCAAGCCGGATTGCCCGTTGGTGCTTCGACTGTTCATTCGCGGACTTTCGATTTCGGACCCAAGACAATTCAAGAAACTTGGGCTACGACCGCTCCGCAGAACTTGGTTTGAAGGACGACTTGAATTCAGTCTGTTTCCGAACGAACTGGCGCTACTCGCAACTTGGACCGCCGAGTGGATTCGTGGACAAGTCGCTCGCGACACCAACCCGCCACCGATTCCGATTCGCTTGTCTGGTGAGAGCCGATACTTTGAATTCAGCGGCGATCCCGCCGAACAATCACCGTACGTTGAACCTGTCGCCGAAGCTGCACGCAGCGCATTTTCCAGCGAGGGAACGGACTGGCTGAAGGTCGAATACCTTTGGTCGAAGGCCGCCCGCGCAGCCTACAACGCCTGGGAAGCCAAGAGCGATGAGCTGTGACCGTCAGCCCCAAGAAGGATAGCCAAGGATGGTTGGTCTCATCGCGAGACAGACAAGGACACGAGCCATGCCCGCATCGCCGCAAGCCCAACTGATGGAGGCGCTCATCCGATGAAAAAAAAAGCTGCCGCCAGGAAGTCCGCTGTCAGGAATTCCGCCGCCAAGAAATCGACCTCGCTCGCAAAGGCGAAGCCCGATGGACTCGGATCGCTCATCGCCGAGGTCCGCCAGCTCATCCAGTCCGCGCGCCGTGGCGTGTCGTCCGTGATTGATACCTTCCAGGTGATGACCAACTTTGAAATTGGCCGCCGCATCGTCGAACACGAACAACAGGGAGCGAAGCGGGCGGCGTATGGGAAGGGGCTTTTGAAGGCGCTCTCCCAAAGGCTGACCGAAGAGTTCGGGCGTGGGTTTTCTGAGGACAATCTTTCGAACATGAGGAGGTTCTTTTTACTCTGGGAATCTCGGTCGGTTCAATTTCCGAATAGCCTATTCGGAAATTCGCCACCGCAGATTTGCCAGCAGCCGTCTGGCAAATTGGCTCCAATCGCAATTTCCGCACAGCCTATGCGGAAATCGCGCTTCACGCTGAGTTGGACGCACTATCAAGTTCTTCTTCCCATCAAAGACCCGGACGAGCGCAGCTTCTACGAGATCGAGGCCACCAACGAAGGCTGGTCCGTCCCGGAACTCAAACGCCAGAAAGCTTCCTGCCTCTACGAACGCCTTGTTCTCAGCCGCGACAAGGAGGGCATTCGCGAGCTGGCCAAAGAAGGCCAGGTCATCGTGAAGCCGGAAGACTTGCTCAAAGAGCCACTCGTCCTCGAATTCCTAGGCCTCGACGAGCGGGCGAGCTACTCCGAGTCTGACCTCGAATCCGCCATCCTGACCCATCTCGAAAAGTTCCTGCTCGGACTCGGCAAGGGCTTTCTCTTCGAGGCTCGGCAGAAGCGGTTCACTTTTGACGGGGATCACTACTTCCTCGATCTCGTGTTCTACAACCGGCTCCTCCGCTGCTACGTCGTCATTGATCTGAAGCTCGACAAGCTCACGCATCAGGATCTGGGGCAGATGCAGATGTACGTGAACCACTATGACCGCCAGGTGAAGCTGCCCGAGGAAAATCCCACCGTCGGCCTGCTCCTTTGCAAGGAAAAGAAAGACGCCATCGTGGAACTCACTCTGCCCAAGGACGCCAACATCCACGCCAAGGAATACCAGCTCTACCTCCCCTCGAAGGAACTGCTCAAAGCGAAACTCCTCGAATGGTTCCGCGAACAGGAGGCGGCCCGATGAAGCCGCCCGAACTCGCTCACTCGGCACCAGCCACCAGCAATCGTTCAGCCAAGTCCAAAGCATCGACCGGCCAGAAATCCATCGGGCGTGAGTGTGCCGTCGGCGAGCCAGGGAGTGGCCGACAGGACAACAACGCACGTCGCCAAGTCGAGGGAATCGCGTTGCGGCCGTGAACCGCACCGAGCAATGCTCCGGCGATTGCCGCATTGGTGTCAGTGTCGCCGCCGCGCATCACTGTGTCGCTCAAGCCGGCGACGAGGCTTTCGGCGTGCAAGAGTTGGAAGAAAGCGTTTTGCAGGGCAATCAGCACCCAGCCTTGATGCGTCATGAAATCATCGGGAGCGGCAACGGCAGCGCGGTCGATGCACTCTCGGACTGCTGGTGAGAACCCAGGTTTCGACGCTTCTCGCTGAGCGGCTTCGTAGGTCGCCTGCGGGCCGCTGCCATTGGTGATGGCTGCGGCAATTGCGGTGACAAATGCGGCGCAGGCATCCTGACAAACCGGGTTGGGATGCGTGATCCGACTCTCTGCTCGTGCCCAGGTCGCGGCATCGGCTGGCCGTTGTGCTCCGAAGATTCCCAGCGGACTGATGCGCATCAACGAGCCGTTGGCTTGGCTTTGCTCATCAGGCCGACCAGCCAAACCCATTGATGTTGTCCGTCCCATGTCGAACGGGTGGGAGTCTCGCCAGAAGCGGTAGGCGGCGAGGATTTTTCTTTCGTCGAACGATCCCTGGGCCAGCGTTCGAGCCAACATCAGCGCCAGTTCGGAGTCGTCGGTCGGTTGGCCGGCGAGGATTTCCCAGACGCCACCATCGGCGAGTTCTTGCACGCCGCTGGGATACTGTCGGCGGATTTCGTCCGGGTTACGAAACTCGACCAGACCGCCCAACGAGTCGCCGGCCAGTTGACCGAGTAAACAGCCTTGAGCGCGCGAGAGTTTGCCGGGATCGCGAATCAGTCGGCCTCGCTCTGGACGAATCAAAGCGACTGGCTGCGAACGACCGGACAACAAGGCTGACCAATCTCGTCGGCACAGTGCTTCGCAAGCAGCACGAGCGCCGCCGAAGCCGAACCGGGTCGAGCTTCGTCCCGACGAGTAGGAGACTTCGCTCCCACGTTCGTCGAGCAATGTCCCGCCGGCGGCTCGCAACAAGGCGTGACCGGCGGCGTAGTCCCAGGCACCGGGACCGCTCAGCGACACGCCGGCGATACCGTCTCCCGCAGCGGCCAGAGCCAGCCGATAGGCGATGCTCGGCATGGCGATGTACCGCGCGGGATGCACGGCTTTCTGATTGGCTTCCGCTCGCCGATCGGCATCCTGGGAAACAAAGACGATCGACTTCGCGTCGAGCGATGCCGACGACAAATCGTTGCTCACCGGCTGCCCATTGCGAGTGATCGGGCCGCAGCCTTCAGCCCAGGCGATCAAGTCTCCGTTGTCATCGGGATACGAGAACGCGAACACGACTCCCAACACCGGCACGTCGTCGCGCAACGCGGCAATCGAGACCGCGCTGCCGCGCCAGCCTTTCAAGTACGCGGCGGTGCCATCGTTGGGATCAACCAGCCAGCGATGTCGTGAGTCCTTGCCCTCATGCGAGCCGGTCTCTTCGCCGAGATAGTTCCAATCGGTGGCCGCCAACAATCTCTGACGGATGATCTGCTCGGACTCGTCATCCGCGTCCGCGTGCGAACCACCGCCGCGCGGACCATCCGGGCGATGCAAGTCGTCCCGCAGGATCGCTCCAGCCTCACGAGCCGCTTTGATCGCGGTTTGCAGTGCGTGTTGGTAGTCGCTCATAGAAAGTCATTCATCCTCAAAAAAGATCGGCGCGCGTCTTTGTAGAGTCGCGCATTCGGGGATGGCTGCCATCACGCCTGCTGGCGTGCCGCCATCGACGACTACATCGGCGGCAACGATCGCATCGGCCGCAATGCTGACGGCGTTTGAATGGATGCCAACGACGCACAGCAACAGTGCGAGGAGGTGTTTCATGGAAAATTCCTTCTGGCCGCGATGCAATCTGACATGAGGCTGCCCGCCATTCTCGTTCTGTCCCACGCAGGAGCAATTCTAACCATGCCTCCCAACAACCGCGTCCTCGTCATGGCAACAACGGCTTGGTGGCTCATGGCCAGCCTGTGCTTGGCTCAGCAGTCGCCCGCGCCGAAGTGCGACACGACACTGCTGCCGCCGAAGAACCTCAAGTCGGTCCTCCAGACCGATGCTCTCTCCAATGGAGCCAGGGGTGCGGAAAAAAATGATTGGGCCTTGTTGAAGCAAGGGGTTGGAATGTACCAAGGGATGATCAACGTCATGGAAGCCGCAACCACTTGGAAACTCCGCGAAGGGCGAATCTCTAAACTTGCGATACGGAGGCTTGGAAAGTGAAAAACACGCAGACGGCAAATTCTGAAATTCGCACACCGGATTTTGATCGCATGTGGCTCATCGTGGTCGCACTGTTTTCACTGAGTCACACACCATGCTTATTCGCTGACGACGGCGTTATTGATTTCACCAAGCACATCCAACCGCTGTTGGCGAAGAAGTGCGTTTCGTGCCACGGGCCGGAGAAACAGAAGGCGGGGTTGCGGTTGGATCGGAAGGGAGCGGTCCTCAAGGGAGGGGACGATTTGGGGCCGGCGATTGTGCCGGGGAAGAGTCGCGAGAGTCCGCTGTTTCGCGTCGTGGCCGGGTTGGAAGAAGGACTCGAAATGCCGGCCGAGGGAGAGAAGCTGACGGCGGCGGAGATCGAGTTGCTCAAGCGTTGGATCGACGGCGGGGCCGAGTGGCCGGATGACGGGAGTGAGAAAGAAGACGTTTTCAAATCACATTGGGCGTTTCGGCCGCTGGTGCGACCGGCATTGAGCGGCACGGCGCTAGCCGCCGGTCGATCGGCACAATTACCGGTGGCTAGCGCCATCCCGCTCAACTTGAGATTTCAAAATCCGATCGACGTGTTCATCGCCGCGCGGTTGGAACGCGACGGTCTCAAACCATCGCCAGAAGCCGATCGCACAACGCTGATCCGGCGGTTGAAGTTTGATCTGCTCGGATTGCCGCCGTCGCCGGAGGAAGTTGAGGAGTTCGATGCTGACTCGCGTGAGGACGCTTACGAACGTCTCGTCGATCGTTACCTCGCGTCGCCACATTTTGGCGAGCGGTGGGCGCGACATTGGCTCGACGTGGTGCGGTTCGCGGAGAGTCACGGGTTTGAGATGAACAATCCACGGCCGAATGCCTGGCCGTATCGTGACTTCGTCATCCGCAGTTTCAACGAGGACAAGCCGTATGACCAATTCGTCTTCGAGCAACTTGCCGGCGACACCGTCGGGGTGGATGAGGGGACCGGCTTTCTGGTCGGCGGGCCTTGGGATCAAGTCAAAAGCCCGGACCTGGGCCTGACGTTGCAGCAGCGGGCGGACGAACTGCACGACATGGTCAGCACCACCGGCAGCGTGTTCCTCGGCCTGACGATCGGGTGTGCGCGCTGCCACAACCACAAGTTCGATCCGATCTCGCAGCTTGATTACTACGGCATGAAGGCTTGCTTTGCCGGAGTGCAGCACGGCGACCGACCGTTGCGCGCGGCTGATGCGAACCGCAGTCAGCCTGGAAAGGCTGACCTACAGGTGGTCCGCGATCAACTTGCCGCGATCGAGACCGAAATCTCTCGGCTTGACCCGCAGGCCAAACGGAATGGAGCGTTGTTCGTCGAACGATTCGCTCCGACGAAAGCTCGTTTCGTGCGGATGACGATTCACGCGACGAACTCGGCCGAGCCGTGCCTCGACGAATTGGAAATCTTCACGGCCGGAGCAAAGCCGGAGAACGTGGCTCTGGCCTCGCGCGGCACGAAGGCCAAGGCATCGGGCAGTTTGTCGGGCTTCGCGATTCACAAACTGGAGCACGTCAATGACGGACGTTACGGCAACAGTTTCAGTTGGATCTCCCATGAGCCGGGCCGCGGCTGGGTCGAACTCGAATTGCCGCGAGACTTCGAGATCGACCGCATCGTCTGGAGCCGCGATCGCGAGCCGGCTCAGTACAAAGACCGCACCGCCACGAAATACGTCTTTGAATCGTCGCTCGACCGCACGGCTTGGCAAGTCATCGCCAGTTTTCCCGATTCCAAGCTCACCGCGATGTCGCCGGAAAACAAAGCCCGCATCGAACAACTCACTGCGCAGAGCACGGCATTGCAAAAGACATTGGCCGAATTGAGTGCCGTGCCGATGGTCTATTCCGGCAAGCTGATGCCACCCGAAGAAACGTTTCGTCTGCATCGCGGCGACCCGCTGCAAAAGCGCGAGCCGGTTGCTCCGACTGGCTTGGCTTCGTTCGGTTCCACCTGGCGATTGGATTCCAACACGCCAGAGCTGCAACGCCGAGTCCAACTCGCGAAGTGGATCAACGATCCCACGAACCCGTTGACGGCGCGAGTCATTGTCAATCGGCTCTGGCATTACCACTTCGGCACAGGACTCGTCGAGACCCCCAGCGACTTCGGCCTCAACGGCGGCAAGCCGACGCATCCCGAGTTGCTCGATTGGCTGGCGAGTGAGATGTCAAATTCCAATTCGGAAATCTCAAATCTGAAGTCACCGCTGGCTTCGCTGAAACGTCTTCACCGGCTGATCGTCCTCTCGGCGACTTATCGGCAAGCGAGCGTTCCGCGCGAGGACGGACTTGCCGCTGATGCGGGTTCGCGGCTGCTGTGGCGGTTCCCGCCGAAACGGTTGGAGGCGGAAGTGCTTCGCGATGCGATTCTCGCAACGAGCGGACAGCTCGATCGTCGCATGAATGGGACGGGATTCGATCTGTTTGAACCGAACGCGAACTACGTCCGCGTGTTCAACTCGAAGCAGGATTTTGTGTCGGCGACAGACTTTCGCCGGATGGTTTACGCGCACAAACATCGGATGCAGCTCGATGACACGTTTGGCACGTTCGATTGCCCGGACGGCGGACAAGTCGCACCGAAGCGGAACTCATCGAACACACCGTTGCAGGCGCTGAACCTGCTCAACAGCCGCTTCCTGGTTCAGCAAGCCGACCTGTTCGCAACGCGGATTCACGCGACGTCTGCGAACGAGCCAAAGTCGCAAGCGTCGTTGGCCATTCAATTGGCCTTTGGTCGCTCGCCAACCGCGGACGAAACTGCGGCGGCCGTCACGTTACTCCAAGAACATGGGCTGCCAGCTCTCTGCCGCGCGTTGCTGAACGCCAACGAATTTCTGTTTGTGCGGTGATGAATTCGCCGGAGCGTGTTCGCGTCGATTTGTCGATGAATCCAGAAACCGGACGCTAGCGCGTTCCGGCTCATGACCTAAAGAGCGTTGTCACCACTCGCCCACGGTTTCTTTGGCATCGCGCGTCGAAAGGCTGCGGTAGGTGTTGTAGTCGATGCTGTTATTCAAGAACCGCACATGCCCGTCGGCCAGCAAGAAAAAAGCTCCGCCGGGATGCCAGCTTGAAAAGTGGGTTTCAACGCCAGTCCCCGAGACTTGGCTCTTGGCGGGGCTCAGTCCAATTTGAGTACTCAAGTAATGCTCGCATTCCAGACCACCACAGATCGACCAGCCCCAAGCCAAGTCGCTGGGAATCCCTCGCTCGCCGACGGCCAGTGTCGAGGATGTGCCATCCAGGATGTCACCCACTCGAATTTTGCTGCGAGTAAAGAAGACTCCGCGTCCGGCGGATGTGTTTCCGCAGCCGCTGTGAACGGCACCGCTCACGCCGAGATAATTGAACGCATACAGTTTGCCGCAAGTAAACGTCGGCGTCGGCGGACCGCTCGTCAGCAGAATGTTGCCGCTGGGGTCCGAGGGGCAGAACAAGAACGGTAAGGTGACGTCCGCGGGATTCGGCTTATTCATGGCTTGCACCGAAAGGAGTTCGGTGCAGCAGTCTTGGTTACGAGTATTGGCCGTCGCGAACAACGCCTTCCGCTCAAACTGCGGCATGAGCGACAGCATCATGCCCCAGCTTCCGACGGACGAAGGGTTGGAGCTTCCCATCGGCAGACACAGGTTCGATTCATGGTAGTTGTGAAGCGCCAAGCCGATCTGCTTCAAGTGGTTCTGGCACTGTGATCGCCGAGCCGCCTCGCGTGCCTGCTGCACCGCAGGCAGCAAGAGTGCGATCAGGACGGCAATGATGGCGATGACCACCAGCAATTCGATGAGCGTAAATCCTCGGTGCCGAAATGCTGACATGTGGACCTCCGGAAAATGCAGGATGACCGTTGCCTCATCGCGATCAGAGAGTCGTTTTCGTCACTTGGCTTCGAGTCGAAAATCCTCAGACGGCGAACCCGATTCAGGGACTTTGACCTCGAAGTCCCATTGTGTCTGCGGAGCCGGAAGCGTCTGTCGGCGCTTCATGAGTTCATCTTTGGTGAATGAGACAAAGATCGAAACTTTGTAAGGCCCTGGTCCTGGACCATCTTCGCGTGTGAATTGATAGCGTCCGTCGGTGATGGCCGTGTTCGCGGCGACTCCTCGATGTCCCGCCGCCGGCACCAGCGAAATCGAACCCTGCCGGACCGGCTGATCCGCCTGAGTCACCTTGCCGGACAGAGCGATTCGCGTCGGGCCAGCAGTCCCACCACAGCCGATCAATCCCCAGGTGAAACAGGCCCAAGCCGACCATTTCAGCAGGTTCATCAGCGATGCAGAAACGTGCCCGGAGATCTTCAGCATGAGTCTTCGCTCGACGAAAGTGTCCTTGAAACACGAATCAACTCGTCATCAGCCGGCCCAAGAGTGCGCGAGGAATGTAAGCGGATCGTTGCCGTTCGCCAAGCAGGGGGATGACGACATCCGAAAGGGGTGTGCCCAGAGATATTGGCGGTGTTAAGTTTTTGTGGTGTCGCAAGTTGACCAATAGGGTTGCCATTGATTGCTGTCGCGGAGGTTGGTCAGGGCGGAGACGGATTCGGCGTTGCGGAGATTCCAACGAGCACCAGAGCGTTT
>CAMDEA010000155.1 GCA_945893045.1 Planctomyces sp. SH-PL62
ACCTTGCGGGACTCTACACAAAGCAGCATCTGCCCGGCGTCGGTGCTTCGCTCGGACTGGACCGCTTGCTCGCGGCACTGGAAGACCTGAAGGGCAATTTTGAAATTTGAAGACCTGACCCCTGCGCTGGCACCCGCCCCTTCCTGCACCCGATAGACGAAGCTGTCCAACCCGTGATAGTCCGCCGCCGGCGTGTACGTGAACGAGCCGTCGGAATTCAGCGTCAACTCCCCCTGACTCGGCCCCGCCACCAAGCTCGCCGTGAGCGATCCGCCCCCGACCTCATTCGCCAGCACGTCCCCACTCACCGCCACATCCTCATCCGTCTCCACACTCTCCCCCACCGCCCCCGCCAACAACACCCGCGCCTCCAACACCTCCGCCGACCGCGAAGCCCGGCGTCTGCGCCGCGCACGCTTCGCGCGATTCGGGGTCAGGTCTTCAAATTTCATTTTTGGCTCCCCAATCCACCCCAGACTCAAATTCCACATCGCCATTCCAATCCAGATCGCGCCCCATTCGCGAGGCCAGCTTCGGGGTCAGGTCTTCAAATTTCAAAATTGCCGAGGCAATTTTGAAATTTGAAGACCTGACCCCTGCGCTTCTCACCGCCCCAACTCTTCACGAACACGCAACAACAACGCCGCGAACTCAGCATCGTTGTGCAGCCGCTCGCCAGCCCGTTGCACCGTCATCGACAACCCGCTCGCCGACACACCAAACACCTCCGCCAACTGTGACGCCGGTAATGCCAGCAACTCACGGCACAGCATCATCGCCGCATCGCGCGCCGAATTGCCATGCCGCCCACGTCGTTGAATCACCACGGCCGATGTCCCGAACACATCCGCCACCACCGAGATCACATCCTCCGGCGTCTGCGGCCCGTCTTGCGAGCCGCCCGCCAAACAAACCGTCTGCACTCGTTTCACAAACGCCTCGCTGCCGAGAATCCAACCATCCACCGCCGGCTCCAGCGGATTGACAGCCACCTCCCCCAGCCCCGCTTCCACAAACCGCTTGTACGCAATCCGAGCCGCCGCTTCGCGATGACTGCGCTCCGCCAACACCGTCGGCCAATCCAGCCACTCCGGCGCACCGCGCGGATCGAGGTAATGCCGATAACTGCTCCAAGCCCACGCCTCCGGACGTGACGCCAACCGAGCGCGGCACGGGTTCAAATGCACGTACCGAGTCAACTCCCAAGCGTGCGATTCGCTCTCGACCACGACGTCATGGAATCGTCCCTGAAACAGCGGCCCCTGGCGCTCATGCCGCCGATTGAAGAGCGCGGCATAACCACTCTCGAAATCGTGCATCCCCGCTGACAGCGACGGCGTCTGAATCCGAAAGAACAAATGAAAGTGATTGTCCAACAGCACCCACGCAAAGACCCGCCACCGATGCCGACTCGCGACACGATCCAGCAGCCGCAGGAACTCGCGCCGATCCAATTCATCCCGCACAATGTCGCGCCGATCCAACCCCCGATTCGTCACATGATGCAAGCTGTCCGCAACGTCGTAACGCAACAGCCTTGCCATCGGGTTTCTCCGCATCCGGGGTCAGGTCTTCAAATTTCATTTTTGGTCCTGCAATCTACCTCTGACTCTAATTCCACGTCGCCATTCCAATCCACATCGCACCTCATTCGCGAGGCCAAAAATGAAATTTGAAGACCTGACCCCTGCGCTTCTACTCTTCCCGAACACGTAACAACAACGCCACCAACTCGGCATTGCTGTGCAGCCGCTCGCCGAGACACCAAACTCCGTTGCAAGCTGAGACGCCGGCAGTGATGCACTCGTCAGATCAGAGAGACGATCACGCTGGCTACGCCGAGTCGCTTTAAGGGGCTGGCCGCGATTGGTATTTTCGCTTGGCAGATCGCCGAACGATTCATCGAAAGCAGCCATTCGGGAAGTTCTGAAATGATGACACACGAGACTCCCGATTCACGCTTAAGACTTTGCATTGCTGTTGGAACGCTGTCGCTGGCCACGCTTGTTCTGGCCTGGACGGCGAGTGGCCAAGAGAAAACCGGCCCTGCCGCTGCGACAGAAGAGGTGGCATTCAAGGAACAAGTGCAGCCGCTGCTGAAGAAATTCTGTGTGCGTTGCCACAACGCGGACAACCTGGAGTCAGGTATTCGTGTCGATCAACTCACGGCCTCGCTGGAGGACCGACAGATTCCTCTTTGGAAAGGGATTCAAAAGCAGGTGCTCGACGGAGCCATGCCGCCCGAAGACGAACCTCAGCCAACGGCCGAGCAGCGGAAGGCGTTCGATGGATGGATCACGCGGGCGATCAACGTGGCTCGATCGCGACCTTCACCGAAGAATGGTTCGGTACGACGACTCACGGTCGCGCAGTATCGGAACACACTGCGGGATCTGTTGGGGCTGGAAGAGGATCTCACGGATGCGCTGCCTCCGGATGGCATTTCCAAAGATGGCTTCGCCAATAACGGGCAGACGTTGCTGTTGTCCCCATTGCAGGTGGAGACCTACTTCGACATTGCCGAGAAGGCGCTCGACCTGTGCATCGTCGATGAGAACTCCAAGCCGGTGATTCAGAACTTCCGCATGGATTTCGGAGCTTCGATCAATCCGCAGCCCTGTCCCGACAACCTGGTCTTGGGCGCGTTGAGCATGTTGCTCAACAACGCCGACTTTGTCGTGACGGAGTTGAGGCCCACGAAGCCGTTCGATTTTCAACCGTTCGCGATGCGGACCAAGCACGAATTTATCGAAGGCTACGTCGGCAACGACACGATCCGCGCTTGGAAGAAATTCGACAGCATCTACCACTCAGTCTTCGCCTGCGTGCGCGGGACGCCGGGCTATCCGAAAGGGGAACCTCATCAGTCCGTTCGCGGCGGCCTGCTGTTGCGACCGGCGATTCCCAGCCCGGAGATCTTCGGTCAGTCGAACACCTACGGACCGATGGCGAACTTCAAAATCTCATTACGCGAGCTGCCGGAGCAAGGCAACTTTCGCGTCACGGTGAAGGCCGCACGTTACGCCGACGGATTGCTGCTGGATGCTGGTGCTCCCGTGAGCGGCACGGCGCTAGCCGCCGGTCAACGGAAAACACCGGCGGCTAGCGCCGTGCCGCTCACAGAATTGAATGCGGCCGACAGTTCCCCATCAACAGTCGTCGCCGACTTGTCCGGCTCACCCGCAGCGACGATCACGATTCCGCACGAAGGCATCTATCAAGTCGATGTGCATTGCGCGGCGGGCAAGACGCAGGGGCTGTTTTCATTGGACTTGGGTGAGCGGCGATTTGCGGGACAGCTCTGGGAACCGAAGCCGGCGGCGGAGGACAAAGAGGCGAAGGCTACCGATCAACAGACGGCGTTCATGCTCGTGCGGTTGCCGGCGGGTGAGCTGAAACTCACGGCGAAGTACGGAGACAACACTCGGCTGCGTCGCATCGCCTTCAGCCGGCTGAACAATGAAAGCGAGCTGGCTCTACGGTTCAAGACGTTCGAGCAACGCTCGCCGTCGCTGGGGGTGTATCTCGGTCTGCGTCGCGACTGCGGCAGCACGCTGACGCAGGTCGATGCGCCTCGGCCTGTCGCAACCGGAGAACTTCAAGAGTTTGTCTTCGAGGGGGCGATCAACGATTTCCCGACTCCCGACGTGGAGAAGGACAACGTCAACTATCTGGCAGGCATTCGCGAGATCGGAGTCCGCAGCGAATACACCGACGGCCGCGATATGCCTCGGCTGCTGGTGCGGTTGGTCGAGTTCGAAGGACCATTTTATGAGTCGTGGCCGCCGGCCACTCATCGCAACATTTTCATCGAGTCGCCTCACAAGAACGATTCCGCAACTTACGCGCGTGAAGTGATCCGCTCGTTCGCGACTCGTGCCTTTCGCCGACCTGTCACGGACACCGAACTGGAAACGATCTTCGGCGTCTGGAAGAAGTCGTTCAACCAGCACGACGCGCCAGCGAGTGGTCGAGAGTCCGAAAAGGCTGACCACTCGCTGGCGCGTCGTGCTAAATATCGGCAGAGCCTCAAAGACGCGCTGTTGGTCGTGCTGACGTCGCCTCAGTTCTTGTTCCTGATCGAGAACAGCAGCAGCCCGGCCGCGGAGGATCTCGATGCCTACGAACTGGCCTCGAAGCTGTCGTACTTCCTGTGGAACGCGCCGCCGGACCAACGTCTGTTCGAACTGGCCACGAAGAACGCCCTGCATCATTCGCTGGATGCGGAGATCGAGCGGATGATTCGCGACCCACGCTTCGGTCAGTTCGTCAGCGAGTTCGCGTCACAGTGGTTGAGCCTCGACAAGTTCGATGTCGTGGCGGTCGATGCTCAGCGATACCCGAAGCTCACCCGCGACACGAAGACACAGTTGCGGCAGGAGCCGGTCCAGTTTCTGCGGTATCTGATCGAACAAAACCTGCCGCTGCGAAACCTGGTGCAATCGGACTTCCTCATCGCGAACGAAGTCACCGCGAGCTACTACAACCTGCCCGACCGCACGGAAAGCGGATTCTGGTTCGTCCCGATCAAGCACGGCAACGAGAACCTGGGTGGCGTGCTGACTCAAGCCGGCATTCTCGCGGGCCTGTCGGATGGGCGCGAATCGAACCCGATCAAACGCGGAGCGTGGCTGGCCAGAAAAATCATCGCCGAACCGCCCGACGATCCGCCGCCAAACGTGCCACAGCTCAAGGAGGACGACGGTGCGAAGCTGACTCTCCGCGAGAAACTGGAGCGTCACCGCAACCAGAAAGGCTGCGCGAAATGTCACTCCGGCATCGACCCGTGGGGCATTCCGTTCGAGACCTTCGACGCCGGCGGCCTGTTCAAGAAAGACGTCGCCGTCGACGCCCGTTCGACTCTTCCGGACAAAGCCGAGATCAAAGATTCGAATGGCTTGAGGGCATACTTGGCGAACGACCGAATCGACCAAGTGGCCTTCAGCTTCCTGAAGCACTCCGCCTGTTACGCTGTCGGCCGCAGCCTGACCTACAACGAACTCGTGTTCCTCCAAGAACAGGGCGTCCAATTGAAACCCAACGACTACCGCATGCAGGAACTGCTCCGGTTCGTCATCAAGAGCGATTTGTTTTTGAAGAAGTAGGCGTGCGCAAAATCTGCTTGACGAGCCGAACGGTTATTTTCAAGACATGGTTCGGCGGATGAATCTAACCGAGAGTTCCGATGCTTGACTCGACACTTGAAGATGCACTCATTCATGAAGTATGGCGTCAAGACCTCGCCGCAGTTCAACAACTCTTGTCAGCAGGTGCTAACCCAAACCTGCCGGGACGTACTTGGTCATCCGCAATTGCTTGCGCAGGCGAAAACGACGAAACAGGGAACATTGTTCGGGTACTCGTAAATGCTGGAGCGGATATCAACATTCAAGGCTCTCATGGATGGACGCCGCTGCATCACGCGGTCGACATAGCAATTGATGGAACAATTCAACAAGGCCGCGAATCAGTCGACTGGTCTGTCGTAGGCATCTTTCTCGACTTGGGTGCTAATCCAACGATTCCGGATGTAAACGGAAAAACGGTCTACGATACGGCGTCAGCATACGGCAATAACGCGCGACGGTCGTTTGATGAATTTATGCTTTCCCGAAACCGAACGGCTTCTGTTGCAGGAACCTGCGGTCAATGAACCGTTGCTCGGTCAGGAGGTCAACTGGTCGGCCGGCAGAATCCCTTTTGTGATTGAAGTGATCCTTCGGTAAGCTGTCGATCCCTGTTGCTGGCTCAATGACTCGATGAGGTGTGCGATGACGACTGTGACTCTTGAGCTTCCCGATCAAATCGTGCAGTCCGTCGAGCGGCGAGCGAAGACGCGCGGGATGACACTCAGCCAACAGGTCACGGAGTTGCTCGAAGAATCGACCAACGGCCATCAGAACGACCAGCGCGCCGAGGCCATTCGCCGCATGAATGAACTCTTTGAGCAGGTCAGCGGCTTTCAAGTCGAACCGCGTATCCCCCGCGAGGAGCTGTATGAACGCGGAAGTCTTCGTTGACACCAACATCTTTCTGTATTCGATCGACGACAGTGCCGCCGCTTTGGAGAAACGCGATGTCGCTCGCGAGATTCTCCAAACCGAACCGTGGGGCTGGTCGGTCCAGGTCGCTGCCGAATTCTTCGTGAATGCGACGTCGCCAAAGCGCAGCTTTCGTTTGGCAACCGATCTCGCCAACTCACTGGTCGAGACTTGGTTGTGCTTCCCGACGGCGGAAATCAACGTGGGCATCGTGCGTGATGCGATCGCGCTGCATCGACGGTTTCAGACCAGTTGTTGGGACTCGGCGATTCTTGCGACGGCCAAGCAACTCGGTTGTCACACGGTCTACAGCGAAGACCTGAACGATCAGCAGAACTACGATGGTGTCACCGTCATCAATCCCTTCCGACGGATCGGCGCAGCCAAGTAGTCCACCAACCTTTTTCCCGGATGTGTTTCATGACCTCTTCCCTTCAACTTGATCGTCGTGCGGTGCTCAAAGGTTTGGCGGGGGTCACGCTGGCTCTGCCGTTGTTGGAGGCGATGGGGAAGGACGTCGCGGCGAAAACTCCGCGGCGGTTCTGTGCGATGTACACGGCCAACGGGATGTCGTTGCCGAATCCGAAACACGGGATCGACGAATGGAGTTGGTTCCCCAAGACCGAAGGCCGCGCGTTCGAGTTCGGCAAATCGACTGAGCCGCTGCGGCCCTTCCGCGAGAAGCTCAGCTTTCTCGGCGGGCTGCATCATCCGAACGGGCCGAAGGCGGACCCACATCTCTGCTCGGACATGTGGCTGACGGGTGCTCCGCTGCACAACCCGAAGCCGGGCATGTTCAATTCGGTGGCGCTCGATCAAATCGTGGCTCAGCACACGAAGCAGTTCTGCCGGCAGCCGTCGCTGGTGTTGTCGATTGATGCGGGCGTCGGCTTTTTGTCGCGCACGGGGACGATCTCGTACAACCTCGAAGGGAAGCCGATCCCGGCCGAGAACAATCCGCGCCGCGTGTTCGATCGCCTGTTTCGAGGCGACCGGGCGTCGCTTGCCTCGCAGCGCGAGCAACTCCAGCGACGCATCAAGCTGGTGGACTCCGTGCTCGAAAGTTCCAAGTCGCTCAACAAGCAGTTGGGCCAGTCCGACCGTGAGAAGATGGACCAGTACCTCACGTCGCTGGACGAAATCGAGTCCCGGCTGACCGCCTCGGAGAAGTGGATCGACATCCCGTTGAAGACGCAGGATTACTCTCGCCTTAACTTGAACGCGACGTCCGAAGGCGAGCCGGCCGAATACTACCGCAACATGTTCGACCTGATTGCGCTGGCGTTCGACGCAGACATCACCCGCTCGGTGGCGTTCATGCTCAACCGCGAAGACGGCATGGGAGTCAGCGACACGTTTCCGATCAAGCTGGGTCTGGGCAAGACGCATCACAATCTGTCGCACGCTGAAGACAAAGAGGGGCAATTGGCCTTCGCCAAGTACGACCTGTTCCTCAGCGAGCAGATCGCGTACTTCATGAACCGGCTTGTCGAATTCAAAGACAACGATGGCAGCGTGCTCGACAACACGATCGTCCTGTTCGGCAGCGGAGCCAGCACGACTCACTACCCGAAGAATCTGCCGACGCTGATCGCCGGTGGTTCGAACATGGGGCTCAAGCATGGCACCTACTGGCGCGGCAAAGACGCGCGGATGTCGAACGTCTTCCTGAGCATCCTGCGGTCGCTGAAGATCGAGGAAGGCTCGTTCTCCGACAGCAGCGGAACGGTGAGCGATTTGATCTTCGGGGCGGTTTGACGCCAGACGCTTGTCGCTTTGGCTTTGTTCCGATTTCAGCGATTCGAGTCGCTGGAAGTCATTCGGTGACGATGCCAAACTGCTTTTGGCGACGCCCAAAATCTCAAATCTCATATTGGAAATCTGAAACCGCATCATGACACAGCTCAACAAGTACAGCTCCCGCATCACGCAACCCCGTTCGCAAGGTGCCTCGCAGGCGATGCTCTACGGCACCGGCCTGACTCCCGAAGATATGAACAAGGCCCAGGTTGGCATCTCGTCGGTGTGGTACGAGGGGAACACCTGCAACATGCACCTCAACGATCTCGCCGCGAAGGTGAAGGAAGGGGTGCAGGCGGCCGGCTTGGTCGGGATGCGATTCAACACGGTTGGCGTGAGCGACGGCATCTCGATGGGGACCGAGGGGATGTGTTACTCGTTGCAGTCGCGCGACCTGATCGCCGACAGCATCGAGACCGTGATGGGCGGACAATGGTACGACGCGAACATCTCGATCCCCGGCTGCGACAAGAATATGCCGGGCTGCATCATGGCGATGGCTCGGCTGAACCGGCCGTCGCTGATGGTCTACGGCGGCACGATCAAGCCGGGCTGCTGGCAGGACAAAAAACTCGACATCGTGTCGGCGTTTCAGGCGTATGGCGAATACATCGCCGGCCGCATGAAGGACGAGGAACGCCAAGCGATCGTCCGATGCAGCATCCCCGGAGCCGGTGCGTGCGGCGGCATGTACACGGCCAACACGATGGCCTCCGCGATTGAGGCGATGGGCATGTCGCTGCCGTACAGTTCGTCGATCCCGGCCGAAGATCCGCTGAAGTACGACGAGTGCCTGCGAGCCGGCGCGGCGATTCGGCTGCTGCTCGAAAAGGACATCAAGCCGCGAGACATCATCACTCGCAAGTCCATCGAGAACGCGATGGTCGTGATCATGGCGACCGGCGGCTCGACGAACGCGGTGCTGCACTTCATCGCGATCGCGCGAGCTTGCGGACTCGAACTGACGATCGACGATTTCCAGAAGACCTCTGACCGCATCCCGTTCATCGCTGACCTCAAGCCAAGCGGCAAGTGGGTCATGGCCGACTTGCAAGCGATCGGCGGCACGCCCGCGCTGATGAAGTATCTGCTGGAGAAAGGACTGCTCGACGGAAGCTGCCTGACCTGCACCGGCAAGACCGTGGCAGAGAACCTCGCGCCGCTGCCGGGGCTGCTGCCGGGGCAGCCGATCATTCAGACGCTCGAAAACCCAATCAAGGCGAGCGGCCACATCCAAATCCTGCGCGGCAACCTCGCTCCCGAAGGAGCCGTCGCCAAGATCACTGGCAAAGAAGGGATGGTCTTCACCGGCACCGCCAATGTCTTTGATGGCGAAGTCGCGATGTTGCATGCGCTCGAAGAGGGCAAGATCAAGAAAGGTGACGTCATCATCATCCGCTACGAAGGCCCGAAAGGTGGCCCTGGTATGCCAGAGATGCTGACTCCCACTTCGGCCATCATGGGAGCCGGGCTTGGCAAAGACGTCGCCCTGATGACCGACGGCCGCTTCAGTGGCGGATCACACGGCTTCATCGTCGGCCACATCACGCCGGAAGCTCAAGAAGGGGGCCCGATCGCCCTCGTCCAAACCGGCGACAAGATCACGATCGACGCCAACAAACGAGCTATCGACATGGACGTCTCCGCCGACGAACTCGCTCGCCGCAAGGCGGGTTGGAAAGCCCCGCCGCTCAAGCACACGCGCGGCACGCTCTACAAATACATCAAGAATGTGAAGAACGCTTCGGAAGGTTGCGTGACTGACGAATAACGTACTTCGCACGAATCACGATCACCGGTAGATTGTCGCTCGTTCTGGCTCGTCCTGATTGGCGTCGGTATTTATGAAGGCAGTCGCAATACCGCCTGACAAACTTGTCTCGAAAGCCGAGCTGAAGCGCACGGTCGGCAAGATCGTCGAGTGTTTTCAGCCGGAGCGGGTCATCTTGTTTGGTTCGTATGCCGAAGGCCGAGCCAACCGGCACAGCGATGTCGATTTGCTCGTCGTCATGCCGACGCGGAACGAGATTTCGCAGGCGTCTCGAATTCGCTCGAAAATCGAATGCTCGTTTCCGTTGGATGTCATCGTCCGCACTCCGCAACGGCTGGCGGAACGACTGGAACTTGGCGACTGGTTTTTGAAGGATGTGATGCAGCACGGAAAGATCGTGTATGAACAAGCTCACGGCCGAGTGGGTTCGCAAAGCCGAGGTCGATTGGCAAGTGGCTCAACGGCTCGCCGCCGAAAAGCCGCGACTCAATGACCCGATTTGCTTTCACTGCCAACAGGCCGTCGAGAAATACTTGAAGGCACTGATGCAGGAAAACGGCCTCGTCGCTCAGCGAACACATAACTTGGGTGCGTTGCTGACGCAGATGTTGTCACTGGACCAATCGCTGCGACGGTTTCGATTAAGATTGGATCGAGTGACCGATTACGCGGTGGATTACCGGTATCCGGGGATTCATGCCACCACACGACAGTCGCAGTCAGCGATCAAGACGACCCTCCTGATTCGAAGCGAATTACGTCGCCTGCTGGGGTTGCCCGTGTGATCTGTGTCAGCATCGCTTGAAGGGACATGTGATGTCCGGTTTATCCACAAAGGATTCTGATGCAACACCACCGGTCATGTCTCCGAGAACTCGCTGGAGCCAGCGGATCGCGGCGATTGGCCTCTTCCTTGTGCTCGCACTTAGCGCTGTCGCAGCGCTGCGTTGGTCGTCCGTTGTGGCAACGCCATCAGACGGCGTCGACTTCGCGCACCGTTTCAAAGGAGGCTCGCTGATCATCTCTGGTGGCGGGCGATTGCCGCCGGAGATTCGGCAGCGGTTCGTGGAGTTGGCAGGTGGACCATCCGCTCGGATCGTTGTGATTCCGGCGTTCGCGGCCGATGCGAAACAACAGGCGGGATTGCGCGATGTCTGGCGGCCGTTTGGCGTGACGAACGTTCGAGTGTTGCAAGCTGACTCGCGCGACGCGGCGAATCGGCAGGAGTTCTTGGAGCCGATCAAAGCCGCGACAGGCGTTTGGCTGAGTGGCGGCCAGCAGGAATGGCTCGCCGCACGCTACGTGGGTTCGCAAGTCGAATCCGAGTTGCAGGCACTCGTGAAGCGCGGCGGCGTCATCGGCGGCAGTTCGGCCGGGGCCGCTGTGATGAGCCAGGTCATGATCGAACAAGGTCTCGACACCGCGACGATGGGGACGGGACTCGATTTGTTGCCTGGTGCCGTCATCGATCAGCATTTTTTGAAACGGAGCCGCCTGAATCGACTGCTGCGAGTGTTGGAGGCTCAGCCGAAATTGATCGGCTTTGGCATCGACGAGGGAACGGCGCTGGTCGTGCAAGTCTCGAAGGGACGGCTGGGCGTGTTGGGCGATTCGTATGTGATGGTCTGCGTGCCTCACACGGATCAAGGGGAGCCGAGATACGAAGCCATGAAGCGCGGCGATCAAATCGACCTCGACGCCCTGCGCAGCGGCACGGCTCGAATCAGCTCACCGCAATCGCTGGAGAACTGGCTGAGCGAGGAATGATTCGCAGCGTTTCATTCGGCTGGCAGTCTGATGGTCGCCGATTACGATGCTCGCCCGTTTGAGGATCGCTGATCACAGGCACGAAGCCGGAGCCGCACGAAATGAGTTCACGCAAGCAGCAGCGTCAGCAGACGCTCGATCTGTATCGCCGAGCCATTCAGAGTTTCAGTGACCGGCATCCCAAGCCGCTGCAATCGCAGGTTTTTCGCTACACCTACTCAAGTCTCGTGAATCAGGCTCCCATGTCCTGGGAGGAAGAGACTCGCGTGATGCGTTTGGAATTAGAGGCCAAGCCGCAAGCGATCGTCGTCGAGATTCGATTTCCCAAGCCCAAGGGAGGCACGGTCAAGCTGTCCGGGACATGCAGTTGCTCACCCAGTTTGGAAAGCGTGACTTGTCAGCACACGCTGATGGCGGTGGCTCGGATTCGAACACTGCTGATCGTCGCGACGTCGCCAGCGATTGAGCAAATCCTGCGCGGCTGCGATCCGTCGCCGGTCGACAGCTTGGTCAGCGTGATGGACAACGTCTTGCAGCGCGAGGTCTTTCGGAAGAAGTCTGAGGCAGCGGCGGAGGTCGATCTCAATGAGGACGAGAAGCCGGTGCGTCTGGCGATTCGGTTGACTTGGCCGCCGGCGCATTATTACGCGTCTCCCGCAGTGGCGCTTTACGAGCAGACGACTCTCAAGAAAGGAAACTGGTCCAAAGGCAAACAGCTCTCGTGGCAAGCCGTGCAATTTCGCCCGCAGTTGTTTCGCTCACCACAGGAGAAGGCCGTCTTCAAGATCGCGGCCGACCACTTCGGCTGGAACAACACGAGCATGTATGGTTTTTACCGTTCCTCTACGGACTCGCCGCCGGGTTGGAAGTTGTTGACGGCGTTGGTCGGCGCGAGCAACGTGGAGTACATCACCAATCCGGATCAGCCAGTCGAGATCACGACGGGGCCGCTCAGTTTCGGAGCCGAATTGAGCGAGACGGGAATGCGACTGGCCGTGTTGGTCGGGACCGAAGCGATTCCTGCCGCCGCGCGGTTTCTGAACGACCGCGGGAATGGAGTGGTTTTCGGCACGGATCAGCGAATCTGGCTGGCTCCGCTGGAAGAGCAGGCGATCCGCGAACTCGCCGAGGAAATTCACGAGACGCGCGTCGAAGTGCCTCGCGCCGAGGCGGCTCCCATCGTCAAACGATTGGCGAAGCTCAGCGAGTTCGCTCGCGTCCAATTGCCCACGGAATTTCAATTGGACGAGGTCGCGGCCGATCGGCGGACGTATCTCGAGTTGATTCCGGGCACAGCAGCCGGATTGTTCGTGCGGATGCGCGTGCGACCGGAACCGGACGACGACGCGACGCTCGTGTTCCCCGGCGATGAAAAGTTGAATCAATACATCGTCTCGAACGACGGCTATCGCAAACTGATTCGCGATCGTGACGCCGAACGCCTGCAAGCGGCCGCCATCTCCGCAGAGCTGCAACTCAATCGCTTTCCCAAAGTGACCGAATGGGATTGGCGAATCGCAACCGATGACGAAACGCTGGAGTTCCTCGGCCAATTGAAGGACCGCCAGGACGCATGTAGCCCAGGCTCTTGTGGCCTGGAGGATTCCGCCAACTCTTCCGAATCATCCGACCCACAAGGGGTCGGGCTACAGAAAGACAACGGCGCTCGGCGCGGGTCTCCCGACCCCGCCGCCGACAATCTTGGCGGCCTGGCCGACTACTCCGCGACGGACGATCTCGTCGTGCTCTGGCCCAAAGGGGCCAAGATGCGCGTCACCAGTGAGATCACGCCGTCGGCATTGCGCATCGAGATCGAAGACCACAACGATTGGTTCGGCATTCAAGGGACGATCGAAGTCGACGGGCATCAAATTCCGCTGCTCGATTTGCTGTCGGCGATGAAGTCGGGGCGCGAATACATCGCGCTCGGTGGCGGATTGTGGGCGCGGATCAGTCAAGAGTTTCAAAAACGGCTGCGAGGATTGCAGGATGTCGCGCATCAATCGCAGGGAAAGCTGGAAGTCGATTTCACGGCGGCACCGGTACTCAATGATCTGTTCGATGCGCAGATCAATCTCAAAGCCTGTCAGGCATGGCGTGATGTGTTGAAGCGCATGGACGCCGCTCGCGACATCACCTCCGATCCCCCGATCTCGCTGACGGCCGAGCTGCGCGATTATCAGGTCGAAGGTTTTCGCTGGCTCAAGCGACTGGCCACTTGGGGAGCCGGTGCGTGTCTCGCCGATGACATGGGTTTGGGTAAAACCGTGCAGGCACTCGCACTGCTGATCGAGCGGATGGAAGAGGGGCCAACACTCGTCGTGGCTCCGACGTCGGTCGGCTTCAATTGGATGCGCGAGACGGCGCGGTTCGCGCCGTCAATCAACGCGCTGGCGTATCGCGACAGCAATCGCGATGAGTTGTTGCAGTCGGTGCGCGGTGGCGATTTGGTGGTCGTCAGCTACGGACTTTTGCAGCGGGACTTCGAGAAGTTTGAGCAAATCGAGTGGGGCACGCTGGTGCTCGACGAGGCTCAAGCGGTGAAGAACGCGACGACGAAAACCGCCCGCGCGGTCCGCGATCTCAAGGCCAAATGGCGGATCGCTCTGACCGGCACGCCGATCGAAAATCACCTCGGCGAATTGTGGAGCCTCTTCCGAGTCCTCAACCCCGGCCTGTTCGGAAGCTGGGATCGGTTCCGCGAACGGTTCGGCAATCCAATCGAAAAGAACAAAGACCCCGAACGCCGAGCAGCACTCGGCCGCATGGTCCGGCCATTCATCCTGCGACGCACGAAGGACGAGGTGCTCAAGGAACTGCCGCCACGCACCGAGATTGAAGTTGACGTCGAACTCTCGGAACCGGAACGCAAACGCTACGAAGACGCGCGATTGAAAATCCTCGCCCAGTTGGCGGGACTCGATGACGATGCTGGCAAGGATCATCGCTTCGCCGTCTTGGCCGGGCTGATGAAGTTGCGACAACTCGCCTGTCACCCGGCGCTGCAAGACAAGAAGTGGAAGAAGAGTTCCGCGAAGCTCGACGCTCTGCTGGAACTCGTCGAAGAGCTGCGCGAGGAACAGCATCGAGCGTTGGTCTTCAGCCAGTTCACCACGCATCTCGACTTGGTCCGCAAGGCGCTCGACGAACGCGGCATCACCTATCAATACCTCGACGGCTCGACCCCGCCGAAACAGCGGCAGCAGGCAGTCGATGCCTTTCAGAACGGCGAAGGGGAGTTGTTCCTGATCTCGCTGAAAGCGGGCGGCACCGGGCTGAACCTGACCGCCGCCGACTACGTCATTCATCTCGACCCGTGGTGGAACCCCGCCGTCGAAGATCAGGCGACCGACCGCGCGCATCGCATCGGCCAGACGCGCCCCGTCACCGTGTACCGCCTGGTCGCGAAGGAAACGATCGAGGAAAAAATCCTCGCCCTGCACGAACGCAAACGCGAACTCGTCGCCGGCATCCTCGAAGGGAGCGATCAAGCCGCGAAGCTCTCGACCGACGACCTCATCGACCTCATCCGCGTCGGTGCTGCGGTCGAGAAAACATCCGGCCGACGTAAGGCGAGTGTGTAGCCCAGGCCCTTGTGGCCTGGTCGATTTCGCTCATTCAGGAGATCAACCGACCCACAAGGGGTCGGGCTACTCAACGAACAAAAACTCGCTCGACGCCAACTGTGCTCGGCAGAATCCCTTCCAGGCCGCGAGCCGTCGTTCCATCGAAGTGCCGCCCGTCTCAGTCGCCGCATCAAAGCGCTGCACGAAATCGAGAGCCCGCGCCACTTCCGAAGACGTCGGTTCGCGCTGCAACGTGATCTGAAACACGCGCGCCACGCGAGCCGCATCATCCCCATCAGCGGCCAACACTCTCGAAGCGATGTCCCCCGCCTGATCGCCGACCAGTTGGCTGTTGAGCATGAACAGCGCCTGCGTCGCCAGCGTCGTCGAATCCCGTTTGCCGTTGAGCACGCTGGGCTCGGCGAAATCGAAGACTTGATACAGCTCGTACAACGCGCTGCGAATCACCGGCAAGTACACCGATCGCCGGTTCGCATTGTAAATCTGCGGGTAGTTGTTCGCCGTGCCGGTGACGTAGCCGCGATTCGGAGTCGGCAGCAACGTGCCTCCCATCGCATTCTCCAACCGGCCGCTCACCGCCAGCAGCGAATCGCGGATCGCTTCGACGTCCAACCGCCGGCGATTGCGTCGCCACCACAAGCGGTTGTCGGGATCGGCCAGGAACGCGGCTTCATTGAACGTCGTCTGCATCTGATACGCCGACGACAGCATGACCTCACGGTGCAGCGATTTTGTTGACCAGCCTCCAGCGATGAATCGCTGACTGAGCCAATCCAGCAGCGCGGGATGCGTCGGCTTGTCGCCGAGCAAACCAAAGTTATCCGGCGACCGAACCAGTCCCTCGTCGAAGTGTCCCTGCCAGATGCGATTGACCGCCACGCGCGCCGTCAGCGGATGATTCGGCTCGGTCAACCACCGAGCGAATTCCAGTCGCCCACTGCGATCGGCAGTGATCGGAGTTTGTTGGTCTCCCGCCACGATGCGCGGAAAGCGGCGCGGAAGGCGATCTTTGCCCAGCGTCGTGTGATTGCCACGCAAGTGGATCGGCAAGTCTTCGATGGCTCCTTCGCCAACCGCCATCACTTCGGGCAGTTTCGGCAAAGCCGCTTCGAACTGTTTGACCTCATCGCGCCGAGACTGCAACGTGGTCTTTATCTCGGTCGCGTAATACTCCTCGGCATTCTTCGGCACGGCGAACGGCGAACCTTCCGCTGAGTTGAACAGCAACTTCCGCAGCGTTTCTTGCCGAGCATCCGACAACTCGGTCACAGCCTTGCCGTCTTCGGTTGCTTTGAGTTGTTTCCAAGCGGTCACGACGTCAGCCAATTCCGCACCGGTCTTGTCGGCAAGCGACAACAACTGCTGCGCGGCATCGGCCCGTTGGATCGCATCCGTCCCATTCGTCTCAGTTGTCCCATCCAGAGAATTGAGAAGCCCCCGCCAATCGGCGAACGGCGTGTTCACATCGTCGATCGTCTTCTCCAGCAAGCGTCGCCATTGGCTGACAAATGCCGGCCGCAACGGACTGAGCGGCACGGCGCTAGCCGCCGGTGAATTGAGCGCGGTTTCCGGTCTGTTACCGGCGGCTAGCGCCGTGCCGCTCACAAGCCTGGCGATCAGTAGTTTGTCGATGTGCGGCAGCGGCGGTTGACGATACAGACGGATGACGTTGGCCCCTGCTTTGAACTCATAGGTGCCTTCGATGTGCCAGCGTTGCGCGTCCGGGTTCCAACTGCCGGTGACTTCTTTGAGCGCATCCGGCTTCACGACTTGGCCGTTGAGCGAAAGTTGTGTCGGCCTCGCTCCGGCGGCGGCGTAGCGCGTTTCGATTTGATACAGGCCGGCGGTCGGGACAGTCACGTCGTACTCGGCGGTCCATTCGCCGTTGCCGTTGCTGAGGATCACGCCGATCCCCTCGCCATAGCCGGTGCTCAACTTGATCGCATTGCCGCGTTGATAGTTCTCCGCCTCGATGATTTGCACGCCATCGAGCGGCGGAGCGGTCTTGTTGGCACGTTTGTCGAACTCGACCCCGAACGAGCGAGACGTCTTGTCGAGATAGATCTCGCGCGCGGCCGCACGAACGTAGTCAGCCACACGAGCACGGCTCTCGTCCAACAACTGTTCGTTCGCCTTCGCGACGACTTGATTGACTTCGCTTTGCTTGGCGGCGATGCGTTGCTTTTGCTCGGCGTGTTGCCGCAACGCCGCGGGCGATCCGAGCGGCCGTTCATTCCAACTGGCGACGACGTTGAAATTGAGCATCGACTTCGTGCTCTTGAAGATTCCAGCTAGCGAGTAGTAATCGGCCATCGGCAGCGGGTCGAACTTGTGGTCGTGACAGCGAGCACAGCCCAGCGTCAGCCCCATGAACGCCTTGCCGATCGTATCGACTTGCTCGTCAACAATGTCCATCTGCATTTTGAGCGGATCGTCTTCCGCGAGCATCTTCGCGCCGATGACCAGGAACCCGGTCGCGGTCAGCCGATCCGACTGCTTCACAGCCACGACCGGATCGTTCGGATCATCGTCGGGCGGCAAGAGGTCGCCGGCGAGTTGCTCGCGCACGAATTCATCGAACGGCAGATCGCGATTGAATGCCGAGATCACCCAGTCGCGATATCGAAACGCATTCGCCTGCGCGAGATTCTCGTCCAACCCGTTCGAGTCGCCGTAGCGCGCGACATCCAACCAATGTCGCCCCCAACGCTCGCCATAGCGTGGCGACGCGAGCATTCGATCGATCACGCGAGCAAACGCATCCGGTTCGGTATCGGCCAGAAACTCGGTGACCTCGTCCGACGTCGGCGGTATGCCGATCAAATCGAACGTCGCCCGGCGAATGAGCGTCCGCTTGTCGGCCATCTCGGCCGGCTGCAACCCGCGCGTTTCGAGTTCGCTCAAAATGAACCGGTCAATCGGCGATTGTCCCCAGCGTTCGAGCGTCACGGCCGGCGGCCTCGGTGACTTCATCGGCTGAAACGCCCAGAATGTTTTTTGCTCTTCGGTGAACTGCATCCCTGTGGTTGCCGCTTTCAAAGCCGGCTTCTTGGTCGCGGACTTTGGCTTGTCGCCGTCCGGCCACACCGCACCTGCTTTGACCCACGCTGTCAGGTCGTTGATCTCCCGCTGCGACAGCTTCTCTTTGGGCGGCATCGCCAGTGTGTCCGCATGATTGACTGCTCGAATCAGCAAACTCTTGTCCGGATCGCCGGGCACAATCGCCGCTCCGCGCGAGCCACCTTCCAGCATGTCCGCTCGCGAATCGAGCCGCAGTTCGCTTTCGGCCTGATCTTCTCCGTGACACGCGAAGCAACGCTCAATCAGCAGTGGCCGGACTCGCTTCTCGAACAATTCGACCGACTGTGCCGCAGGCGGCTTGTCAGACGGTTCATCCGCGTTGGCAATTAGTCCGACGCTTAGAATCAGAATCCAGCAGCTTGTTCGCATCACTTCGACCTCGACATCCACGAATGTTGGCGGCAGATGATAAGCAGACCACAACCCGCCGTCAGCGAGCAAGCAGGGAACAGTCATCGCGGGGTGTGCCCAGAGATATTGGCGGTGTTAAGTTTTTGTGGTGTCGCAAGTTGACCAATAGGGTTGCCATTGATTGCTGTCGCGGAGGTTGGTCAGGGCGGAGACGGATTCGGCGTTGCGGAGATTCCAACGAGCACCAGAGCGTTTCA
>CAMDEA010000156.1 GCA_945893045.1 Planctomyces sp. SH-PL62
GCATCCGGACGGTCGCCGGCTGTTTTCCGGATCGACCGACCACACGATTCGCGTTTGGGATTTAGACGCACGCACCGGCGACAAACTGACCCGCAAAACGCAGGAGAAAGTTTTCGCCCTGGCAGTTTCCGATGACGGCCGTTTCTTGGCGGCCGGCATGGCATTTGGCCAATTGTTGGTTTGGGATCTGGAACGCAACGCACCGCTGATTGATGGAAAGCTGAAAGACACGATTGATCGCGTCCGTTTTGATCGCTCTGGCCAGCGAGTTTTTGCGATCGACTGCAACTCGGTCACTTGGGAATGGCCGGTTCCCACGACGGGTTCGCTGGTCACCGAGCTGTCGCCCCCCGCACAGGTGTGGCACAACGGCGGCCTCAAGCCGTACGACGTGCAGCTTTCTCCAAACGGCCAGGAATTTCTGATGGCCCGGAGAGATGGCGGCGTCCGATCGGTTCCGCTGGCTCCGCCGTCTACCGAGGATGCGACGCTGCGGTTTTCGAACATTCGCGGTTTCGCCTGCTTGGGTCACAACCGGATTGCGGTGGCCGAGGACCGTCAATTGCGGATTGTCGATGACGTGACGAGACCGGAACGGACACGTGTGCTCGACGAGACTGGTCCGTGGAGCATGGTCATCACTTCTTCTGACGGATCAATGGTGGCCGCCAAAAAGGTCAGCGGCGAAATTGGCGTTTGGCAAGTTGCCGACGGAAAACGAACGGTTCAACGGGTCGCTCCTTCGGTCGACGCCTACAGCGAAATGAGTTTCTCACACGCTGGGAACGAACTGGCGATCGCCAATCGTGAACTCGGTCGAGTGGAAATCGTTGACCCGCACACGGGCGAGACCAAACGCCAATTGGAATCGAATTCCTGCACGCATGCGAAGTTCTCGGCCAACGGCCAGGTTTTGGTGTTCGAAGGACTTCCAGACGCCGCCGCAACCGCCCGCGAACTCCGTTTAGTGGACTGGCCTTCGGGAAAACTCCGAGCGACGGTTCCCGGTCGATCGATTTATTTGGGCACTCTGGCCCTGTCTCCCGATGGCCGTTGGCTGGCGTCTGCCGGCGACCGCACGGTGCATCTCTATGACACGCAAACCGGGCGACTGATTCATGAACTCTTCGGGCATCGCGGAACGATTCGCAAAGTGATCTTCTCTCCGGATAGCCGCCGACTGGCCACCGCCGGCGTGGGCGAAGGGGTGAAGCTGTGGCATGTTGCCACCGGCCAATACCTCCTCGAGTTTTCTGCAGACAATAATTCACCGGCAAATGACTGCGAATTCACACCCGATGGCTGCTGCCTGGCCTTCGCCACGGACGACCACGTCATGCACTTTATCCGCCTGGACGAACCGCAGACTCTTCACCATCCCTAATCGGAAACCGATTTCGTGGTTTGTTTCCTGAACTTCATCGTTCCTTCTATCATTTCCAGCATCTCAATCGGGGTCTTTGCCGGAAGGTGAGGTTCCTCGAAGAATCTGAAAGGTGGATTTGTCAGCATGACTGCGCCACAAAATTCCGTTCCGATCGAAGTGACGTGTGCTCAAGTGAAGTCTCGGCTCAATGCCGGAGATCAGTTCGTGTTCCTCGATTGCCGCGAACCAAACGAACATCTAACTGTTTCGATCAAGCCGGCGACGCTGCTGCCGATGAGCGAGATTCAGAATCGGTTGGCGGAATTGGAATCGCATCGCGAGGACGACATCATCATCCATTGCCATCACGGTGGCCGCAGCCTGCGAGTCGCCAACTGGCTGCGTCAGCAAGGTTTTTCCAAAGCCCAAAGCATGTCCGGCGGTATCGACCAATGGGCGATTGAGATTGATCCGAGCCTGCCGAGGTATTGATCGCGTTTGGTGTCTCTGTTCTGCAAACGTTTGATTTCATCTCACAGCGAGAACAATTCTCTGTCATCCCGCGCTTCGGGAGTGCAGAGAATAAGGATTGCCGAATAAGGATTTCAGAAGTGAGAAGGAGCACAATCAAATCTGACCCTCTGCCTTCTTCAATCCTTATTCGGCAATCCTTATTTTCGCTCGCACCAATTTGAACGCCCGCCCTTAACTCCCCGCGCAATCTGAAACGAGAAAGCCAATCATGTCGCTGCGAACCGCTCTTATTGTCTGTTTGACGGCTGTGTTGTCGCTGCCGACCGTTGCTTGGTCGCAGTCTCCCGCGCCGAATGAATCGCAAATCACTCAGGCCCGGCTGAAGGGGGTCGAGTTCCTCAAGTCGAAGCAGCTCGATGATGGAAGCTGGGAATTTCCCGCCCATGAAGTCGGGATCACGGCGCTCTGCACGCTGGCGTTGCTGGAGAACGGCGTGCCGCAGTCCGACCCGGTGATCGACAAAGGGCATCGGTTCGTCCGGAAGAGCACGAAGGAGTTAGGCTCGACCTACGACATCGCGCTGTCGATCGTGATCTTATCGCGGCTGGATGAGTACGGGAACAAGCAGGCCATTCGTGATCTCGGCGCGCGGCTGATCGCCGGACAGAACACTGGCGGCGGTTGGAGCTACACCTGTCCGGCGAAAATCACGTCTTCGATTCTGACGAATCCCGAATCGCGGCCGAAGCCGCCGGAAGGGGTCGGCGACAACAGTTGCACTCAGTTCGCGGTGCTGGGTTTGTGGACGGCGTCGCGGTCAGGTTTAGATATCGACCAGCCGATGGCGGGAATCGCGCGTCGCTTTCGGACGACGCAGAATAGCGATGGTGGCTGGCCCTACGCCTCGGCCGTCGCCAATCAAGGAGACAAAACGGCGGCTCCGAACCCGTCCGGTTCGGCGATGACGTTTGCCGGGCTGTTCTCGCTGACGGTCGCGCGCGCCAACAAGCTCCGCAAGCAATTGGAAGAGCGGGAACTCAGCGGCGACAACAAGTCGAAGCCGGCAGCCAGCGGCACTCCCAAAACAACCAGCGGTTCCACCAAGAAAGATGACAAGAAGAAGGACGAGAAGCCCGACGAAAAGAAAGACGCGCCGCCGGAAGCCGCCGAGAAGTCGGACGAAGGGGCCACGCTGCTGAAAGACCCGATCTTCGCGAAGGGGCTGGAGAAAGCCGGCGAGTTCGTGCGTGGCGGTGATCAAGCGCGATACTTCTTGTGGACCATCGAACGGCTGGGCGTGCTGCTCGGTCAGGAGAAAATCGGCGGCGTCGATTGGTTCGCAAAGGGAGCGGACATCCTCATCAAGACGCAGCAAGCCGACGGTTCATGGCCGGAAGCTCACAACGACAAAGGGCTGTCGCAAACGTCGTTCGCGATTCTGTTCCTGCGCAAGGCGAACCTCGGCAGCGATATCTCGCGGCTGTTGGAAGGTGAGCCGGAGAAGGCGTTCGTGTTCAGCGGTCGCGCCGACAAGCCACGCTTCGCCACGCTGGAGGAAGCGATCAAAGCCGCTCAGCCGGGTGAGACATTGCGCGTCGAAGGGGACGGACCGTTCAAGATGCCGCATGTGCTGCTCGACAAGAACCTGACCATCGAAGCGGGACACGGCTATTTGCCGACGTTCGTTTACGACGTCGGCTTCGACGCGCGCGGCATTCGCTCGCGGCCGGACAAAGACTCGGAGGCGCGCTATCTGCTCAAGACAACGGCCGCGTCGGTCACACTGGAGGGCTTGAAATTTCAGTTCGATCCGCCGGAGATCGGCGCGACGGTCGCCTGGACCGCAGTCCGCGTCGCGGGGGGATCAGTGAAGATGCTGAATTGCTCGATCACCGAGGAAGGCCGCAAGGGGGCGGCTTTGATCGAAGTCACCGAACCGTCGCAAGTGCGACTGCAAAACTGTCTGCTGGGAGGCGGCCGAGCGGCGATCGAGATCGCCGCGAAGGGAGCTCAAGAACTCGAAGTCGATAACTCGTTGCTGTTCAGCGATCAGTGCGTCGCGATCGTGAAGAACGCGACCGCGAAAGAAGCCAACACGAAGCTGACGTTCCAGCGTTGTACGCTGCAAGGCACAAACGCTGTCCATGCCCCGTCGGTCGCGACTCCGATTGCGATCACAGCGGAAGGCTGCCTCTTCAAGACTGATGGAATCGGCCAGACGCTGCTGGTCGCCAACTCGGCGAAAGATCGTGCGTGGTCCGGCGAGAACAACATCTACAGCGTGTCGAAGTGGCTGGGGACCAACAACCAGCCGCTGGCGAGCGTCACTGATGCCAAGAGCTTCGCGAAGTTCTGGGGCATCGAAGACAAAGGCTCGTCCGCCAAGACGATCGTCTTTGAAGGCAAGCGGCCCAACAAATCGGCCAGCCATCGCATGCGGGCCACGGAATTCGCGCTCGGTGCGCAGTCGGAGTTGTCGCTCTCCGGTTCGAAGACCGGCATGCAGTTTCTGATCGTCGGAGCCGGCCGAGCCTTCAGCCGCTATCGCGAAAGCAGTCTCTATTCCGATTGGAAGAAAACGCTCGCCGCAGCTCCGTAGTTTCAACTGGATTGGCAGTTTTCTCATCCGTCGCTTAATGGAGAATGAAAAATGATTGGCCGGTCATTTTGCATTTTGCATTTTTCATTCTCCATTTCTCATTTTTCATTCCTGACTCCGATTCCAGCCGCATCGTTCTAGGAAATGTCCATGTCACCGTTCGACACAAGACTCGCCGAATTGACTCGCCGCGCGTTCCTCGGCCGATCGGCCGGCGGCATCGGCGGACTGGCACTCGCGTCGCTGCTGGCGCGAACGCAATCGGCTTGGGCGGAAGTGGTCGCCAAGCCGACCGCCAAGGCCATGATTTGTCTGTTTCAACATGGAGGTCCAAGTCAAATGGACCTCTATGATCCAAAACCGGCGTTGCAAAAGTTTCATGGCAAGAAGTATCCGGCGGGCGAACTCGAAACCCATTTTGACAAACAGGTCGGGAACGTCTTGGGGTCTCCGTATTCATTCCGCAGTTGTGGTGAGAGTGGCATGGTTCTGTCAGAACTGCTGCCGCACACGGCGCGGATCGCGGACGACATCACGCTGATCCGCTCGATGAGCACCGAGTCGGTCGATCACGAATCGGCATTGCGGCTGATTCACAGCGGCAAGTTCCTGTCGGGACTGCCGACGCTCGGCGCGTGGACGATTTACGCGCTGGGAACCGAGAACGAAAACCTGCCGGGATATGTGGTCCTCTCCGATCCCGGCGGTCTCCCCGTCGATGGCGAGAAGAATTGGACCAGCGGTTGGTTGCCGGCGGTGTATCAGGGAACGGTCTTTCGCTCTGGCAAGTCGCCGGTGCTGAACCTGCAAACGCCCGACAGCATCTCGCCGCAGGCACGCAAGAATCAGTTGCGGTTTCTCGACGAATTGAATCACACGCACCTCAAGCGTCATCCGGAGAACAGCGAACTCGCCGCGCGGATCGCGAACTTCGAGACCGCCGCGCGGATGCAGGTCGCTGTTCCCGATGTGCTCGACCTGTCCCAAGAGACCGAGGCCACACACAAGATGTATGGCCTCGACAACCCGACCACGCAGGAGTACGGCACGCGCTGCTTGATTGCTCGGCGATTGATCGAGCGGGGTGTGCGATTCGTGCAACTCTTCATGGCCGGACAACCGTGGGACACGCACAGCAAGAATGCGGAGAGCTTGAAGGGCCTGACCGCTCGCACCGATCAGCCGAGCGCCGCGCTGGTCCAAGATTTGAAACAGCGTGGCTTGCTCGACGAGACAATCGTGTTGTGGACCGGAGAATTCGGCCGCCTGCCGGTGTCTCAAGGAGCCGACGGCCGCGATCACAACCGCCGCGCGTTCTCGTTGTGGCTGGCTGGCGGCGGTTTCAAAGCCGGTTACGTCCACGGCGCGACCGACGACTTCAGTTACGAGTCGGTCGAGAAAGTCGTCAACGTGCATGACCTGCACGCGACGCTGCTGCACACGCTCGGTCTCGAACACGAATCGCTAACATATCCGCACGAAGGACGTGAAGCGAGTTTGACCGACGCCGAAGTCACGCACGCAAAAATCGTGAACGAATTACTGACCTGAATTCCTCTGGCCCCATTCCTCTGCCAGAAAGTTTCGGCAGAGGAATGGGGCCAGAGGAATGAGCAGCATCTCAGCAGGGATATGAATGATGCTGCGCTGATGGCCCGGAGGCGGACTTGCCGGTCAGCTTCAGACGCACGCAGCCGGCGGCACCGATGTAGCCGGCGTCGCCGCCGAGTTGCGCGAAGTCGATGCGTGTCCGCTCGGATAAGAATGGGAACGCGCGGGCTTTGACTTCGTCTTTGATGCGTTGCAGAAACCTGCGGCCGATCGGGTTGTCGTTGCGGCCGAACGTCATGGCTCCGCCGATCAAGATCATGCTGGGGTCGATGGTGTGCATCATCGTGACCGAGGCGACACCCAGCACGCGTGCGGTCTCCATGATCAATTGATCGGACAATTCATCGCCCGCTTCGGCGGCGGCACCGATCATCTTCGGATTGAGCGACTGGCCGGCGGCGATTTGAGCATTCAAAGAAGACGCTTGCCCCGCGTCGAGCGCTTCCTGGCAGCGTTTCACCAGCGCAGTGGCGCTGCAATAGGCTTCGAGCGAACCCAAACGGCCATCGACATTTTTGCGGCCTCCGTCCATCTGCACGATGTTGTGTCCGCTTTCGCCGCCGTGCGAGTGCTGACCTTCGATGATGACGTCATGAATGACGATGCCACAGCCGACGCCGGTCCCCAGCGTCCACATCACCGTGCTGGCGACTTCGTGAGCCGTGCCGACCCAGAACTCGCCGAACGCGGCAGCGTTGGCGTCGTTCTGCAAGACGGTCGGCTTCTTCAAACGATCGGCAACCGCCTGCCGGATCGGGAAGTGATGCCAGGTTGGCAAGTTGCCTGGAGTCAGCAACGTGCCGGCCGAAATATCCATCGTGCCGGGCGTCGCCAGGCCGACGGAGTGGATGTCGTCCATCGTCAAGCCGGCGTGTTCAACGGATTCAAGAGCGCAGCGTTCCAGATTCGCCATGCCGACATCGACCGGCTTTTGAGCTTCGGTGGGGACGACCACTCTCGACAGGGACTGTCCACGGTCATCGACGATTCCGATCTTGATCGTCGTTCCGCCGACATCGACGCCCATGAAAAAGGGGGCTTGAAATCCAGGACGTTGAGTCATTTGAAAAATCCCTGAGGATGAAGGTTTTTGGAGAGGACAAGCGGGGCGGGAGTATAGGGCGCGGAAATCAAAAACTTGAATTCCGAAACCTGAATTTCTCGATGAAGTCCGCCCACGAAATTCCCTTTGACCCTTTCGCGGCGATTGGCCTACAAGTCCGCCCGGCAATTTACGCTTGGCCCGCCTCTCCCCATGAGCACACTCGCTGGTGAAACTCGATTGGAACGACGCGACTACATCCTGTTGTCGTTGTTCTGCGCAGGGCTGTTCGGCCTGGGAATGCTCAGCGGTGGTGAACTGTCGTGGTCGGAGGCCGTCGTTCCGCAGACGGCTCGCACGATGCTCGGTGATGGCGAGTGGATCATCCCCAAACGCGGCAGTGCGCCGTGGTTGGAAGGTGCTCCGCTGGCGCAGTGGCTAACGGCGGTGATGTGGTCGCTGCTGGGTGGCGAGGGTCGCGTCTGGCCGATGCGGTTGCCGTCGTTGCTCTGCTCAGTTGGAACCGTGTTGCTGACCGCCTCGATGGCCACGCGGTGGTTCGGGCGCGCGTGTGGTCTGCTCAGCGGGCTATCGCTCGCGACCGCCAGTCAGTTCGCAGGGCAGGCGTGGCGTGCGAACGACATCTCGCTGCTGACGCTGTTGGTGACGGCGGCACTGGCCATGTTTGCTCATTGCGAGTTGCCGCGCGGTGAAAATCATCAGTCGCGAAGACATGTCTGGCCAGAGTGGATTGGTGGGCGACCAGCGCGCTGGCTGTGTCTGTTTCTGTTGTTGGGTGCCACGAATCTGACTGGTCCCCTGTGGCTGGGGCCGATGTGTGTGGCGCTGCCAATTGCCGGGTTCTTGGTGTGGAATTGGGACGCTCGGCGACTGCAACGCTTCAGTTGGCTCTGGGGTTGGATAGCCGCGCTCACGGTGGGCCTGCTCTGGCCGCTGTTGGTTGCGGCGCGGTTGCCTGATGCGTGGGAGTTTTGGTCGTTCGATCTCGGCGTGCGATTGGCCGGTGAGGACGCCGGCTTCGGAGCGGCGGTCGCGAAGCCGGTCTGGTATTACGCGGCGATCTTGTCGTGGGTGCTGGCTCCGTGGTCGTTGGTCGTTCCGGCGGGCTTCTGGAGAACCCGGCACGAAGCGTTGGCGGAGCGTTATTCGCCGCAGCGATTCGTGTGGTGCTGGGCGTTGCTCTGGCCGCTGTTCGCTTCGCTGATCCCCGGCAAGTCTCCGCTGTATTTGCTGCCGAGCCTCCCGGCATGGTCCATGCTGGCGGCGTTTGGCTTGCAGTGGCTGCGAGATCGAATCTGCGAGTGGCCGGCTTGGTCGTTGCGACCGTTGCCATTGACGATCGTGTTCATGTTACCGCTGACGGTGTGGTTATGGCTGGCACGCATGGCGATTGGCGGCCGGCAGGGAGCTCCGTTGTGGTTGTGGCTCTGTCCGCCGGTTGCGGCGTGGTGCGTGTGGAATCTGCACCGCCTGGATTTTCGCCGCGCGGCGCAAGCGATGTTCCTGAGCTTGGCAATCCTGTACGCCGTCAGCTTCACCGAGTCGGGCCTGCGTCGCGAACCGCACCTTCGCGCGGAAGCGACTTTCTTGAGGCAGTTGCGCGATGTCGTGCCCGTTGAGTCCGACCTGTTTCTCGACATGAGCCTGGGAGGTGCAAAGGGTTGCTGGTGCCAGTTCCTACTCGGTGAGCGAGCGATCCCGTTGCACAACCTGACGTTTCTGAATTCGTCGAACACGACCAGACGTGAAGTGTTTGTCGTCACCGACGGAATGAATCGAGTGCTGCTCGATCGGCTGGGCGAAGTGATGCCCATGCTCGACAGTGGCGGCACAGGCGAACCGGCATTGAAGCTGTACCGCCTGACGCGAAACTCAAACACGCCGCCACCAACGTTCATCGCCAAGCCAGATATCTCGCCATTGCATTCCAAGTATTCGTCGCTGGGACCGTACTTGGAATCGGGAGCACAGATCGGCAAACGATCGCTGGACTCGTGGCGCTGAGAGCTACTTTGAGCGGATTGGCGCTAGCCACCGGTGTCGTGGGGCCGATGACCCATGCGAAAAACACCGGCGGCTAGCGCCGTGCCGCTTACTCGCCGAAGTGCCCGTCATTGCTACGTCAGCACGGACTCAGTCTCCGTCGAAGCGGGCGGAGTCATCGACTGCATGGCTTCTTGGACCATGCGGTCGGAGAACTGTTTGAGCTCGTTCAATTCTTCCGATTTCGACACGTCGAAGCCGGACTTCTCGGCGACCAGCAGACTGATAAGCAGCCCCATCAAGCCTTGTCCGGTCTGATTACCGGTGCTCGCGCCGTCGGAACCGCCCGCCACGAAGAGGCGTTCGGGAACCAGCGGCTGAGCGCTGTGAGCCAACTGCTCGGAGACCAATGCCAGCGCGTACAAGCGCGGGTCGCCGTAGGACGCGACCTTGCGCAACAACACCGACGCTTCGGAGAGGCCGATCTGCATCACCTTCTGCGCTTCGCCTTTGCCGGCGAGGATGCGTTGCTGACTTTCGGCTTCGGCCAGGATGACGGTTTGCTCGGCCTTGCGTCGCGACTGAGCCAGTTCGGCGTCGGCGGCGACGATCGTTTGCTCGGCCCGGCGTTTCGATTTCGCAACCTCCGCATCGGCGGCGACGATGGTCTTCTCCGCGTCCTTGCGAGCACGGGCAAGGTCGGCTTCGGCTTCGCTCTCCGCGATTTGGATCTGCACGCGGGCTTGAGTCAGCTTCGGCTGCATCGCGGCTTGAGATTGCGATTCGTTGAGCGCACGTTGCTTGTCGGCGGCAGCACGCTGGCGGTCGTAGGTTTCAAGTTGTTCGACCGACAACTGCCGCATCCGCAACTGATCAAGCAACGTCTCAATCGAGCCGCCCTTGTCTGATGTGTCTGGCTTGCCGATCAAAACGTCCACACATTCCATGTCAAACTGCCCGAATCGCGAACGGAGTTCTTCACGAGCCTCGACCTGGATGGCATCGCGCTGTTGCAGCAGTTCCAGCATGGTGCGGCGATGCGACACGTCTCGGAAGTACGCGCTCAGCATCGGATCGAGCGTTTGCGTAATCAGCTTCTTCACGTCGCCGAACCGCTGAATGACGCTCGGTGCCTTCTGGTAGTCGATGTGGACCACGACCGAGAGAGGCAGCATCGGCTCGTAAGCGTCCTTCGTCACGAGGTCGATGGATTTCAGACCTTCGTCGTAACGATGCGACTCGGACTTGCCTGTGATCCAGTGCAGCACAAAGTTGGTCGTCGGGACCAAAATGATGCTGCCGGCATAGGTATTGAAGGCGTATTTTCCGGGGCCGAGAGCTTTCTCCCAGACGCCGCGTTCGCCCTCCTCGACACGCTCGCCGTGACGGAACGCCGTACCGGACAGATCGCGGCCTTGCTGACCGTAATAGCTGACGACGACGCCAACGTGTCCGATGGGCACGAGTGTTTTGGGAATCATGCGCACGGTCGCGAACCAACGGTTGATGAAGTAGGTGCCGTCCGTCAGCACGGCGTGTTGCCGACCGCGCTGGCCGCCGGCCGCGAGGAACTCCTCCGGAACTTGATAGTTGTTGTGGTAGTGCGGATCGCTGGGATCGGCCCCGACCGTCGGTGCGATGATCTCGCCCGGCAGTAGCGAGAGGCCGTCATGCACGGTCACGATGCCGATGCTGTCCACGACCACCGTCTGATCGGGATTGACCGGGTCCGGCATCTTGATGCCCCCCCCCACCACGACCGGCTTGAATCCCTCCATCTCGTTCAATTCCGTTTGCCACGAATCCACGACCGCTCGTTCTTGGACCGACTGCAAATTGCGCAGCGAGAAGACCGCGTTCTCGGTAATGACGATGAACAGCGCGGGATTGATGGCGTACACCCCTTCGCGCAGGATCGCTCGCTGCCGGCCGCGCTGGCCGCGAGTGTCCGGTCCACGCTCGCCAAGGAACGCTCGCGCATCTTGAAAGTGATTGCTGGCCACGACTCGCGCGAGCGTCTGGCTGGGAGGCAACGGCTCGCCATCGCGAGCGTAGACGTAACCGATCTCCCCTTGCGGGATCGCGACCAGCCGCGTCTTGTGAATGACATACTGCCAGCGCCACAAACCGAAATGCATGCCGCCGCGCAGTAAGTCGGAGTGAAACCCCGCCTCGCCACCGGCCGCCATGATCTGGCCTTCCGGCACCGAGCCGCTCAGAGACCAAAGTTTCTCGACGACCCCCACCGCATCGTTCGGGATGTACCGCAGCGTGAGCCATGCGACAAACAACAAGCCAAACAACGGTGCGGCAACTCGGGTCAGCAGCCAGTAGGTGCGGGTCACATCCGCATCCGCCGCGAGAAGGACCGACATCGAGTCAAAGTTCAGCAGACCTATCAGAGCAGACATGGAAGTCTCCTTGGGCGCACACGGAGTCGTTCAGTGGAAGTTGGTTCGCAGCCGAACTGCATTCCTTGGCTTCGATTTTCAGGCGAAGACCAAGAAGTGGGGCCACCACCCAGGGCAACAGTGACAAGTCACCGTTTTCAAAGTGGCGGGCATCGTGTCTCAATGAGGGACAGCGAAACCAGATGCAGTCCAGTGTTTGCCGGACGAATCTCAGAACTCTCTCGCGGAGCGCCTCAAAACCGAATCGGGCCGGCTCGACGTCGAGAGAACTCGTGACGTGAGTGCCCTTTCAAATCTGGGCCGAGAGCACATGTCTCGACCCGCCTGCGAGGTTAGCTGTCGGGCTAGGGCTTGAAAGTACCCCGGTTTTCTCGGCGATTTCGGATGATTTCGCGTTGAACGACCTACGCCCCGTGAGCCGCTGCTCGGCTCGTTGGTTCCCCCGCTCGGACGCCTCGCGTCCGATTCGGCTACACGGGCGGAGATTTTACAGAGGTGAAAGCGACTCACAAGAGGCCCTCTTCAGGTGCCACGGCCATCAACAGTTGCGACCGTGTTGAGCCACGGGGTCGGGAGTCTTTTTCAGGCCGGCCTGCAATTCGATCACCATTCGAGCGACGAAATCAGCCGGCCTGAAAAAGACTCCCGACCCCTTAGCGATCAAGCAGGTCAGCAAGCGTCCGCGAGCAACGCGACTTCATTCGTTTACTTCAATCTCAAAGGGAACCCAAAGCGACATCACCGCCTGCGTTTGGTCACAACGGTCGTATCAATTGCACGGCGACGTTACGGCCCGCACGACTCGGCGAGTTTCCGTTTGTCCGATCTTTTCACTCTCTGACAAGGTTTCGCCAAGCCCACTTTGACCCGGTTGTTCGTGCGCCTGGAGGTGATTCTGAGAAGGAAGACTCAAGCCTCGGAAGTGCCGCGCGGAACTCGTGCTAGAGTTGTTTGTCCCGCCCCGACCGCCTCCGACTGCACGATCTAGCAGCCGTCGCGACTCCGCGATGGGACAGGACAAAACCCACTCGCACGTCATTCGCCCCACGAGAGCACACGATGGGCTTCCTCAAAAAATTCATCAAGAACACCTTCCGAGATGGCCAGCAAAATCGCGGCCAGAGCAGCTTTGCGAATCTCTCGGAAGAGCAACTTCAAAAGCACTTGAAGATTGCCGACTACGACGGCTTCGCATTGACCGATGCGGTGCGGCCGTCCTTCGACCTGCAAGTTATCCCGCGAGCCGGTTATCGCCACGACAAATACACCGACGACCGCACCGGCGTGGATATCCCGGTGCTGATGGTCTCGGCGTCGCGTGAGCGTGTCTTCGACCTGTTCGTCGACCTGATGGACCCCATCGGCGGCGAAGTCGATGTGGTGCTCGAAACCAGCCACGAGAAGGCCAACGGCCATCACGAAGACATGTACCGCGAGCACATCGACCTGCCGATCCTCAAGAGCATCCTCTACGACTTTGAGGAGATGCTGCTCAACGACGGCTGCACCGGCATCGCCGTGCTGAACCCTCGCGTTCCGGTCGAGGTCCAATTCGACGAACACAAACTGCTGATCATCTACGGCCACGACCTGAGCGAGTTTGAATCCGTGCTGGCCGATCACGGCATCGAGTGCGACGACGAAATCAAATTCCTCACGGAAGCCGAACACGTCCACTCCTCCAGCGACGAGTTCTCGCGGCAGTTCGAGGAACTCCGCTATCGCCTGGGCATCGACGACTGACGTGTGAGCCGGAGCGACTCGGACTTTGAGCGGTTTGGCGCTAGCCACCGGTGTCACGGAAACGATATTCGCAGGCGAAACACCGGCGGCTTCGCTCAGATTATTCATGGCCGCGATTTAACCCGAAGCGTAAGCGAGGGAGTCATCACACACTCCCTCGCTTACGCTTCGGGTTACATCGCAGCTTGCTGCTCTCCCCAATGAGTAGGGCATGAATAATCTCGGCTAGCACCGTCCCGCTCACCCGCCAATCAGCACTCCCCAATTGCGCCGCCCGTGGCTACGCTCGCCAAGCACTCCCGTCATTGAAACACGGGTGCTCTGCCGTCTGGCTGGCCTCACCATGTCCGTCGTCCACTTTCAATGTCCGTCCTGCCAAGCGCCGCTGCGGTTGGAGAACCGCGCTTTGTTCGTCGGCCGGACGTTCGACTGCCCGGACTGCGGCGAGTCATTGTTGATCGAAGCGAACGGCTCCACCGGTGTAAAAGCGAAGCGATTCAGTGCTTCAACCCGACGCGCCAGCGAGGGACCGGAGAACAGCGCCGCGAATCTCTCGCTGGCGCGTCGGGCGAGTCACGAAACGGCGTCGAAGGTTTCTGACCGAGGCGTGGACTTACAATCTCCAAGGTCCGCTTGGGAACGCTTGAGCCGTCGGCCGGCGCTGCTGGGCTGGATCGTCGCTGCATTGTTTGCGTCCATGTTGCTGGTCGTGGTGAACTTTGGTCGCCAGCGAGGAGTCCCCGAAACGGACACACCGGTTGTTGCTGAAAACAAGACTCCGGAAACTGCACCACAAGAATCGGCCGAACAGAATTCCAAGACCACTATCGAGCCCGATCCAGATTCGCCGCCAGCGAACGACCCATCGCCCGATGCGACGAAGCCCAAAGACAACTCGGAACAGCCGCCGCCGGACGTCAGCAAAGATTCTCCACGCGACAGCCAACCGCCAGCCGCGGCAGATCCCGCCGAGAAACCTGCTGCGGAAGAGCCGAAGCCGGTCCCCGTCCCGCCGCCACCTGAACCGGCACCGGCAACAGCCTCGTTCGTACTTTCTTCGGAAGCGATCGAAACCAAGCTGCGGCAAAAGATCGCGCGGTTCGACCAGCCGAAGCCGGTCGCGTTCGTCAAACTCTTGGACACGGTCGAGGAACTCGCCGGTGTCCCCATCGTTTGGGATTTAGACCGCGTTACGGACGAGCAACTCCAAAAGCCGGTGACGATCCGATTGAAAGAGACGACCGTCGGCGAGATTCTCGATACGTTGCTCAAGCAGGTTGGATTGGATCGTCGAACCGTTGAAGGCAAAATTGAGTTGCTGCCGCCAACCAAAGCCGTGCCACGTTCCTGAGGAGTCCACGTCGTGGAGTTGGATGACACGATTTGCTACTGCTTCCACATCTCAAAGCGGAAGATTCTCAACTTCCAGCGGATTCACAATCCGCGCCGCGCCAGCCAACTCTCCGAGTGTGGTGGTGCCGGCACCGGTTGCGGTTGGTGCGTGCCGTTTCTGCGGCGTTACTTTGAAGAGGCCAACAACCCTCAGTCGCTGGACGATTCGCTGACTCCGGCTGAGTACGCTCAGCAACGGGGCGAGTATATCAAAGCCGGCAAGGGAGTCCCGGCTCCCGGCGCGATTCCGCCGCCAGAGTGACGTCTTCGTAGACCGGACGCCTACGTCCGGTCGGGAAGTTCGGACGTAGGCGTCCGAACTACTTCATTCCTTCAAAACCATGTCGATGCACATCACGGCTCCCACGATGAGCTGTCGCAGCGGGCTATCGGCTGGCACGCAGTCATTGATCTGCAAGACATAGTTATCCGCCGTGGTGAAGAGCTCTTTGCCCAGCCCGGCCCATTTCTTGGTCACGCGAGCCAATTGTTTGTCGCCGGACATGAAGCTGAAGTCCCACCCCGTCCACTTCCCTTTGAGTTGGCAAAGCGGCTCGTCGTTGACGTCCAGAACCGTGAACGCACCGCCGAATGAGAAGAACTTCTGCTTGAAGCCACCGATCTCCTGATCGTTCTCGTCGAGCACTTTCACCTTCGAGAGAAAGATGGAAACGCCACGAGTCACCCGCACAATCTGCTCGCCGTCCGGAGTCCGAACCTCCACATCGAATGGCGTCATCCGTTTGTAGTCGGTGAACCGCAGCATCTTCGTGAGAAACCCCAACTTCTCTTCGCGGCACTCCATCACGATCTCTCCAGTCTCCGGATCGTGGATGTCGTAGTTGTTCGCCGCTTTGAAAAATCCGGTGTGTTCTTTGACGAGAAACAAATTGGCGTTGAGGGCTGGGTGCATGGAAGAAGTCTCCTGTGGTTGACGGCCGGGGCGGCAAACTACCGACGATCCCGTGCGCTGTCGATGATCCCAATGGAGTTGCGAGGTTTGGGGAAGCCACCAAACAAGTCACCCGAAGCGTGACCGAGGGCGAACGAGAGAAAACGCAACAACTTTGACGTCTTCTGGAGCGTTCGCCCTCGCTCACGCTTCGGGTTAGTTCTTTTTCGTCGCCGGCTTCGGCGGGTTGAACAGCTTGTCGTTGATCTTTTTGACTTGCTGACCGGCTGGAGCGACTGCGACTTTTCCGCTGAGCTTCAAATTCTTCGGCGGCTCGCAGCGGTCGCTGCTGCAGGCTTGGTATCTGACTTGAAGTTCAAACTCTTCGGTCTTGCCCGCTGCGGCTTCGGGAACTTCGATCGTGCCGAACAGAACGATTTGGCCTTCGTAGACCAGCAACGGTTCCAGGAAGCCGGGGAACTCGAACGTGTGCCCCTTGGGGTACTTCACGTTGACCAACTTGCTGCCGTGTTTGGCCTTCATTGTGAACGTCGTCGGGATCTGTGACTCGTCGGCCGGCGGGTTCTGATTGATGTGCCAGCCCTCTTTGATGTCGACGACCAAGGCGATGCGACAGGTGCTTCCCGCGGGAAGTTGCTCGACGTTGAGATGCGCCTCGGCCGTAAGGATTTCGTTCTTCTTCTCTTTGTCGGTCTTCGCGTCCCCCTTCGGCTTGTCGGCCAGCGGAGCCGGATTCGTCGGCTCGCGTTTCGGTTTGGCGGCGACGTCGATGACCGCCTCATCGGACACGGGCACGACATTGAGATCGACGTTGCGGCGCGACGCTCCAAACTTCGGTTTGTCGAGGAACTCGTACAGGCCGAGAGCCATGTTGGCGAAACCGCCGGGAGCGTCTTGCATCGAGCTGGCCGCGGCTTTCAGAGTCTCTTCGGCCTTTCCGCGATAGCTCTCGTCGCCGGTCAGGGACGACAGCCGAATCAAATTGCGAACCGCGACGCTATTGCCCGACGGGACGACCGAGTCGTAACGGTCCTTCGATCGCGCGAGTAACTCTTCGTGGTCGGTCGCCGTGAAGAAGAAGCCACCGTTCTTGTCATCCCAAAACAGTGCCAGTTGATCGTCGGTCAGCTTCGACGCGGCGTTGAGCCACTTCTGTTCGCGAGTCGCCAGGTGCAGTGCGATCAAGCCGTCAACCAGATAGGTGTAATCGTCGAGATAGGCTTTGATCGGACTCGCCGTGCCGCGGAACGAGCGGTGCAAGCGGCCTTCTTTGTCGCGCAGGTCGGTGATGACGAACATCGCGGCCCGTTCGGCCGCGCTGAGGTAATCCGCTCGATCGAAGCGTGCCCCGGCATTCGCCAGCGCGCGGATCATCAGGCCATTCCAACCAGTCAGCAGCTTGTCGTCTGTCATCGGCTGCGGCCGGCGATTGCGTGCCTTGAGCAGTTTCTGTTTCGCAGCATTCAACCGACGATCGAGATCATCAGGCGACAGTTTGAGTTTTGCAGCCACTTGATCAAGCGGCTGCGATTGATGCAGGACATAGCCCACTTCAAACGTGTTCTTGTCTTTCATGCCGTAAGCGAGTTTGAACGCTTCGGCGTCCGAGCCGAGCAGTTGATCGACCTCCCGTTCGGACCAAACGTAGCTCTTGCCTTCGACGTCTTCACTGTCGGCGTCGAGAGCCGAGAAGAATCCGCCGCGCTTGTCGGTCATCTCGCGAAGCACGAAGTCGCAGATGTCTTCGGCGATCAGTTTGTAAGCCGGGTCTTTCGTTTGGCGGAACGCTTCGACGTACACGTCGGCAAGCTGCGCGTTGTCGTACAACATCTTCTCGAAGTGCGGCACCAGCCAAGCTCGGTCGGTGCTGTAGCGATGGAAACCACCCGCCAGATGATCGTGAATCCCGCCGGCCGCCATCGCGTCGAGCGTGAATGTAATCTTGGCTCGCAGCGCATCGTCTTTGTCGCGATTGGCCGCATACAGCAACAGCGCGAGCTTGCTCGGCACGGGGAACTTCGGCGCGTTCGCGCGACCAGGATTGAAGTCGAATCCACCAAACTTCGAGTCGTGCGAGTCGGCCACGGATTTGGCAGTCGCTCCCGCCAGCTCCGCCGTCAGTGGTGTGTCTTGCAAAGTGACCTTGGACGACATCACGCGGCGGATGTTGGTCGTCAGGATCTCTGAGTTCTGTTCGAGAGCCTTCTGGTCATCCCGCCACAGATCGGCAATCCGTTTCATCACGGTCGGGAAACCCATCCGGCCGTCGGTGTCGTCGGGGGGGAAGTACGTGCCGCCGGCGATCGGCTTGCCTTCAGGCGTCAGGAACATCGACAGCGGCCAGCCGCCGTTTTGATCCGAGCCGCTCAGACGGAAATAGACCGACAGCGCGGTCATGTAGATGTCGTCGATGTCGGGACGTTCCTCGCGGTCCACTTTGATGCAGACGAAGTTCTCGTTCATGGCTTTGGCGATGGTTTCGTTTTCAAACACCAATCGCTCCATGACGTGGCACCAGTGACAACTGGTGTAGCCGATCGACAGGAAGATCAGCTTGCCTTCCTTCTTGGCCTTCGCGAACGCCTCCGGACCCCACGGGAACCAATCGACCGGGTTGTGAGCGTGCAGCAACAGATACGGACTCGACTCCTTCGCCAGCCGGTTGGCCTTGCCCGTCTTGTGAGTCGTCTTCTTCGCCGCCGGCTCTTCGGCGAACGCGGTGCGAATCGGCGACCTGCTGGGAATCTCGTCGTCGAGGTCATTCCCGAGCTTATCCGCCTCACTGCCGCCAGCCTGTCGGATCAG
>CAMDEA010000157.1 GCA_945893045.1 Planctomyces sp. SH-PL62
CACCTGCTCCCGAACCGCTGGCATCAACAACTCGGATTTCACTTGTGGGACATCATCCATGATCGACTCCAGAAAGAGGTTCCGAACATTTTCAACCTCATTCTGACAACTCTGTATTCATCGCGCCAGGCAAAATTGGCACACCCTCCACAAGGTCCATCGGCTCGAAATTGAGAGATGCCTTGGTGTCGACCTGATTTACAACTTCATGGAAGAGCGGCGTGCCGTGTTCGTGCAGTACAAGTGCGCTCGTGACGATGGTCGATTCTACCATCGCAGCGACACGAATTTCGCAAGCGAACTCGACAGAATGAAGCTCATTCCAGGGATCGCCCCATGCGTGAATCTCCAAGAGAACTCGATTGCGGCATTACGACTTTGCCGCTGCCCCGTGTTCGTCAAGGTCTGCCGTAAAACCAACTCCCGAAGCGGACAGAAAGTAGCGGATAGCGTCTATTTTCCCGTCTGCGTGGTGGAGCATTTATGCCGGCGACCGAAACCCGCCAGCATTACTCTGCGCGACCGTCCTCATTTCACGAATGAGCAATTCCAAGAATTGGTTCGTGGCGGTTTCGTGGGCTCCACTCCTACACAATCTGATGCCATCAATGACCATCTCGTTAGGATGTCCGACGACGCGCGACTGAAGTTGATCTTTGAGGAATTCGCATAGGACCGGCTCCCGCGCTGCTGATCTGACAGTTTGTCGAATTTGGGTTGCACAGGATCTGCTCCGTGAGGTTTCTGCGATGTCTTCTCCGCGACAATTAGCAGCGTCTGACCGCCGTCATTTCTTGCTGTTCTCGATACTACCACTGCTAATCGGCAGCTTGGTATCCGTCGTGCCGGCCGAATCGCCAACCATTGCGTCGCACCCCGCCAACGTCTGGATCAAGCGGACTCCGTTGCCAGACGCTCCCGTCTCGCCGCGGTTGGGGTATGAGGGGGCGTGTGTTTGGGATCGGCGGCACCAATTGCTCGTGAGGTATGGCGGGCACAATCAAGGGGGTGGGGGCGAGCAGGGGGCGGAGGTTTGGACGTTTGATTTGGCGACGGCGAAGTGGATGCTTAAGGAGCCGAATACGTCGCCGCCGGGGGTCTGCTGCAATGCTCAGAATGTGTACGACCCGACGAGCGGGCGGTATGTGCGGTTTCCGTTTTTCAGCGGCAGCCACGGGTGGCAGTGGGCTCGCGAGCTGTATTTGAATGACTCGTCGGTGTGGACCTACGACCTCGGCGAGAACCGCTGGCGAAACCGGCGGCCGTTGCCGACGCCGCGATTGGCTCCGTATCGCTGTGCCTCGTGGGACAGCGACGAACAGCTCGTCGTGGTCTTCGGCGGCGAGGGGAGCCACGAAGGGACGTTGCTCTACGACCCCGCGCGGAACGAGTGGCGCTGGCCCAAGCCGGTCAACGAGCCGGCCGCTCGCAGCGGTGGGAACATGGCCTACAACGAGGCTCGCAAGCTGCATGTGCTGTTCGGTTCGCAGTTCGACAACGACGTTCACACCTGGGCCTACGATGTGCGCCGCAACGAGTGGCGCGACATGAAACCGGAAGTCCAACCGCCGACCGACAAGAACGACGCGGTACTGACCTACGATCCGATTCATCGCGTCGTGCTGGCGATCATCAAGATCACGACGGGCAAGGATGAAGACGCGAAGCACGAATTGCAGACGTGGGCCTACGACGCCGGAGCCAATCGCTGGCAGCGGATGAATCCGGCCTCCGAACCCGAATCGTCCAGCAATCGTGCCCGCAATTTGATCTTCGCTCCGGAGTTGAACCTCGCGATCCTCGAAAACTGCACGAGTAAGCCGCGCGAGCAACAGGTTTGGACGTATCGCTTCGGGGAGGCTCCGGCGGGTCAGTCCGCCGAAGTCGGATTGCCGATTGTGAAACCGCGATCCGCGCCTCTGCTAGTTGAGGACGGAGTTGTCTCGGTGATCGGGCCGCAGCGTGTGGAAATCTATTGGACGCCCCCCGTAGACCCGCCGCTCCGCGACGGGAAATCCGCGTCACGGAGTGACGCGGCTACGATGCGGTATCACGTCGAACGCGCCATCGTCGAAGTCTACAGCGACGATCAACTCAAGCGGCTCAAGTCGCGCACGCCGCCGATGGCCGAAGCGATCGTCGGAGCGATCCGACGCATCGGGCCGTTTCAGCGGATCTCGACCGAGCCGCTCAAGACGACTTCGTTCGTGGATACGAAAATCAATCTGAATGAGCCACAAACGATCGACGGCGAACCGAGCTACGACCGACCGTTGCACAAAGACCATCTCGAAGAATCCGGTCGCGAGTATCGCAAGGCCGTGTTCGCCTACCGCATTCGCTCGGTTGATGAAGCAGGCAAGGAAAGCGGCCCGTCGTCGGCACTCTTCACGATTCCGTCATCACCACAAAACGTCTTCAGCCGCGAGGATGGAATGACCTGCCACTTGAAATGGTCGCCAAATCCAGAACGAGGCATCGCCGGCTTTCGCGTCTATCGCATGGATGGCCGCTACGACAAAGACCCGGTCTCGCGGCTGACCGCTGAGCCAATTACGGCAACGAACTTCCAAGACGAATCCGCCGGCAAGCAGGCTCGGCGGTACTACGTCGTGGCGGTGGACGCCCTGGGCCAAGAAGGTTTCCCGTCGTCCCCCGTTTGGTTCCAGCGCGAGTGGCGTGATTTTTATCTGCCGTTCATCGGCGAATGGCATCAGTAGCCACGCTCGCCAGAGCGTGGGCGAGTCGCCACAAAACCCACGTTCTGGCGAACGTGGCTACGGTGTTTGCCGTTCTTCGAGGGTCGAACAAACGGAATCAAACTCACTCGCTCGAATGCGAGTCGCGGGAGCGACTCGCCTACGTAGCTCAGTCGCTCCTGCGACTGAGATTTCCTTTTGATCGACACTTCGAGGACTCTCGCCATGCAGTACCGCACACTCGGGCGAACCGGGATCAAAGTTTCCGCGATCTCGTTCGGAGCGGGGCCAGTCTCTGGGTTGATGACCGGCAGTGACGCGACCGCTCAGCACGATGTCGTCGCGTCAGCGATCGAGGCAGGGATCAATTGGTTTGACACCGCGCCGGGTTACGGAGCGGGAAGCTCGGAAGCCAATCTGGGGCGAGCGTTGTCCGAGATCAAGCCGGCCAAGACGATCCACATCGCGACCAAGGTGCGCATTCCGTTGGGCTCGACCGAGCCGATCGGCGACTTCGTCCGACGTTCAGTTGAGGAGAGCTTACAACGTTTGCGAGTCAGTTCGGTCACGCTGCTGCAATTGCACAACGGGATCACGACGGGGCGCGGAGACGAACCGGCGTCGATCACCCCCGACGACATCCTCTCGCGCGGCGGTGTGGCCGACACGTTCGATCGCCTGCGCGATGAGGGACTCATCTTGCACACAGGACTGACCGGGACCGGCCAGCCGTCGGCGATGAAGACCGTGATTCGCTCCGGGCGATTCGACACTGTGCAGACGCCGTTTAACGCGCTCAATCCCAGCGCGGGGGCGACTTCACCGGTTCAAGCCGGCGACACGGACTACGGCAACATCCTGGCTGATTGCGCCGCGATGCGGATGGGTGTGTTCGCCATTCGCGTGTTCGCCGCCGGTGCGTTGCTCGGACAAGTGCCGAGCGCTCACACGCTCAAGACGCCGTACTTTCCGCTCGACCTGTATCAGCGAGATGCGGCGCGGGCCGAGCAGCTTCGATCCGAACTTGGCGACGGTGAGAGCCTGACGGAGTTCGCACTGCGCTTCGCGCTGTCGCATTCGGCCGTGGGTTCCGCGATCATCGGCTTCGGCTCGCCGAGCCACATTGCCGAATGTAGGTCAGCCTTTCCAGGCTGCCCCGAACTGTGATCGACGCGGTCTGCCAATTCAGGTCAGGCTGGAAAGCCTGACCTACGACGAGACGTCCCACATGCTCCTGCTCAAAGACCAAACCTCGAAGGAACTCGCGCAGGCGTTGGCCGATCTCGCACTGCCGGATCGGCTCGTGCGGCAGTTGCATGCGGCGGCGGTGCGGCGCGGTGCGACCGAGATTCCGATTGAACTCCCGACCGTTTCCCCAAAAGTGCTTCAGAAGATTCGCGAGCGCGTGACGATTCCGCGATTGAAATTGCTCGAAAAGATCGTCTCGCCGCAGGACGGCTTCGCGAAGTACCTGTTTGAAGGGGCCGGCGAGGGACGCTTCGAGGCGGTTCGCATTCCGTTGCTGCACCGGCCGGACGATCTGAAGTACGTCGTCTGCGTGAGTTCTCAGGTGGGCTGTGCGTTGGGCTGTGCGTTCTGCGCGACCGGCCGCATGGGCTTTCAACGGAACCTCGTGACGTGGGAGATCGTCGATCAAGTCACGCAGATACAAGGGGACTCGGAGCACCCCGTGCGCGGCGTCGTCTTCATGGGCATGGGCGAGCCGATGCTCAACTACGACCGCGTCATTCAAGCGGCACGGATTTTTTCGGAACCGTGTGGCATGGCGATCAACGCCAAGGCGATCACGATCTCGACGGTCGGAGTCGTGCCGGGCATCCGCCGCTTTACCGCCGAGCGGCAGCCGTATCGCTTGATTATCTCGCTGACGTCGGCGCGATCAGAACAACGACAGAGCTTGCTGCCGATTGAGCGGGTCTATCCGTTACCGGAACTGCTCGCTGCCGTGCGTGAATATCACGCGGTGACTCGCAAGCGTGTGACGTTCGCCTGGACGGTGCTCGCGGGGATCAACACAAGCCGCGAAGACGCGCGGGCGCTGGCCGAGCTGACCGAAGGCTTGCCGATCCTGCTGGACCTGATCGACGTCAATGATCCGACGGGCCAGTTCCGCCGCCCCTCAACCGAGGAGGCGGATGCCTTTCGCGATGCGCTCCGCGAAGAATTGAATATGCCAGTCCAGCGCCGTTACAGCGGCGGCCAAGACATCCACGGTGCGTGCGGGATGCTGGCGGCAAAGTAGACGAGTCACTCCGTGACTCGAACGTTCCGGTCACGGAGTGACCGGTCTACTCTCGCACCTGCTTCACCAGCTTGTGAACCGATGCGGAGATGCGGTCTTCGATGCTCCCCTCCCAGCGGTACGCGGGGCGGCCGTACTCGAACAGGTTCGAGCCTCCTTCGTAGCCACCTTCCTCCCACACGCGGCGCGAGGGGATGTACGAGATCATGTCGTCGGCATAGCCCATCACCCAGGTGCCTTCGCCGAACTCACGTTTGAAACGGAGGGCGTAGTCAACGACGGTCTCGGCTCCCATGCCGACGACCAGCATCTCGTTGCCGAGCCGCCAGGCGTGGATCGGATACGGATAGGCCGACTCGAACTTGTCGCCGGCATCCAGCTTCTTGAGCAATCGCCGAGACCAGCGGCCTTTGATGCCGGTGAGATCTTTCGACAACTCGGTCAACTCTTCGCGTGTGACGTTTTTTAGATACGGAAGCTCGATGATTTCGAATGCCGTCTTCAGTCCCGACGAGACCGGTTTCAAGGGTTGCTTCAACGCTTCCTCAACGCCGACGGCCAGCATTTGTCCGTACTTTTCGCAGAGTTCCACCTTGCGGCGCGGCAGCGGATTTTGATCGCCGCCGCAGGTGTTGACGAACATCGCCGTCGTGCCGGGATGAGCCTTCTCAATCTCAAGCTGCGCGAAGCCGGGATAGTCGCCGCACCATGTCAGGAAGCTGAGCGTTGTCGGATGGCAGGCGTAACCAAACAGCACCGCTTCTAGTTTTCCATCGGGCCGAGTCACCGTCAGCACCGGCACGGCATGATCGACGGGGCCAACGAGCGGCGTTCCTTTCGCGATCAGGTCGGGCACGTCCGCCTCGCGGTTGTTACGGCGATTGACGGCGAACGTCGCTTTGCCCTCGCCGAGTTGCAGGTTCGCGGGAGCCAGTTTTGAGAGTGACTCGCCGACCATCGCGACGGTCTTCGTCACCATCTGAGCGGTGTATTCCTCGACGAGCGCTTCTTGCTCGGCTTCGACCGGGTAGTAGTCGATCAGATCGTCACCGAGCCGCGGCCCGCAATGATTGTGCGAGAATGTGAACATGATCTGCGTCCGTTCGAGCTTGAACTGCTTTTGAAGCTGCTCGAAGACGCGATCGCTCATCACTTTTGGCACGCCTTGGAAATCGCTGGTGATTAAGACCGCGCGATGACCGGCGTTGTCTTCGAGTGCCAGCGCTTTCATCCACAGATCATGCAGCTTGCCGTCGGGGGCTCGCTTCGATCCGTAGCCCGCCAGCCACACGGATTTCTCCGGCGTGATGACCGCCTTCGCGACTCCGGCTTTCCAGACAGACTGGGCGTGAACGGGGTGCGCGAGACCGACGACCAAAACAGCCAACAGGCACAGCGAGCGCAAGCGATTCATCGAAGGTTCCTCGAAATGGAATGAGTTCTAAGACCCCAAGCTGGTCACGCCAAGATGTCGTCGATCACGCGACCGTCGTCGATCTCCAGTCGCTTGCGGCCGGGGATGTGCAGACGGCGGTTGTTCAAGCCAAGCAAATGCAGCACGGTCGCGTGCAGGTCGGTGACGTAGTGGCCTTCGCCGAGCGCGTGGTAGCCAAGTTCATCCGTCGCGCCGTGGACGTAGCCCTTTTTCAAACCGGCACCGGCCATCCAGATCGTGAAGCCGTTCGGATGATGATCGCGGCCGTCTTTGCCTCCGCCGCGCAGTTCCAGTCCCGGAGTGCGGCCGAACTCGGTACAGAACACGACGAGCGTGTCGTCGAGCAACCCGCGCTGCTTCAGGTCTTGAATCAATCCCGCGACCGGCCGGTCGATCGTCGCGCACAACCGTGTGTGATTCTCCTTCAGCTTCTGGTGCGAGTCCCACGAGCCGTACCGCGTCGGAAAGACTTGCACGAAGCGCACGCCACGTTCGACCAACCGCCGCGCCGCCAGCAAGTGTTGTCCGGCCGGTTTCGTGGCTTCGGAGTCGATGCCATAGAGCTTGTTCGTGGCCTCGGTCTCCTGCGAGAAATCAATCGCCTCCGGGACGGCGGCCTGCATTCGGAACGCCAGCTCATACGCGCGGATGCGAGCTTGCAACTCTTGATCCTCCGGGTATTCGACCGCCGTGAGCAAGTTGAGCTTGTTGATCAAGTCGTACTCGTTACGTTGCTCATCGAGCGATTGATTTGCGTGACGTTGCCCGAATGGCAACGGATTCTTGGGGTCCAGCGCAAGCGGCACTCCGGCGTGTTGCGGACCCAGATATAGCGAGTCGATCGACAACCGCGTGTCCGACCGCGTCGGCCCGCCGAGCACCGCGAACTTCGGCAAGTTCTCGTTGAGCGTCCCCAATCCGTAGTGCGCCCACGCGCCGAGACTTGGCTGTTGTTCGTCGAGCCGATGCCGGCCGGTGTGAATCTGATTCTCGGCCGCGTGATCGTTGTCCGTCGTCCACATGTTGCGGACGAAGCACAACTCATCGACTTGCCCAGCCAGATGCGGCCACCAATCAGTCATCTCGATGCCGCTGTCGCCGTGCTTCCGCCAGCCGACCTGCATGGGATAGATCGTCGGGTACACGTCGCGAATGTTGATCTCTTCGGCCAGCACCGAGCGAAACCGCTTGTTGTGGAGCGGTGACTTGAGCGGGTTCTCAAACGGCGTCTTGTCGAACGTCATCCCGGCGTATTGATTGAGCGCCGGTTTTGGATCAAACGTCTCGACGTGCGAATAACCTCCGGACAAAAAGACCCAGATGACGGACTTGGCGCGAGGGGGCAGGTGAGGAGTAACGGCAGACGGATCAGCGGCTTTGGTGATGCCGTCTTCGGCCAGCATTGCGCCGAGCGTCAGGCCGGTGAAGCCCATGCCGAAATCGGCGAGGAAGGCTCGACGGTTGGGATGGTTCATAACTGTCTCCGGAGGATCACAGAATCATGGCTCACAAAATCATGATTCTGTGTGCCATGATTCTGTGAGCAAGTCCGATCAGCGAATAGTCACAAAGTCGTTGTGGTTCAACAGTGCTCTCACCAAGCTCGCCCGCGGAGCGGTCGCGGGTTTCGTCAACGCCTCCAAACAGATTTCCAATTCACGAGCCGACGGCGTGCGAGTCAAAATGCGTTCAAAACATGCAATGACAAACTGCTTGTCGTCCGTCTCCGTTGAGTCTGCCGCCAGCGCGGTACTCAACTGATGTACGAGATCGCTGTTGGTCAGGGCAAGCGCCTGCTGCGGAACGATGCTCCGCGAGCGGCGGTAGCATTCGAGAGCGTCAGGCGCGTCGAACAACTCACCCATTGCACTCTTGCCACCTTGTTCGGGGAAGACGCTGTAGTACAGGCTGCGACGGAAGGTTGTCAGGGCCTCGTTGTTTTCGAGTTCTTGGCCGCCGATCTTCGGATCGAGTTTGCCAGCCGTGTAGAGCAAGCTGTCGCGCACGACCTCGGCTTCCATGCGGCCGGTGTTCATGCGCCAGAGGAGCTTGTTTTCGGGATCGGCTGCGTAGGTTGGGATTCCATCCCGACCGGTCGGCGCGTTTGACGTTGTTGCCGCTGCGGAAGAGGTCGGGATGGAATCCCAACCTACGGAAGAGACGCGCCGATACGCGGTGCTGGTGACGATCAAGCGATGCAGGTGCTTCATGCTCCAGCCGGAGTCCATGAACTCAACGGCCAGCCAATCGAGCAGCTCGGGGTGCGTCGGTTTGGCTCCATTGCGGCCGAAGTCGGTGACGGTGCTGACCAGCGGCTGATGAAAGTGATGCGACCAGATGTGATTGACGGCCACGCGCGCAGTGAGTGGGTTGTCGCGGTGCGTGATCCATTCGGCGAGCATCTTGCGGCGACCGGTGCTCGTCTTCGGATAGGTCGGGCCAAGCGGCGAGTACGTTTCCGACGTCGCGTCGTTCGTGGCGGCGCGGGCCTTTTCGAGAATCGGTTTCGCGGCGGCAAGCGCCTTCGTCGCGGCATCGGCCTCTTTCGCGCGGTTCATGTCGGTCGTCGGTTTTGCCTCGGCGATCGCAATCGCGTTCTCGTGCGTGAGAACATTGGATTCCGCTCGTCGCACGGCGGCTTCGCGTTCGAGACGACTGGCGGTACGAGCGAGCGCGGGGACATCGGCATTGGGAGTCTCGCCGAACTTGGCGCGATCGGCCGCGATGCGTGCTTCGAGGCTGACGAGTTCCGAGCGAACGGCCAGCAACTTCGCGGCCGCTGCGGCCAGTCGCGTCGAGCGTTGCTCAACGATCAGCGACGCGGCGACGAGTTCCGCTTCCGTTGTCGTGATTGCCGTGCGGGCGTCGTTCAACAGCGACTCGATGATCGCTGGTTTGAGGCCGGGGTAGAACGCGCGTGTTGGCAGTGGGATCGTGGTGTCGGGTGATGAGACACTGGCAAGTTGGAAACCTGCCCCACTGAGGAACTGCGGCACGCCGGGCGGGATCGAGCCCCGATCTTTCACGCGGTTGCGCTCGTCGCCTCCGGTGTAGAACCAGGTCGGCGCATCGGGTGTCTTGTCGAAGATGCGAACCGCTCCGAGCCGCTGAATTTTGCGGAGCTTGCCGTAGCTGTATTCCTCGAACGGACCCGGATCGGCTTCACCCGGCACGCGGTCTTGGCGAATGCTGATCGGCTCGAAGAACGCTCGCAGCCGGAAATAATCGTCCTGCGAAATCGGGTCGTACTTGTGATCGTGGCAGTGAGCACAATTAAACGTCAGGCCGAGAAACGCTTTGCCGGTGTGCTCGACCGTGCTGCGCATCGAGTCGTTCGGATTGAGCGCGTACCAGTTGCGAATCAGGTAGCCCGTCGCAACCGCCGCGTCGTCGTCTTCGGGACAAACTTCATCGGCCGCGAGCATCTCGCGAATCATCCGGTCATAGCCGTGATCCGCATTGAGCGACCGCACGATCCAATCCCGCCAACGCCAAATTTGCGGAGCACTGTTCCAGACATCGGGGACATGCCGGCGACCGTACCAATCGCTGTACCGCCAGAGATCCATCCAATGCCGCGCCCATCGCTCGCCGTAACGCGGATCGCGCAGCAACCGATCGACGACCGTTTCATAGGCCGACGGCGAATCATCCGCGAGGAACGCTTGCAACTCCTCACGAGTCGGCGGGAGGCCAATCAGGTCGAGATAAACTCGTCGCAGCAAGACGTGCTTTTCGGCGCGCGGTCGAGACGTCAAGTCACGCTCGGCGAGCTTCTCCAAGACGAACGCATCGACCGCGTTTTGAAGATCGGAATTGAGATTTGAGATTTGAGATTTGGAATTTGAGATTTCCGGCACCGCCGGCCGCACGGGTTTCTTGAACGCCCAGTGCTCGCGCGGGTCTTGCTCCGGCTGCTCATTGTCCGGCGACAGCGCACCTTGCTCGATCCAAGTTTTGATCAGCGCGATTTGCTCGGCGGTCAGCGGCTTGCCTTCGGACGGCATGCGGATCGAGGCATCGTTGGACGTGATGCGTTCGATCAACGGATTGCTCGCCTGCTTGCCACCCACAACGGCCGGGCCGCTGTCGCCTCCCTGCCGGATGCTCGCGCCTGTGTCGAGCCGCAACTTCGATTGTTGCTTAAGTGCTCCGTGGCACGCGAAACAACGTTCTTTCAGGATCGGCTTGATCTCGCGCAGATAATCGACAGGCTCGGCGGCAGTTGCCGTGAGCGCGAGCCAAGATCCGATCACGCCGCTTGCGAGCAATGTTCGAGAGTGGAACATGGTGTCTGAATGCCGCTCTTAGGAATGGTCCCGGTTTTCGAGAGTCGCCATCATATAAGTCATGATGCGATCCGAAAGACATTCTGGCGAGCTGGGCGGCGTCAGCCCCCCGGTGAGTTCGCGGCGGGACCGGGGGGCTGATGCCCAGTGCCACTCACTTTGGCGTCAATGTAGCAGGCACATTCCATGTGCCGTCGCCGTTTCTCAGGCCGACGGCACATGGAATGTGCCTGCTACTTTCCAAAGTGAGTGCCATTGGGCGCTAGCCACGATTCAATCAATCCTAACCAGGGCTAGCGCCCTGCGGCTGATCTTCCTGCTGCTGCTTGCCGGCTGTGCGAGCGAACCGCCGCCAACCTCGATGATCGACTTCCATCAGGAGGTCGCGCCGATTTTCAAAAGGCGTTGCCTGAATTGTCACGGCCTGCATCAACAGCTCGGCGGGCTGCGGTTGGATGAGAAATCGTTCGCGCTGTTGGGAGGTCTCTCCGGCAAGAAGCTCATCGGAACGTCCGCAGAAGACAGCGAGCTGCTGCGGCGAGTGACCAGCGATGACCCCACGACCGTGATGCCCAAAGAAGGTGGCCGGCTCAACGAACGCGAGATCGCGACGCTTCGCCGTTGGGTTCAGGCAAAAGCTCCGTGGCCAGACATAGTGCCTCCGTCCGGGCGCGATGAATTTCTTGCCCGTTACGGCCAGGATTTGTGGAAGCGGCTGAGCGTCATCGGCGGCGAACCGAAGATTTATTTCCTGCTGATCTTCACGATTCTGGTCGGCCTCGCCGACCGTGTCCGCCGCGTGCCGGCCGACAACGAGCAATGGTCGCGCGGACTGCGACGTCGAGTGCGCAGCCTCTGCCAGCACGTCTCGCTGGGCGGTTTTCTGGCGGTGGTGTTAGGGACCGTCTTGTGGGACGTGGTCGCGTTCACGATGCGGCAGTCCTCCGAGTTCGCCAGCACCGAACAAAAGTTGGCGGAAGCGAATGCCGCCGGTGAAACTCGTCCATTCGCGTTGAACGGAGCTCAGCCCACACCGCTGCGACCGCGAGGCGCGACCGGACTGGGGGGCACGTACTATCGCGGCAATGATGAACGCCACGAGAAGCTGTTCAACGGCGGCGACTACCGCACGGCGATCATGCGACTGTCGCTGATCGACGAGAACGATCAGGCGGTCGCGATCGGCCGCCCGTTGAGCGGCTCGCAACTCTTCGTGCGATTGGAGATCGAACGGGCCGTGAACGCGACGCCGTCGCTCTTCACCGATCAGATCATGGGGGACATGCTGCTGACTCGTCGCGCCGGCGACCGCAAACAGCCGCTCGCCACCGATGAACCGGCCAAGCTGGAGGTCTTACAGACGGGCGAACGCTGGGCGGCCAAATATCGACTGGGAGACTTCGAGGGGCAGCCCGACATCGCGATCAACGGCGTCATCTATGTCTACACGAACGCGAGACGCACGCAGGAAGCAGTCCAGGGGACAATGCAATACGGCGTCGTGGTCGCGCTCCGCATCCGCGAGCGGACCTTGCAGGAGAATTCGGAACTGTGGCTGGGCCCCATCCTCGTCCCCGGCAATTTTCAGTATCCCACACCCGGACGAATCACGCTCAACGAGTGGCTCGACACCCAGCCCATTCCAGAGATCACCGGAGATAATTCCACGGACCCAACGCTGCTGGGCATCCCCGAACATTTGGAGAAGGGGGCGAAGCTGCCGGCGAAGTGATGCCGTGAGAAATTCAGGCGAGCGGGGCGGCGTCAGCCCCCCGGTCCTGCGGTCAACGCACCGGGGGGGCTGACGCCGCCCCGCTCGCCGGACTTCTTCCTACCAGAACGAATAGATGAAAGGTGCTGCCGCCGTGCCGCTCAGGAAAATCAAAAATCCGATCAATAACAACACGACGATGATCGGCGTCAGCCACCACTTCTTGCTGTGCTTGAGAAAGTCGATGAACTCGGCGATGAGTCCCGGCTGAGCCTCTTCCGCTTGTCGCTCGAAGTCGCTGACGGGAGTCTTGGTCGGTGGCGGCGATTTGTCGGACATGGGCTGCCTCAGAACTGTCGGAAGTAACGCTGCGAATCGGTCGGCTCGGTCGGCCGAGCAATCCAATACGTGGTCGCCGACCGGTCGAGCATCTTGCGCATTGGATCGCGGCCGAGCACTCGCAAGATCAAACCGATGGGCATGATGACCCCGAAGAAGATCACCGCCAAGAGAAGATGCGAGACAACCCAGCCGATCGGAAACACCGCCACCATCCAGCCCACATAGACCCAGCGCACCGCTTGCGGGATCGCCAAGCCCAGCAACCCAATCGTCCAAGCCACACTCACCAAAATCACTGGGCCAGTCGTTTCGCCCAATCTGAACTTCCAGATTCCGGCGACAATCGCGAAGAACACAATCAACAGGACGGAGAACATCCGCAGTTCGCGCGAACTCGGCTTCCAGTTGATCGAGATCACTGCCATGAATTCCAACATCTTTCCGTTCGTCGGAGCCGTCTTGCTGGTGCTGGGAAATCTGCTCGCCTGGTGTCTGACCGTGCTGCAACTGCCCGGTAATTGGCTGATCGTGTTGCTGACGATCTTGGCGGCCTGGCTAATGCCGGAAGAGACACGCTTCAGCATCAGTTGGCTGACGGCGGGCATTGTGTTCGGCTTGGCGGTCATCGGGGAAGTGCTGGAACTGGGGGCTGGAGTCGTCGTCGCGAAAAAGCATGGAGCCAGTCGCCGAGCCGTTTGGCTGGCACTGCTGGGTGGCATCGCCGGTGCGTTGTTCGGAGCGAGCGGCGGTTCGGTCGTGCCGGTGCTCGGTACGTTGATCGGCATCTTGTTCGGAGGTGCCAGCGGCGCATTCCTCGGCGCGTACCTGGGCGAAACGTGGAAAGGCCGCAGCGAAGAACAAGCGATCGCCGTCGGCACCGCCGTCGCCATCGGCCGCACGCTGGGAGTGCTCGGCAAGATGGTGGTTGGAATCGTGATGGTGCTGGTCGTGACTTGGGATGCGTTCTTCTGATCGTGTGCCACTGCCAGCGGATTCTTTAATTCAGAATGTCTGTAGCCCGACCCCTTGTGGGTCGGATGATTTTGGTGCAGCGACATTTCCACAGAAACACCGAATCGTCCGACCCACGAGGGGTCGGGCTACAGTTTGCCGGTCGCGACGACTTGGCCAGCCGCAGAAAAGAACTCCCGACCCCTTCGCACTCACCGCTCACCCGCTACGATCTTGCCCCGCGAAATCCGAACCATCGAATCATTGAGGACACCATGAAACTGCCTGTGATTTTTGCGTTGCTGACGGCGTTGTTTTGGGGCCTGTATGGCCCCGTCTTGGGTCTGGCCCGCGCGGCCGAGCAGAGTCCCTTCAAGCCCTACTTGTTGATCGGCGTCGCATACCTCGTGTGGGCGATTGTTGGCGGAGCGATCGGGATGAAATACACCGACGTGCCGTTCTCATTCAGCAGCGTGGGCCTGAAGTGGGGACTGATCTCCGGCAGCTTGGGAGCCTTCGGAGCACTCACGCTGACGCTGGCCATGTTCAGCTTCCCAACCGGCATGAAACCGCGACCGGAAATTGTGATGCCGATCGTCTTCGGCGGAGCCGTCACGGTCACTGCACTGACCAACCTGATCATGGCACGCAACCAAGCCGGAGCACACGAGACCAGTCCCTGGCTGTGGGTCGGCATCGTCGGTATGGCAGTCTGCATCGTGGTCGTGGCTTACAACACGCCGCATGTTGCGCCACCGAAAAAATCTCAAGCGGCCAACCCTGCGACACCACCGACCGAGAAGCCAAACGCGTAGACATTGGTTGCCGAAGCAATGCGGTGACCAAGAGCAAATCACGCCAAACCGCACTGACGCAATAGCGCCATCGGATCGGGATCGCGGCCTCGGAATGCTCGAAAGACTTCCAACGGATGCCGGCTCCCTCCGAGCGACAGCACCGTGTTGCGGAACCGTCGGCCGGTCGCTTGCACGGCGGATTCGTTGTCGAGTCCCGCTTCCTCGAACGCTCCGAAGGCGTCCGCGCTGAGCACCTCGGCCCACTTGTAGCTGTAGTAGCCCGCCGCATAGCCCCCCGAAAAGATGTGAGAGAACGCGCACAACATGCGGTCTTCCGGCAGAGGGGGCAGCACCGCGGTCTTCTCCGCCATGCGGCGCTGCACGTCGAACGGGGACTCAGTCGATGAGGGATCGAACTGGTGATGCAGATAAATGTCCGTCATGCCAAAGTGCAGTTGTCGGAGCATCATGCTAGCTGCTCGGAAGTTTCGCGCGGCGGTGAGCTTGTCGAATAACTCGTCCGGCAACGGCTCGCCAGTTTGATAATGACCGGAGAGGCCGCGAATGGTCGGGCGGTGATAGCACCAGTTCTCCATGAATTGGCTCGGAAGCTCGACCGCGTCCCACTCGACACCGTTGATCCCGGCGGCGTCGGCTTCGTCCACGGTCGTCAGCATGTGCTGCAAGCCGTGACCGAATTCGTGGAACAACGTTTCGACTTCGCGAAACGTCATCAGCGACGGCGCGTCGCCGACCGGTGGCGTGCTGTTGCAAACCAGATGCGCCACCGGCAACTCGACCTGTCCGCGATATCGTCGGCGCGGCAAGCAGGTATCCATCCACGCTCCGCCGCGCTTGTTTTCCGGCCGCGAATACGGATCGAGATAAAACGCCGCGAGCGGTTGATTCGACTGGGCATCGAACACGCGAAAGAAACGCACATCGGGATGCCACACCGGAGCTTCGCCATCGGCCGAGCGGATCGTGACTCCCAACAACTTCGTGAGCAGTGCGAACAATCCGTCGAGCACTCGTGGCAGCGGGAAGTATGGTCGCAGTTGTTCGTCGTTGAAGTCATAGCGTTGTTCGCGCAGACGCTCGGCCCAAAACGCGGCGTCCCAATGCTTGAACTCCTCGGTCTGCCCACCGGCTGTTGCGAGAGTTTTCAATTCGGCTAACTCAGATTCGGCGGGCGTGCGCGATGCCGTCCGCAGCTTCTCGAACATCTCTTCGACCGCCGCGACTCCCGGAGCCATCTTCTCAGCCAAGCTGACTTCCGCGAACGAGCCAAAGCCCAGCAACTCCGCCTTCTCACGCCGCAGCTTCAAGATCTTCGAGATGCTCTCGCTGTTGTCCCATTCGCCAGTCGATGCGCGCGAGATGAACGCGCGATAAACCGTCTCGCGCAGATCACGCCTTCGAGAGTGTTGCAAGAACGGTGTGACGATCGGCCCGTCCAAAGAAATTCGCCAGGGACCGGACGAGTGGGGAGTGGGGAGTGGGGAGTGAGGAGTTTCGGAATTGTCTTGCTCCGCACTCCCCACTCCGCACTCCCCACTCTTCTGCTGATACGACTGGGCCGCCAACTGCAACAAACTCGGAGGCAGCCCCGCGACTTCCTCAGGCTTTGTCAGAATCAACTCAAACGCTTTGGTCGCGTCGAGCACATGGTTCGAGAAGTCTGTGCTGAGCTGCGACAACTCTTCAGCAATCTCGTTGAATCGCTCGCGTTGCTCCCCTTCCAGTGCAATTCCCGACAGCTTCGCCGACAGCAGCTTTTGATCGACGATGCGCTGGCGCGTCGGTGTGAGTGTCTCTCCCGCTTGTTCCTTCAGCCGTTTGACCGCTTCGTAGATTGGCCGGCTTTGCGAAGCTCGCAGCCCGAATCGGACGACCTCCGGCAAGACGGTCTCGTAAGCCGTGCGCAGCTCCGGCGAGTTGAGCACTCCGAACAAATGCCCGACCGGCTTCCAGGTGAAATCAAACGGGCGGTCCAGTTCTTCAAGCGTTGTTAAGATGTCGTCCCAAATCGGCCGGTCCAGACCGCTCAGAGTGGTTTCAATCTCGGTCAGTCGCTGCTCGGCTTGAGCCAACACCTGCTGCACCGCCGGGACGATATGTTCCGGCTTGATCCGATCAAATCTCGGTAGCCCTGCGGCGACGAGCAATGGGTTGTCTTTTAGTTCGTCAGATAGTTCCGGCATGGGCGATCTTTCCGAGGGATGTCAAACGGCAATGCTCGCGGGTGGTAGTTGGCTGGTCGCACGACGTCAACGGCGAACGTGGCCGACGCAGCTTGCGTCCGCCGCCGACGCAAGCTGCGTCGGCCACGATCAACTTTCCGCGAAGTCGAAAGTCTTTGCTTGCTGATGCGCGGGGTCGTGGATAGATTCGGTTCGGTCGAGCTTCGGCTCGCGACCTCTGCCATGTTCGACAGGGCTATCGTTGCGGTTGACCCTACAAACATAACCTTGGGGGCCTTCTGATTCCGGCCGCGTGTATATCCGCTTGCTTCGGCAACGGCTCACATTAACTGGAACAGCCGCTCCCCCTTTACGGTTTTGGGTCATCTAATCCACCTCAGCCCACCGGCATTACGGCGGAGGTTTTTTGTTGCGCCTGCGTGAAGGGGTCGGGAGTCTTTTTCCGAGCGGCTCAGTCTCACTCATTGAGTAATCTGAGTACGATGGCCGCTCGGAAAAAGACTCCCGACCCCGTTCCGTTCGGCGACTCAACCATGCCCGGTCTGTTCGATCAACACGAAGCTCAGAATCTCGATGCCGCCAAACCGCTCGCCGCACGGATGCGACCGCGCACGCTCGATGAATTCACCGGGCAGCAACATTTTCTCGGTGAGGGCAAACTGCTGCGGCGGATGCTGGTCGCTGATCGAATCAGTTCGGTGATCTTCTACGGCCCGCCGGGCACCGGCAAAACGTCGCTGGCCGAGATCATCGCCACGCACACCAAGTCCGTGTTCGCGTCGCTTAACGCCGCGTCGGCCGGAGTTAAAGAACTGCGTGAAGTGTTGGAAGCGGCGCGGACTCGGCTGAAGACCGGCGGACAACGCACGCTGCTGTTCGTCGATGAATTGCATCACTTCAACAAGACTCAACAAGACGTGCTGCTGCCGGATGTCGAGTCGGGTGCCGTACGGCTGATCGGAGCGACGACGTCGAATCCGTTCTTCGCATTGGTCTCGCCGCTGGTCAGCCGCAGTCAGGTCTTCGAGTTTCGGTCGCTATCGCGCGAGGATGTGCTCGGTCTGCTGCGGCGGGCATTGTCCGACCGCGAACGTGGACTCGGACAACATGCAGTCACGGTCACGGATGAAGCGTTGTCGTTTCTCTCTGAGGTCTGCGACGGTGACGCGCGACGAGCGCTCAACGCGCTGGAGATCGCGGTGCTGTCCGTCGTGGGGCAGCTCCCACATTCAACTGGCGAGCCGGAGGGCGTTAGCCCCCGGACGAATTCGTCAACTCCGCAGCGTCCGGGGGCTGACGCCACCCGGCTCGCCAAAGACACGCACGGACCCACGGTCGATCTCGAAATCGCACAAGAATCCATCCAAAAGAAAGCCGTGCAATACGGCGACGACGAGCACTACGACGCGGCCAGCGCGTTCATCAAGAGCATTCGCGGCAGCGATCCCGACGCGGCGATTTATTGGCTGGCCCGAATGCTCGAAGCGGGGGAAGAGCCGCGGTTCATTGCTCGGCGGATTGTGATCGCGGCGTCGGAGGACATCGGCAACGCGGACCCGCAGGCGCTGGTCGTCGCGATGGCGGCCGCGCACGCGACCGAGTTCGTCGGGCTGCCGGAATGCCGCATCATGCTGGCTCAGGCGGTGACGTACCT
>CAMDEA010000158.1 GCA_945893045.1 Planctomyces sp. SH-PL62
ACGATGAACAAGCTCTACGGAATCTCGTTTCGCGAACGAAAAGACCTGCCGGTCTACCACGCGGACGTGCGGGTGTTTGACGTCTTTGATCGAGACGGAACTCAGCTTGGACTGTTCTATGCAGACTACTTCAAACGCGATACCAAGCGTGGAGGAGCCTGGATGAGTTCCTTCGTGGACCAGTCCAGGTTACTGCATGAAAAGCCGGTGATCGTGAACTGCCTCAACATTCCCCGTCCCGCCGCGGGGGAACCGGCGCTCATCAGCTTTGATAATGTGACGACCCTGTTTCATGAAATGGGTCACGCGCTTCACGGCCTGTTTTCCGATGTGACCTATCCCACCGTTGCGGGGACGGCGACACCACGTGATTTCGTGGAATTCCCTTCCACGTTCGAGGAAGACTGGGCGATTCAGCCGGAAATCCTCGCCAACTATGCACGGCACTACCAGACTGGGGAACAGATCCCCAAAGCCTTGCTCGACAAGGCCGTCAGTGCCAAGAAATTCAACAAGGGATTCGAAACACTCGAGTATCTGGCGGCGGCGCTGCTGGATCTCGAATGGCATTCGCTGACCAGCGAACAGATCCCTGCCGACGTCGAGAAGTTTGAAGCGGAATCGCTCCAGAAGGTTGGTGCCAGTCATCCTGCTGTGCCTCCCCGCTATCGGACCGCTTACTTTGCCCACATCTGGTCCGGGGGCTACTCATCGAGCTACTACGCGTATCTCTGGAGTGAAACGCTGGCGGCAGACGCTTTTGCCCACATGCTCGCGCAGGGGGGCTGCACTCCAGAAAACGGCAACTTATTCCGCAAGGAAATCCTGAGCCGCGGTTCCAGCCGTGATCCGATGGTGTCCTACAAAGCTTTTCGCGGAATCGAGCCGACGGTGGATGCACTGCTGATTCGGCGCGGATTGAAGTGACTAAGTGAGCGGCGAACGGCAGTGAGCATCCACGTTGGGGTTCGTTCATGGCGAAGAATCAAAAGCGTCGCAAGAGAATGGCGAAGATCAATGCGCTCCATACGTTCGTCAACGCCAATGCCTACCAATTGACGGCACAGTTGATCGACAAGCACCCCAATAACAAGCACCATCTTCTCTGGCCGATGATCGTCAATGAGGCATTTGCATTGGAGTTGTTCTTAAAGTGCCTTCATGAGGCGAGACGACGCAGCATATGGGGGCACGAACCTCACGATCTGTTCCATAAACTCAGTAAAGCCGACCGCAAGAGCATTGAGATCAGGTACAACGCGATAATCGTTGGACATCCGTTATACGCCATCGCGTCAGCGGAAGGTGTCCCTCTCGATATCGAGTCAGTTCTCTTGCGAGCACAGAAGCTTTTCACAGGAGGTCGCTATTGGCACGAAAGAATCGACCTGAGTAAAGACTCACAGGGTTACGCGACCAACGCAGGAGTTGGCTCACTATCCGATGCGATACGCGATCTTCTGTACGAGATAAAACCAGACTGGAAAACAAAAATCGTGAACTTCAAATGGACGTTTCCGGGGAAGACGCAGCTAACCACATAGCCGTGTCGTTGAAATCCATCGGAGACCCTGGCACTAGCTGTTTTAGCTTCGCAACCAATTCCTCATTTCACTGAGGATTTCTCTCTGGCGTTGAGCTTCTGGATTGCTGCGGCGTCCAATGCGCCGTCGTACCAACGGAGGTCGGCGATTTGGCCATCGAAGAAATTTTGGGAGCCGAAGCCGATCCACAGTGGGGCTGAGTTGTTGATGTTGAAGGCCGGGCCGGCGCGGAGTTCGGCGGATTCGGTTTTTTTGCCGTTGATGAAAAGTTCGAGCCGACGGCCGCGGCGCGTGGCGGTGATGTGCGTCCAATCGCCGCCGATGTCATGTTCGTGACTGACGACCTGACCGGCTTGGATCGAGAAGACTCGGCCCAACGACGGATCGGCGGGAGCATCGAGGGCGCGGCCTTGGCACGAGCCGGTGCCGGCAAACAAGCGGCCGCGAAAGAAGCTCAGACACGTCACGCGAGCCCAGGTCTCGACCGCTTCTTCCGACCAATCGGGGTGCTTGGCCAGTGATCCCAGCCGCGTCCAGTCGCCGTCTCGTTCGTAGCGATAGACCTCGGCTTTGGGGATTAGGCCCGCGTATAGCTTGCCGTTGTAAACCGTCAGGTCCATCACTTCGTTAATCAGCTTCGAGCCTTCCGGCAAGCCGAGCCGCCCGATCTTCTCCCAATCGTTGTCGGCGCGATGTCGCAAGACGTATCCCTGCGGCCACGTTCCGAGCAATACCTTGCCGCCAAACGCCTGCATTGAATGAATCTGGTTGATGTCGTGCGGAGCGGTGCCGATGTTCCGCCACTCTTGACCACCGCGGTACTCGTAGATGTTGCCGTGAGTCGCGGCGAAGAGCGTCCCGCCCCACGGCAGGAAGCATTCCAAGTTCTTGCCGTCGGGAGCACCGCAGTCGATCCACTCGCGACCGTTGTATTTGAAGGCCCGTCCGCCTCCGATTTTGTCCAGCCCCGCGAACAGCTCGCCTTGAAAGCTAGCGAGGCACAGCACGCGCGAGCCGTGGCCAACTTGACCGAGGTCACGCCACGTCGTGCCCCCTTCATAGCGGAACACGCGCGTGGCCGCCGGAGCCGGTGCTCCCTTCAACCCGCCGAGTGCCTGCACCCAATCCCAAATGCCGGTGCCGGCGTAAAGCTGACCGTCATGCACGAGCAACGACATCACCGAATGGTGATTCGCGTCCGTTCCGAGCCTGCCGCAATCGACCCACTCGTTGTCGCCACGCAGCCGAAACACATGCGCCCGATCCTCCGGCCGATCGGCGTCCGCGATGCCGCCATACAACTCACCCCGATACGCGACGAGATTGCTGATCAACGAATTCGACGGCCACGGCTTCCCATGATCGACCCACTCGCCGAGATACCCGTCGTCGATCCCAAAGTGAACGTGCCGGGCATCCGACATCGCGCTGTAGGCCGGCGAACTCCCGGCCACATGCAAATTGATCCCGCGTCGCATCGACGGATCGAATTTGCTGAGGATGTCCCCCAGCGTCGATGACATCGGCCGCTTGCACCGCACCCACGCCGCGATCGAAAAGTCGCGCGTGCCGAAATTCAGCATGTCCGCCGAAGGCACCTTAATTCTCGCATCTCGCCCATTGAATGTCGCCCCGTCTTGGCCAAACACGACTGCTTCCGCTTGGCCATGCAGTGATCCCACCACATCCCGCGCATCCTGTCTCAGCGGCCAGTGAGCGACCAGTTTCGCTCCATCATCCGCACGCACTGCTGCGACCATGAAGATCGCGGCGACTCCCCAAGTCAGTCCGCAGCGACATGGAAAAGACCATTGAGACGAAGGCATTGGTATGACTCCTGGTGTCGTGGATTCGTTCTCGGTTCTCCGATCAATGAGCAAGAAGACGACCAGCCCCCTGCGAGGTAGAGCGGACAATCGGGAGGTGTCAAATGGACTGATTATCAAATACTGGCTCAGCAACCGCGTGAGTTAGCGCCACCCGATTAGGGCGACGGCGTTTTCGGCTTCAGGACGAACTCGAAGAACTGATAAAGCTGCTCGTTCGATTCCTCGGTGGGTGAGTGCATTGGGCGATTTGTCATGGCCACACAGTTCTCGACGCCGAGCATCCTGTTCACAGCGACCGCGTGATTCAAAGCCTTCCAACGGGCGGGCATGTCCTCTGCTCCGCCTGACACCAAGAACGGACGCGGAGCCATCAGCGCATGCAGTTCGTGCAAATCGCGACCCTCGGCCATGAGTCGCTGATAAGGTCCGGTGCGCGGATTCGTGTCCTTGGGGATTCCCGCCTTCCGCTGTTCCGGCAAGCTGGGATCGAAGCCCAGATACCACGGTTCCCAGTAGTTGACGTTCCCGCGTTGCTCGTCGAACACGATTCCACCATCGGACCACGCCGCGCAGGCGAAGCCGTCGTCCAGGCACGAAGCGAACATCGCCCACTTGCCGCCGTAGGAGTGCCCAGTCACTCCGATCCGCCGCGGATCGACGGAAGGCAAGTTCGCCAGAGCGACGCGGCAGTTCGCCGCTTCGTAAGCATGAAAAGACAGCGGCTGGATGCGGCACGTTTCCTTCGTCGGGTAGTAGGTATTCGGATCACCGCCGAGCGACAGCGTGACGAAACCCCGCCTCGCCAGTTGCCAAGCAAAGTCGCGTAACGGCGACTTGCCCATGCCAATCCCGGTCTTGGCCTCGTAGTAAACGACCACGACCGCGGGGAACGGTCCCTGACCGTCGGGCAGCAACAGATAGGCGTCATCGACCAAGCCGCCGGGTGCAGTTTCAATTTGAATGCGGTGCTGGGTGACGTTCTCGCGACGTTCCTGCTCCAAGTATTCGAGCTTCGGTTTTTCCAGGAGCGGCGGCCAGCCCCCCATCGCGGTGTGCCAGTATTTGAGAATCTCGGCGCGCCGTCGCTGCCAGTCTTCTGCGTTGCGGACCGAGGTTCCGTCATCAAATTTCAGCGGAGAACGATACCCGCCAAAGTCGCTCGCGAATTCGACCGGTGGTTGGAAGAACGGAGCGAGCGCGGCGGGCGGTTCGGCCGCAATTGCCGCGACCGCGAACAGGCATCCGGCGAGAGACAGAAAGAGACGGAAACTCATCGCGAAGTTCCTTCTTGGAGCAAAAGATTGTCCCGCAATTCGGACGGATCGCCACTCGCGTCGAGCAGCTTCTCGGTCGCGCCACCGAGGATGTTGTTGGTAATGAGGTTGTCGTGGCTTTGGCCGAGGACTCGAATCGCGTGCCTCATCGTGGGCTTCTCGCGGCGGTCGACGATGGTGTTGTTGGCAACTCGGCAGCGAATGCAGTCTTCCAATTCGAGGCCACGATGCAGTGGATCGAGGATTTGGCAGTCGGAGACTCCGCAGTCGCTGCAACGGACGAACGTCACCGCCGCGCCTCGTTCGGGTGATCCGGAACAGAAACGCTGCGTCGCGAGGCCGCTCAGCAAGACGTTGTCGCAATCCTCGAAGCGAAGGCCGTCTTTCGGTGGTTCGGAATCATTGCCGCGCCATACGAAAGTGTTGCCGCTGACGACGATGCCGGCGCTACTCGCGGCGAACACCGATAGATCGGCCGAGTCGTAGATCGAGTTGCCGGTGATCGTGACTCGCGAGGCATTGCGGAGTTCGACCGCTCGCCACTGGCTGCCGAGCACATTGCCGGTGATGTTGATGAGATGCGCGGTGTCCACCTTCTGCGTCTTCGGAGCATCGGCTCGCTGAGGCCGTTCCACTTCGGCTCCGACGACTCGGATGTTGGCTCCGCCAGTTTGCACGGTTGCCTGAATCGTGTTGCCGCTGATCGTGACCTCGCTAATGACGCCGTCGGTCGCATCAAACCAAATCTCCGAGCCGCCCGGATGGTCGGTCAGATCGGGTGGCTTGCTCGCTCCTCCTGCCGTCGCGTTGTTGTATTCAATGTCGTTGCCGACGATCTGCAAGTTGTGAACATCGCCGCCCAGCGACTTGATCCCCGCGATCTTGTTCCAACTGATGTGGCAGCCATGCACGATGATCTGGTGCAGGTTGCAGCGGTCGAAGAACAAGCCGATCTCGTGGTTGTCGTACAAGTGCGAATCGCTCAGCAGGAAGTCGCGGTTCCGTTCGACCAGATGCACGCCGATGCGACAACGACGCACCAGCACTTGCGAGATCACACACTTCATCGTCTTGCGAAGCTCGATGCCGACCGAGTCGAGATGCTCGCCAACAATCTCGATGCCGGTGATCGTTGGGAATCGTTCCTTGTCCCATGTGTGAGGCTGCACGCTACTGGGCGACGCGGTCCCCTGATGATCGCCGATGACCCGAATCGCCGGCCCCGCTCCGGCCATGACAATTCGCGACGTTCCGCCTTCGCCACGCACGGCCCCGAATCCGGTCTTCGTCAAGTCGAGCACCAATGGCTTCGTGATGCGGTACGTCCCCTTGTTGAGCCGCAGCACTCCGTCACCGGAGTCGAGCGTGTGCTGCAACGCCTCCGCGTCGTCGGCGATGCCGTCCCCCTTTGCGCCAAATCCAAAGACGTTGGACATCCGAAGCTCTCCTCGACCTAAGACACCAGTTAAGGACGTCTGCTCTTGCTGTCGTCACCCGATCACAGGCTTCTGCAACTTCCGGCGTTTTTCCGCTCGCCCTGTCGATTTCTCGTTAGTTCGGCGCGACCGGTTGAGTGTGGCCGGTTTCCGCGGCCTTGTAGGCGGCGGAAATGGTCTGGAGCACGTACAAGCTTTCGTCCGGCGTCAGCACGGGCGTTTCTTTTCCCAGAGCGGCTCGCATGACATGTCCGAGGAACCCAACGCTGCCGACAGACGGAGACGTTGCGGTGTATCGATGGGATTCCGGCTTGCCAGACTTGGTAGTGTACCAGTCGAGCGGGTTCGCTGTGCCGGGGTTTAGTTCCAGCCAACCCTCAGAGCCCCAAATCTTGACGAACGAATGCTTGCCACGGTCGAGATAGTAACCCGAGGTCAGAGTACCAAAAGTTCCGTTGGCGAACCGGAGAGAGATGGCCGCCGAGTCTTCGGTGTCGATCGGTTGTCCGCCGACGTTGCCGGAGAAGCCGGCGACGTGAGTGATTCGTGATCCCGTGACGTACATCGCCAGATCGAGCCAGTGAATTCCGAGCCACGTCAGATGACCTCCACCTGCCCGCGCCTTTTGCGACATCCAACTCTTCTGGTAGCCAGCCGACTTCACTCGCGTTTGATCGGCGATGAAATGCAGCTCGACTCCAAAAACCTTTCCAATCTCGCCCGACTGAACGATCCGGCGCGCTTCCAGCATCGCCGGTTCCAGTCGATTCGTGAGAGCCAGCATCAGATGCCGTTTGCCGGCGTTGGCCTTGGCGACCAGCGGCGCGAAATCGGCGGGACGAACGCAGGCAGGCTTCTCCGCCAAGATATGACAACCGGCATCGAGAGCCGCATGGATGATCGGCGGAGCCAGAACGGCTTCCATCGCGATGAGAGACACCAGCGGCTTCTTCGCCTTGAAGAGTTCCTGAGGTGACTGATAGGCCGCGACGAACTTCGCCCCCACTCCGGCGCGGACAGACTCCACAGTGCTGCTCATGGGATCGCACAGGTACACAGCGCCAACTTCAGGCGTCTTCGCCAGGGCGTCGATGTAGCTGCTCAAGTGCGGGCCGTCATCATGCGTGAAGAGGGCGACGTCCGCTTGCGCCATCTTTGTCGGTGTCGACTCGGCCTGCAGGGTCTTGCTCTCCCGAGACGCCAGCCAGGCGGGGAAGGCCGCGGCCAATTGAGTGAATGTCCTGCGATTCATGGTCGGTCCCTGTTCCTTGTGAATCATCATCGCTTACGCCGTCACAAAATCATCAGTCATGCGCACCCTCGACTGGCGGCCCTGATCGGAATCCACCGCCGAGCACAGGATCGTGCGAGCCGCGCCTCGAAGGCCGAGTTGCTCGCCTCTGAGGCAGCTACGCCGCTTTTCTTTCAAACGACTGCCCTCTTCCTTCAAAATGTTGCGAACGGTCTGCCGACTGATGCCCTTGATCCCAACTTTCCGCAGTTCGCCGATGATCCGCGTGTATCCGAAGCCGATGGTCTTCGCGATCTCAATGACGAATTCGCGGATCTCGCGCGACTTACGTTGGCCACCTTTCGGATTCGGCTTCTTCTTTCCTGATTCGGCTTCGCGGCACCAGCGATAGAACATCGATGGTGCCACCAATGTGATCAGTTCCTCGATCGCCTGGCCCAGCGCCTTCCCCAGCTTGATCAGTCGGGATTGTTCATCCGGCTTGGTGTGTACTTGGCCGGGAATGCGTGCCCGCAGAATCTTGTTCTCCTCCTTCAGAAATTCGACGTACTTCGCGAGCTCGTTGCTGCTGGCCGAGGCGATCAACGCCAGCAGTGGGTGGAAGATTTTGGCGGTCATGCGATTATCGCAACTCGCTATTGAGGTGGAGTTTGACACATTCGTTGAACAGCGCTACGTACCCGCTGAGGCCGTTCCAGCGACGCTCTTTGAGCCACAGTTTGAGAGGCGAATTCCAGCCGTCATCTGAGGCGATACCGCAACCCAAATTGAGCGCGGAATTCACCCGGTTTACCGGCTACCACTGACTACCACTTTTCCGTGGTTATACCACCATTCCACGCAACCATTCGCACCGCCTTGCAATCATTCGCAAATCAGGCACTTTTCACGTACCTACCACTTGCTGAATAAGTTAGGGCGATTTCTCCCCACTTCAAAACTCCGCCTACGGAACCGAATGGTCTGACACGATGTCCACCTTGCTCCGCTTGGGAGTCAGGAAGGCGACCATGTCCACCGTCGGCACGTCGATCCCTTCCGTCAGGCAACGGGCGTTCGACATCACCGCTCGCCGAGCCGCTTTGAACTTGGTCATCAAGCTGTCGCGAGCCGCCGTGGACATGGCTCCGTTGACTTGCAACGCGGCGAAATCGGGAAGGTGAGTGCCAATCCCTTCGCGTCCCTCGCTGGTGAATGAGTTTGCCGAGGACTTCCTGCTGTGGGACGTGAAAATCTTTTTGAGCCGGTGTTCGGCGACTGCCTGAGCCAGTGCGATTTGGTTGGTGGCGAGGTTCGTTAAAGTATTTGGGACGCGCTCCGGAGAATTGTTCGTCTCAACACAATCTCCAGCCGCTGGCCTCAAGGATTCGTGGTCAGCTCGCCGGCCAGTGACTTGTCCTTCACATTCCAGACTTGCAGCTTGCCAGTGAAGTCCCCGGCGATCAGCCGATTGCCGTCGTGCGTGAAGACGACACGCGAAGGAACGTCCGTGAAACCTTCAAACTTGGCGACTTGATTCGCGCCGCTGTTATTCCACAGGCGAGCCGTGAGGTCTCGGCCGACGGTGGCGAAGTCGCCGCTGCGCGTGTAGTTCACCGAGAGCACTCCCGGACTTTTCCCGCGCGGCAACGGCGTCGGCGTCGGACCGGTGTGCGCGTTGATTGAGCGGGTCGGGAAGCCGTCTTCGGCGTACCAGAGGATGACTCGGCCGTCTTCGCTGGCAGTGGCGAGCATTTGCGAGTCGGCACGCCAGCTCATTTCGGTGATCATTTCTTTGTGGTCGCCGAGCGTGAAGAGAATACTGCCGGTCTCTGGTTCCCAGACGTAAACGCCGCCGTTGCGGTCGCCGCTGGCGAGCATCTCGCCGTTCGGACTGAACTCGATGGACGTGACCCAGTCGGTGTGCTTTTTGATCTTGTGTTTCAGCTCGCCGGTTTCTGTCGAGAAGATTTTCACGAGCTTTTTCGGCCCACCGAGCGCGACCCATTTCTGATTCGGGCTGATGTCGGCTGCGAGCACGCTGTCGGACTCGTCGCCGATCTCGGTGATCCGCTTGCCGGTCGTCACATCAAAGAGCACTGCCTTGCCGACATCGGCTCCGCGACCACCCGCCGCGAGCAACCGCTTGCCGTCGCGGCTGAACTTTAAGACGTGCGGAATCCGTTCTGGGAACGGCAGCACGCCGATCAGCTTCAGGTTGTCGGTGTTGTAGAGCAACACTCGCTCATGCCCCGCGACTGCGACGAGCGGTGCCCACGGGCTGGCCGCGAGCGCGGTGACCGGATGCGACCGCTTGGTCTGAGGCAGCGACACTTCCGGCAACTTCTCCGGCATCGGTGGCGGACCGTCCGGCTTGCCGGTCGAGACGGATGCCAAATCGAGATCGACTTTGCGAGTCGCGTTCTTCGCCGCGCTGACGGATGTCTCCGGCGCGCCGAGTTCAATCCACTTCTTAATGATGGCGAGATCCGCGTCCGGAATCTTCGCAGCCTTCGGCGGCATGAACGGTTCTTCGATGTGAGCGACCGCCTTGTACAACCGGCTGGAATCAGGACTGCCTGCCGCGATCGCTTCGCCGCTGCTACCACCGGCCATTAGCGTTTGATACGTCATCACGTTGAAGTCCGACGTCGCCTTGTCCGGGTTGTGGCAGTTCCCACAATGCTTCCGCAGAATTGGCGAGACGTGATCTTTGTAGGTCACGGCCTCTTTAGGCTTCGCGGTGTCCGACTTGTCTTGTGCTACGGCAGGGACAACGAGGCAGGCGAGGATCGCGAGTGCAGACAGGCGGGAGATCACGGCAAACTCCAAATGAAATTAGTGGTTGAATGCGAACTCGGTGGAATTGAACAGCCCCCACAGGATGTCGCCGTAGACCATCAACGGGACGTTGCCGGCTTGGCGGGCGCGGGCTTCGGCGAGCTGCTTTTCGGTTTGAGTGATTTGCTTTTCGAGGTTGCCGAGTGCTTCCGCTTCCTGGCCGTCTTCTTTGAGCTTTTCGTATTCGGCCTTCAGCGACTTCGCCTGATCTTCGAGGCGGCGGTAAGCTTGATCGAGTTGTGCTCGCAGGCCAGCGAGCTTGTCGACTCGTGTCGGGTCTTCGAGTTCTTGATTGATCAGGTCTACGAGCTTCGCGGTTTCTTCGGCAGTCGGCTTCCGGGAAAGCGCCAGGATGTAGAGTTCCTCGACGATCTTCGCCGGTGGTTGCTTCGCCGCGAGCAGTGACGGAATCAAGCGGCTGCCGGCGACCTTGAGCGTGATCGTGTCGCCGTTGACGAGGTGCAGGGCTTGCGAGAGGTTCGCTTCCTTGTTGACCTCGCAGGAGCAAGCCGATTCGCGCGGGGCGCGGCCGAACGTTGTGAGGAAGAAGTTCGTGACGTTGCCGGCGTAGAGTTGGACGGCTCGCGTACCTTGCGGCGATGACTGGAAGCGGTCCTCGGTGGCGGTGATGCGTGTGATCGTGTCGAGCAGCACTTCCGCTTGCAGGCGGCGAACATAGCTGTGTGAGAAATACGCCTCGTCCAGTTCGTTGGTCGGATTCGTCGCGGCGGAAAGTTGATATGTCCGCGAGTTGCAGATGTCGCGGATCAGTTTCTTCTTATCGAAGCCGTATTCGGCCAGCTTCACTCCGAGAACTTCCAGCAGTTCTTTGTTGCTGGGCGGGTTGCTGATGCGGACGTCATCGACCGGCTCGACGATGCCTCGGCCGAAGAAGTGTGACCAGATGATGTTGGCCATCGACTGGCCGAACGCGGCGTTGTCGGGTGAGGTCAGCCATTTCGCCAGCGAGACGCGCGGGTCTTGGCCTTCGACGTCGGGTGCGTCGCCACCGAGGAATTTCGGCTTCATGCGACGGCCGTTGACCGGGTGCTCGACCGTGTTGTTCGCGTTGTTGTTGAAGACGATGACTTCGCGGCCTTCGACGCCGCGCTTCATGTTCACGCCGGCAAAGAAGCTGGCGAATCCGTAGTAATCGTCCAGAGTCCAACGATCGAACGGGTGGTTGTGGCACTGAGAGCATTGAATGCGCGTGCCGAGAAACGTCTGCGCGAAATCTTCGGCAGTCTTCTGCGGTGTGAGCCGTTCGGAGGCGGTGTAGAGGTTCGACGTCGGCTGCTTGATGTTGCTGCCGTTGCCGACGACAAGCTCCGCGACAAACTCGTTGAGCGGACGATTCACCGCCATCTGGTCGTGAACCCAGCCGGCATACGACCACATCGCTTTTGCGTCACGTCCATACTGCGGTTGATTGCCGACGGCTCGGATGCGGAGCAACTCGCCCCACTTCATGGCCCACATGTCGATGAACTCTTCGCGGTCGAGCAGTTGGTCGATCAGCTTGGCTCGTTTGTCTTTGTCGGTGTCGGCGACGAAACGGTCGTATTCATCGCGAGTCGGCGGCAGGCCGATCAGATCGAGAGAGACTCGCCGCAAAAACGTCTCATCGTCGCACAATTCGGAGGGAGCGAGATGCAGTTTCTTCAGTTTGTCGAACACCAGTGTGTCGACGAAGTTTGTTTCGGAGGTGTTCGGCCAGACGAACTTGTCGTCGGTGGGGAGGACGAGGACTTCGCCGCCGACAGTGAACTTGTTGAATCGCGCGAAGACGAACGCTCCGCCCCGATTGTTCCCTTTCGCGACCCCCTCCTTGTCGATGCTGACGACGGCGTCGTTGTTGGTCATGAACAGCGCCAGCTTCGTGACATCGCGCACCGAGCCGTCGGAATACCGCGCCATCACGACGGTCTTCTGCGTTTGATCTTTCCCCGCGAAGACTGTCTTCGACGGCAACAGCTCAATGCCGAGCGGTTCCGGCGTGTCGCCCTTGTCGTCGGGCGCACCGGCTTCGATCCAGCGGAGCATCGTCCGATAGTCGTCGCTGTCGGCGGTAAAGACCTGGCCGCCGGTGTGATCGACCTCGCCGGTCGCTTTCTCCAGCACCAGACTTTTTTCCGGCACTGCGACATCAATCCGCCGCCCGACCAATTGCCGAGTGAGTTTGTAGTAGTCACCAGCCGGATCGTACCCGAACAGCGACAGATGGAATCCATCCTTGCCGCGAGCCGCTCCGTGACAGCTTCCCGTGTTGCAACCCGACTTCATGAAGATCGGCATCACGTCCAGCCGGAAGCTGACGTCGCGTGAGACGGCTGCCTCTTTGACCGTGACCGGCACCTCCGCCTTGAGCTGCCCCAACTCGACGAGCAACTTCGTCTCGCCGTCGGCCAGCGGCTTGAGCGTCTGTCCGTCGAGACCAACCACTTTCGCATCGGCGACGCGCAGCTTGACCGCGCCGGACACATCCCGCGTGATGCCTTGGTCATTGACCACCTGCACCGCAATCGTCAGCCGATCGCCCTGACCTCGCAGCGAAATCTCCGACGGGAAGACTTTTAGTTGCGTGCCGGCATCGGCGAGGCAGACAGCGCTTGACGTCAGCAACGTCGCGAAACAAACCAACGGCAAGTTCTTGAGTTTCATCGGATCACCTTTTCAATCAGATCAACTGTGTCACTTCGATTCTTTACGCGCCTTCTGGCTTCATCGCGGCCATGCGACGTTCAATTTCTTCGGAGGTGACATCTTCAATGTGTGTGGAGATCGTCCATTTGTGGCCGAAGGGATCTTCCACGGTGCCGGAACGATCGCCGTAAAACTGGTTTTGCAGTGGTCGAAGTTCTTTGGCTCCAGCGGCGATCGCTCGGTGGAAGACTTCGTCAACATTCGGCAGATACAACATCAGCCCAACCGGTGAGCCGCCAATGGTCTTCGGACCCAAGGCGTCCATCTGCGGGAACTCGTCCGCCAGCATGATGATCGAGTCGCCAATCTTGATCTCCGCGTGCATGAGCACGCCATTCGGGCCGGGCACTCGAAACAACTCGTTTGCGTCGAAGGCTCGCTTGTAGAAGTCAATCGCCTCGGCCGCCCCTTTGATAATCAAATACGGCGTCAGCGTGTGATAGCCATCGGGAATCGGTTTGACGGACATGGTGTGTTCTTTGGAGTGCGGTGTGTCAGCACCGCTTTGGATGTTTCCATCACGGCAAACCAAAGCGGTGCTGACACACCGCTCTCCAAAGGGCTACTTCATCGCCGCTTTGACGCCCCGTTCGGCGTCGATGCGGAGCGTGCCGTAGCCGCTGAGCTGGCGAACCGCTTGGCCCTCTTCCGTGACGGTGAGGTCCAGCGTGATGCCTTGATAGCCACCGGTGAGGCATTCGTCGGTGGCTTTCAGAGTGAACGTGACTTCTTTGTCTTCGGCGGTGATTTCGCGGAACGGTTCGACGAGTTCGACGCCGCGCGGCAGACGCGCCAGTGTGGCCTTGGCTTTGCCCTCGAAAGGTTTCAAGTGGTTCAGCTTCACCGTGAGGCTCGCGGTCTTGCCGCGTTCAATCGACGCGCGGTTGAATTTGGCGTCGATGTGCGGCTCGGCGACGAGCAGTTTGAACGCCTTCGTCGAGACGTAGGTCCGATTGGCTCCGTCGCGATACGCGGGCCGTTGAGCACCGCTGACGGCGGACAGAGTCACTTGATATGAGCCGGCGGTCGCGTTGCGGGCGGCACCGAGCAGGTATTCGCCTTCCGGCTTCTCGGTGCGAATCGTGATCGGCGTGCCGGTTGAGACTCCGTTGGGCTTCCATTCCATCGCGACGCTGACCGGTTCGTCGAAGCCCTCAGCGCGTACGATCTTAAACTTCAAAGAAATCTCGCCGTTTTGCACGAGCGCGGACTTCGGTTCCTCGACCTCGATCGAGAACGGAGCCGGCTCCGTGACCGCGATCGCCAACTTCTCAAACGTGTTGAAGACGTAGTAGTCGTTGTTACCCGACGCGCTCATCGGGATGGACTGGCGGAAGCCACTGACCAAGTGGGGCAGGTTTTCAACCTGCCCGTCGTCTTTCGTTTTATCACTGGCAGGTTGCAAACCTGCCCCACGAACTGGCCGAGCCACGATCTCAATGAACTTGCCTTGCAGCTTGGCGTCGGCAGCGGCCTCGAAAACGACGGGGACGCGCGGCATCGCGGGGGTGACTCGTGGAGCGTGCATCGTCACGCCATCGGGCAAGCCGATCGCGACCAGTTCGAGATCACCGTTGAACGGGCGATTCGAGTTGAAGATAGAGAGTTGAGTGTTGTACCGCCCGCCGCTCGGAATGCTGACCGACTGCCGCGACTGCGGCTGAAATGCGGCCTCGCCGTCTTGCGGGATGTAGACGTAAACGGCATCGGACTCCGGCGAGATCTCGACACGGTAGACGAAGTCCGCGCCGCCGTTGCCGCGATCGTCTTCGACGCCGAGCACGTATTCGCCGTCAGCCGCCGCGGTGAAATCGAGAATCGGGTCAAGCGTGTCGCGGTTCATGCCGCCGAACGGCGGATAGCCCAGTTGATTGGGCCGCGAATCGGTCGCTCGCTGCGGGTTGCCTTTCGCTCCGACTTGCTTGATCCAAATCGTCGGGTCGAGCGGTGAGCCGAGAGCGTTCGCGAGGCAACGCACTTTGAATCGCTCACCCTTCTTGGCAGTGAAGCGGAAGCAATCGACGTCGCCCGACTTCTCGATGATGCCGTTGAAGGCGATCGGCAGACTCGCAGCTGACTGCGACTTGATGGCGTCTTCCGAATCATTCAGCTCGGCTTCGAGCACGTTGTCAAACGGAGAGACTCGCAGCGTGTTCGGAGTCGGCGCGGGGATGTTCGATTCTGAATCGACTGCGACAAAGCGGAAGTCGCTCGAAGTTTGAGTTGCTGGCAACGCCACCATCTGCGACCAGTCGCCTTTCGGATCACCGAGCACTCGCACGGACAGTTCTTTTCCCGCCGGGCCACCTGCCGGATACAGACCGGTCGGCCGAGCGAACGCCCCGACGTGCAGGCGGTAAACGTCGTTCCCCGCTGAGTAGGTCGCATGTCGAATTTCCACGAAGTAAGTTCCGTCATTTGGTGCGAGCAGCGACACAACAGGGTCTTGCAGGAACAGTGACGAATCATCCGCCGCGATCAACCGCTTGCCATCGGCATCGAGCACCGACAAGTGCAAATCTGGAATGCCTTGATCGACTCCCAGTCGTACTGCTTCGATCTCGGCCGACAGCCGCTGACCTTGCTTGGCTTCGATGCGATACAGGTCCACGTCGGTCGGGTCCATCATCCGGCCGAGCACCGTGCTGTTAGGCGGCACGGCTTGAGCCGTCTCACGTTTGTCGTTGCGAGCTTGCTGCGAACGTTCGTCTTCTTCGATCGTCGCGAATGGCCCGACGGAGAAGCGTTGATATTCGCTGATCCCCGCTGCCGTCCGGAGTCGCAGGCCATGCACGCCGAGCGGACAGTCGTCCGCGATCTTAAGTTTCACGCGAACGCCCGACCCTGATTCGACTCGGCCGCGATAGCCCCGAAACTCGACGTTCCCTTCGACCGACTCAATCGACTCGACGATGATGCCTGGTTCGTACACAAAGACTTCTTCCGGCTTGTCGAGATACCGGCCTTGAAGCATCACCTCGACCGTCGTGCCTCGCTGTCCACCCGGCGGGACGACGCGAGCCAGACGCGGCGTGCCGGCCTCGGCGATGAACGTGGAAGCCAGCACAATCAAGCCAGCCAGAAACGAAACTCTTCGCATGGCGATATCCTTGAATCGAAGCCAAATGTCGCAATTGAAAAGCATCTGACGCAACGCCGCAGAGTCGCAAGACTCGCAAAGGAGGTCTGTCCTTTCCGTTTCTTGGCGTCTCCGCGACATTGCGTCAGAAACGGGATCCGAGATTAGCTGACCAATTCCTTGATGACTTCGCCGCCGTCGATGATTTCGATCGGGCGAGCGCCAGGGGCCATCAATTCTTTGTCAGCGTTGATGCCGATTTGTTGGTAGACCGTCGTGAGCACGTCTTCGATGCGAACCGGATTCTCTTCCGGTTCGCTGGCAGTGCTGTTCGAGGAGCCGTACACGAGTCCGCGTTGCAAGCCGCCACCGGCCATTGCGACGGAGTAGACTCGCGGGAAGTGATCGCGGCCTGCGGTCGCGTTGATCTTCGGAGTGCGGCCGAACTCGCTCGTGACGAGCACCAGCGTGCTGTCGAGCATGCCGCGTTCGTCGAGATCGCTGATCAATCCTGCCAACGCTTGATCGAGAGTCGGAGCTTGACGGCGCATCGCGTTTTCGATGCTGGCGTGATGGTCCCAGCCGCCGAAACTGACGGTCGTGAATCGCACGCCCGCTTCGATCAATCGGCGAGCGAGCAGGAATCGCATCCCGGCTTCATTGTTGCCGTACTTGTTCTTCGTCGCTTCGGATTCTTTCGAGATGTCAAATGCCTCGCGAGCGGCCGGCGACGAAATCATCGCGTAGGCTCGTTCGTAGAACTTGTCCATCGCACCGAGTGCCTCGGCCTTGCTGGCGATCTGGCGGAAGTGTGCGTCAACCGTCTCACGAATGCGTTGACGCTTGTAGAAGCGGTAGTCATCGACGCCGGCCGGCAGCATCAGGTCTTTGACTTGATAGCCTTGGCGGCCGGGGTCGCTGCCGATGCCGAACGGGCCGAATTGCGAGCCGAGGTAGCCGGTGCCGGCGTACTCGGTGGCGTTTGGCACGGCGACGTAGGGCGGCAGGTTCTGCTTCGAGCCGAGTTCGTGCGAGACGACCGCTCCGATGGCGGGATGCTCGATGGCCGGGCTCTTGCGATAGCCGGTGAACATCGCATAGCTGGCTCGGCCGTGGTCAGCCTCTTTGCCGGCGATCGAGCGGATGATGGTCATCTTGTCCGCGATCTTGGCGACGTTCGCAAAATTCTCATTCAGCACGACGCCGCGGACGTTTGTCTTCGCGACACCGAAGGGGCCGCGATACTCCAGCGGAGCTTCCGGTTTTGGATCCCACGATTCCTGGTGCGCCATTCCTCCGGGCAAAACGATCTGAATGACGCCTTTCGCTTTGCCTTCTTTGCTCTCGTAGAACTTTTGCTCGGCCTCAGCTTCCAATCGGAAGAAGTCTCCCAGTGTCAGTCCTAACGCACCGAGCACACCAACTCGCAGGAAGTCGCGGCGGCCGGGCTTGGCGAAGTGAGCGGGGTCTTCGTTCCAGGTGACGATGTCTTTTGTCGCGGTCATTGCGGCGTCCTTTGCGGAATGAGAAAAGCGTGCGGAAGTCGTTTGCGAAAGCAATTCATTCGTCAGCCCAAACAGAGCAACAAGCCAGGGGCTGGGGAAACTCAAGCGATAAATCAGGAAGGCGTTCAGGCGGGAAAAACTGAAGCAGAGCCTAACGAGCCCTCCCTCACATCGGCAAGAATCTATTGGAAAAAGCGGGCGGTTCGGGCGGGAGCGAGCGGCGGGGATCGAAGCGGCCGAAGACGACGATCCATTGGCCACATTTATTCTCTCGCAGATCCGTTCGATGGCTCAAAAGGTCGCCAAGCTCATCAGACGTTGGTGCGATTCGTGACAACATCCCAAGCTCTGGCGAGCTTGGCTACGAAGCCATGAATTATCTCGGCTCAGTGAAGCTCGGTAGCCGAGCGGCCGGTACAGTCGGGCGAATTTGCCTGACCGATCCGGTCTTCACGTCTCTGGAACGGAGTGCTTGCCATGTTTCGTCGCGGACTGCTGAGTCTACTGGTCGGTTTTTGGATGATGTGCTCGGCGGTGTTTGCCGAGGACGCCTTCTTCCGGGTACGGCTGAGCGAGATGAAATTCACCGACGGCGAGTTGCCGAACTATGCAGCGGTCCCACCGGACTGGAGGGTGCGGCAGCGAGTGATGCAAACGCCGGCGGACGTCCAGCTCGATGAGGCTGGCGAGGCGTATCGGGTGTGCCCAGAGATATTGGCGGTGTTAAGTTTTTGTGGTGTCGCAAGTTGACCAATAGGGTTGCCATTGATTGCTGTCGCGGAGGTTGGTCAGGGCGGAGACGGATTCGGCGTTGCGGAGATTCCAACGAGCACCAGAGCGTTT
>CAMDEA010000159.1 GCA_945893045.1 Planctomyces sp. SH-PL62
AAACGCTCTGGTGCTCGTTGGAATCTCCGCAACGCCGAATCCGTCTCCGCCCTGACCAACCTCCGCGACAGCAATCAATGGCAACCCTATTGGTCAACTTGCGACACCACAAAAACTTAACACCGCCAATATCTCTGGGCACACCCCTCGCCGCGCAATCCTGGTTTAGAAATTGACGGCAAGGTCCAGAAGTCAGAGGGCTTCATCGTCGATCTGCTGACTGATGATGCGTTGAAGTTCTTGCAGCGTGAGCCGGGAAAACCGTTCGCACTCTCGCTGCACTTCCGCGAGCCACACGCTCCGTATGCTCCGGTCCCGGACTCCGAGCAACGCGCGTTCGCGGGGCTTGAACCGCAGGTGCCGAATCCGGACTTTCCGAAGCTCGACACCGCGAGGGTCAAAAAGCTGACGCGCGAGTATCTTGCCAGTGTCGCGGCCGTTGATCGGAATGTCGGACGGTTGCTTGATGAGCTGGATCGGCTGAAGCTCAGCGACAACACGCTGGTCATTTTCACGAGCGACCACGGCTACAACATTGGTCATCACGGAGTCCTCCACAAAGGGAACGCCGCTTGGATTCTGACGGAGAATCCGCCGGGCACGAAGAACATCCCCGCTCCTCAGCGACCGAACTTGTTCGACACGTCGTTGCGAGTCCCGGCCGTCATCCGTTGGCCGCAGCGAATTCCAGCGGGCCGAGTCGTCAGCCGCACGGTGACGCATCTCGATTGGTTCCCCACACTGCTGGAGGCGACCGGAGTGGCTTTGCCAGACGGGACAACGATCCGTGGGCAGAGCGTTCTCAACCTGCTGCGGGGCGCGGGATCGTTCGATCGCACCGACGATCTCTATTCCGAGTACAGCGTGCAGCACACCATGCGTGCCGACATGCGCAGCTACCGCACGGCCGAGTGGAAGCTCAAGCGGGATTTCCTGAATCCCGATCGTGATGAACTCTACGATCTGCGAAACGATCCGGGTGAGACAACCAACCTGGCGACGTCAGAACTCGACGCTGTTCGAGTCGCCGCAACGGAATTGAATCGGCGAATTCGTGAGAAGATGGTCGAACTCAACGATCCGCTCGCAGAGAAATGACGGCGGCAGTTTTTGTTCCTTCGCGCTCTTTGCGACCTTCTGTTCAAATCCCGTGTCTCAGCGTGTTTCCCGACTTTCAGTTCGTTGGGAACAGAAGGGCGCAAAGGTCGCGAAGATCAGATCATGAAGAGCTTCGATTGCGACCAAGAATCGTCCGTGCCGTGATGGTTTGAGCCTGTGATGGACTTCGGGGTTTGCCATTGGTCGCTTTTCGGGCCACCACTAGAATCCGCCGCCTCTCAGATCGGCCTTTGACGACAAGGATTTCACCGTGCGGATTGCGTACCTCGACTGCATTTGCGGCATCAGTGGCGACATGACTTTGGCGGCCCTGATCGACGCCGGAGCGAATCTCGAACAAATCGTGCGCGGGATTGATTCGCTCGGCCTGCCGGACGTCAAACTGCATGTCGAGACGGTCGTCAAAGGGGGCTTCCGAGCGTTGCAAATCGAAGTCGAGCACCCGGAGCAGAACGCTCACCGGCATCTGGCCGACATCACCAAACTGATCAACGGGGCGGAAGAACTGACCAAGTCGCAGCGAAAACTCGCTCTGAAAATCTTCCAGCACATTGCCGAGGCGGAGGCGCGTGTGCATGGCACGACGCTCGACAAGATTCATTTTCACGAAGTTGGTGCGATCGACTCCATTGTGGATATCGTTGGTGTGGCGATTGGATTTGATCTGCTCGGCGTCGATGAAGTTGTTTCGAGTCCCGTTCCGACGGGACGCGGGCGGATCGAAATCGCTCACGGCATCTGCCCGGTGCCGGCTCCCGGCACGGCTGAGTTACTCAAAGGCATTCCGCTGGTCGATCTGCCGGTCGAGGCCGAACTGACCACTCCGACCGGTGCGGCGATTCTGAAGGCTCTCGTCACGCGGTACTCGGCTTTGCCGGAGATGACCGTCGAAGCGATCGGCTACGGAGCCGGTGGCCGTGACTTCCCCGATCGAGCCAACCTGCTGCGGCTGTTCGTTGGCGAGAGTACGACGCTGCCGGAATCGGACGAAGTCATTCAGCTTGAAACGAACTTGGACGACATCTCGCCAGAGGTCATCGGCTACACCAAACAAAAACTGTTCGAGGCGGGCGCGGTCGAAGTCTTCACGACTTCGATCCAAATGAAGAAGAATCGTCCCGGCGTTTTGTTGTGCGTCCTCTGCCGCCCGGCCGACTTGGATCGCATGGAAGACATCATCTTCACCGAGACGGCGACGTTCGGCATCCGCCGCTCGCTGATGCAACGCTCGAAACGTGCTCGGCAGTCGTGCGTCATTGAAACTGCAATTGGACAACTGCACGGCAAGCTCGGCTGGCGACACGGCGAACGCCCGCTGTTCACGCCGGAATTTGAATCGTGCGCGAAGATCGCTTCGGAACGCCGAATCCCCATTCGAGAAGTCTATCGCGCTGCCGAGCAGACCTTTGCCGAGCACTTGGAAGCCGCTTTCGAGCAGCATGACCACGACCATGACCATGATTGCGGCCATGACCACGATCACGACCACAGCCATGACCACGATCACAGTCATGATGAGGACCATGATCACGATCGTGATGGCGGTCATTCGCATGACCACAGCCACGACCATGACGCTGGCCATCAGCACGACCACGATCATTCACACGATCACGACGGCGGACATGACCACGATCATGATCAAGAGAAGAAGAAAAAGAAGAAGAAACATTGATCGTGCGACGACCGACACGCGATCCGAACTTGTCGCCTGACTCTCCGAGTCGGGTGCCAGGGAGGTCCGACTCGGAGAGTCGGGCGACGCCGAATCAGAAATCACACGAACCCAAGGATGGGGAACAACGGAATGTCGCTATTCATCGCGGGAGCAATCGCCGGCGCAAGTTTGATCGCCGGATTGCTGGTGGCTCTGTCGGAACAAGTTCGAGTCAAACTGCGTCGTCGTCGCACAGACGAGCCGTCTCGCCCAGCGGATCGTCTGGCTGGACCTCACCGACTCTCGGCCAACGCCGGCCCAAAGAAGATCGCCGCGGTCTCGCCGAAAACTCGCGCGGCCGCCTATCGAGAAATTCTCGACGCCTTGGGAGATGATCTCGACGAGGACATCGCCGAATGGGAGGCGGTGCTGCAAGATTTCCCGCAAGTCATCGGGGCGGAAGAACTCCGCGCGGCAGACGATCGGCCCTACGAGCCGATGGTGGAAACGGCCCACGAAACGACAGCTTCAGCATCGCTCCCGGCGTGTGAGTCGATGACACCGCCACATCGCACACGGCACATTTCGGCGGACGAGCGCGACATGATCCAGCGGCTGCTGCGAACCGAATTCGCGCCCGAGGAGATCGCTCTGTGGCTGAATCTTCCGCTCGAACGCGTGCAGGAGTTTTTGCGGCGAGACTGACGTGCGCAAAGTAGACGAGTCACTCCGTGACTCGAACTTTCCGGTCACGGAGTGACCGGTCTACTTTGCGGCCCTGTTCGCTCACCGCTTGATTCGCGGAAAAAATCGACCCACCCGCAGCATGTATTCCTGGTACTCGACGCCAAACCGCTCGATCAGTTTCGCTTCTTCAATTCGAGTGCGAGCCACGATGAACCCGAACGGGACGAGACCCACGAACCAGACGAACCAGTTGGCCGTCGCCAAGCCGACGCCTGTGATTCCCAGCAGAAACGCGAGATAGAACGGATGCCGGACGTAGCGATATGGGCCGCTCGTGATCAACGAGGAATCTCGTCTTGTGACGACGGTGTCCGTCAGGTTTTTGCCGAGGTTGTGAAAGGTCCACCACACCAAGAGGCCGGTGCATCCCGCGATCACCACGCCCACCCAACGCAGCCAAACTGGAATCGGCATCGCGAACCAGACCATCCGTCGCGGGTCGATCATCCAGACGATCCCGCTGACGGCACAGGGCACCGCGCTCAGTCGCAGACCAAACAGAATCCAAACGCCCTCTTGCCACCGGTCGAGCTTTTCATCCGTTTGGCTCCGCAGTCGGTAAGACATGGCGATCGGCCCAAAGACGGTCACGATGATGATCAGCGCCAGGCGGAACGTGTTGTCGTCGGTCATGTCATTCACCCCGATTCGATGCGTTACCGGCCTCTTAAAAATCAGCCGGAACGCGCTGGCGTCCGGTTCGCTCGGATTGATCCGTGTGTGATTCGATCTGTGTGCGAAGTGCGTTCGTCGAGTTTTGAAAACGCTTCGCACACGGATTGGAAGTCGCACACGGATGAAGACAGGCTGAATCGACTGCTGGTAATCGATCAATTCTGAGTTGTGGCACTCGCGCTCAGTGGCTGATGAATCATTCGGGCCGGTGCGATCACGCGAGCCAGCGGTTGATGACCTTGCCGCCGACGTCGGTCAGGCGGAAGTCTCGGCCTTGGTGGCGAGCCGTCAGCTTCAAGTGGTCGAGACCGAACAGGTGCAGCAACGTGGCGTGGAAGTCGTTGACGTGGACGGGATCTTTGGCGACGCCCCAGCCGATCTCGTCGGACTCGCCGTAGATCTGGCCGCCTTTGATACCGCCACCGGCCATCCAGAGAGTGAAGGAAAACGGGTGATGATCGCGGCCTGACGGGGGCGTTCCCGGTGTGCGGTTCTCGCCGAGCGGCGTGCGGCCGAATTCGGCTCCCCAGACGATCAGCGTGCTGTCGAACAAGCCGCGCTGCTTGAGGTCTTTGATGAGTGCGGCGATCGGCTGATCGACGACCCACGAGTTATAGCGCAAGTCGCCTTCGAGATTGCTGTGTTGATCCCAAGCCTCGTAGATGATGTTGACGAAGCGGACTCCACGCTCGACCAACCGCCGCGCGAGCAGACAGTTGCGCGGAAACGAAAGATGCGCATCGAGCACGTTGCCGCGTCCCGTCGCTTGTGGGTGCTGCGCTCGGTCGATGCCGTAGGCGTCAAGTGTCGTCTTGGTCTCGCTTTTGAGGTCGATCAACTCCGGCGCGGCGGACTGCATCCGGAACGCGAGTTCGTAGCTGGCGATGCGGGACGCGATTTCGGGATCGTGAATCTCGGAGAGACGGCTCTCGTTGAGCGACCTGAGCGTGTCGAGTCCGCGCCGCTGCAATTCCGTCGGCAGTCCGCTGGGGTTCGACAAGTTCAAGACCGCCTCGCCCTGATTGCGGAACAGCACGCCGGCGTAATGCGACGGCAGGAAACCGTTGTTCCACAGCGACGCTCCGCCGCTGGAACCGCGACCGCTGGTCAGCACGACGTAGCCGGGGAGGTTCTGCGACTCGCTCCCCAGTCCGTAGGTCAGCCAGGAACCGATGCTCGGCAGGCCGAACGTCGCTCGACCGCAACTCAGCAGCAGTTGGCCGGGGTGATGATTGAACTGCTCGGAATACATCGAGCGGATCATCAGTATGTCGTCAGCACAGCCTGCGATGTTGGGGACGAATTCGGAGAAGTCCGTGCCGCACTCGCCGTGCTTCGTCCACTTGCGTGGCGAACCCATCAGCACCGCGCCCTCTTTCTTGATGAACGCAAACCGGACTTTCTCCAGCATCGACGTGGGCAACGGCTTGCCATCCAACTCGTTGAGCTTCGGCTTTGGATCGTACAAGTCGAGATGCGATGGCGCGGCGGCCTGAAACAGGAAGATGCAGTTCTTCGCCTTCGGAGCAAACGCCGGCGATTTGATCGCCAACGGATTAGCAGCGAGTGCCGAGTCGGGATTCGCGCCCAGCAGGCCGTCGTTCGACAGCATCGCACTCAGCGCAGCTCCGCCCAGGCCACAGGCGGAGGAGGTCATGAAGTCGCGGCGGGTGCGTTCGATGTGATTCAGAAACGGAGCCATGCCAGTTACTCCCGAGTGATGAATTCGTCGAGGTTCAAAAGGATTCGAGCGGTCGCGATCCAGGCCGCCGATTCGTCAGGCGACGAACCGCTGATCGTTGAGTTGCCGTTGAGCTTCTTCGCATCGTCTTGGTGAGCACGATAGTACTCGCGATTGACGCTGAGCAGATCCGTGAGTTGATGCAATTCGCGGTCACTTGGTGTGCGAGCCAGACAGAGGCGGAAGGCTTGAGTCAGCCGAGCCGCGTCATCCGTCGCAGGCTGGCTGAGTAATCGTTTCGCGAAAGCTTGCGAGGCTTCCAGGAACGTTTCGTTGTTGAGGGTGATCAGGGCTTGCAGCGGTGTATTGGAGGCTCGGCGTTCAACGCAGGTGAGGTTCGCGTCGGGGCAATCGAACGTCGTGAGGTTCGGATGCGGGGCGGTCCGCTTGAAAAACGTGTACATGCCGCGGCGGTTGCGATCCTCGCCGGTGCTGTTCGTCCATTTGAAATTGCCGGCGTAACTCAGGTCTGTGATGCCGGCCGGCAGAGCAGGAAAGACGCTCGGTCCGCCGACTTTCTTTGAGAGCAAACCACCGACTTCGAGGCTGAGGTCGCGAACGATCTCGGCTTCGACGCGCAACCGATTCTGCCGCGCGAGCAACGTGTTCTGCGGATCAACGTCGAGTAACTCCGGTCGATGCCGCGACGATTGGCGATAGGTCGCGGACGTGACGATCAGTTTGATGAGCTCCTTCCGCGACCAGCTCATTTCAGATTTCAAATCTGAGATTTCAGATTTGGTTGCAAATGCAGTGGCCAGCCAGTCCAGCAAATCCGGATGGCTGGGCTTTTCGCCTCGGACTCCGAAATCATTGACGCTCGCGACGATTCCGCGGCCGAAGAGTTGTCGCCAAATGTGATTGACCGTGACTCGCGGCGTCAGCGGGTTGTCGGGCGAGACGAGCCAGCGGGCGAGATCGAGCCGATCGGCCAGCGGCTTTTCATCGCGTGGCTTCATCTGCGGCAGCGTCAAGAACGCCGCCGGGACGACTTCCAGTTCTTTAATCGGGTCCAGGAATTCGCCACGTTTGAGCACGAACGTCTTGCGCGGATCGTTGGCTCGTTGAGCGATGACGCGCACGGTCAGTTCCGGCTTGGGCGGCTCTTTCTTCTTGAGATCATCATGCTGTTTGACCAGATTCTTGGTGGCCGCGTCGAGGCTGGAGTAGTAGTCGAGCAGTTGTTGGGTTTGTTCGGGCGACCGCTGGTCGGGTTTGACCGCGAACAGTTTTTGGATGTTCTCCGGCAACGTGATCGACGGCTCGATGCCCGTTTGCAGCGACAGCTTGAATCGGCCGATCGTGTGCTGCTGACCGTATAACTGCCGGAGTTGGATGCGGACGAAAGCCGATCCATTCAACGCCAACGGTTCTTTCAGACCGAAGATCGCCCAATGCTCCTTGCCATACTGCGGGGCGATGGCCCAGCCAGTGTCCTCTTTGCCGTCGATGACATCAGCGGCTCGCCACGGTTTGTCGGCTTGCTCGAAGTCCGCCTTCGCGCCGGCGAATTCCAGCTTGCGAGCGTTTGCGAAGTCGGCAGTCGGCGAAACTTCGACGGTCATCTCGCTGAGCACGAAGTTTCCGTGAGCGACTCGCCCCGGACCTTTCGCCGGCAGCGAATTGTCCGGCAGCACGTCCAGCCGCAGCGCTGACACACCCGCAACCATCGTCTTGCCGGTAATCGTGTACGTGGCCGAGTTCGGGTTCGAGCCTTTCGCGAGGAACGATCCATCCTTTTGAGCCGCGAACTTCACATTGCCATCGCTCTCGACTTTCAGATCGTCCAGAGCGTGCAGCTTCAACGGCTGAGCCGTCGATTCCGCGAGCGCCGCTTGTGCCTTGGCTTCCCAGGCAGCGAAGGCTTCGCCGAGCTTCGATTGTTCGGCTCGCAACTTGGCCGTGACGTCAGTGACTTGAGCATCGTGAGCGGCCTTGGCTGTCGCATACGCGGCGACCTCTTCGGGTGATTTGGGAACAACGCTCGTCTCTTCGTCGCCGTTGTTGTACGCGGCGAAGAGTTGGTAGTACTCGCGCTGGCTGATCGCGTCGTACTTGTGCGAGTGGCAGCGAGCGCAACCGACGGTCAGTCCCAGCCAAACGGCTCCGGTGGTTTCTGTGCGATCGAAACAGGCTTCGACGCGCCATTGCTCTTTGTCCGTGCCCCCTTCAGTGTTGGTCAGTGTCTGTCGATGAAACGCTGTCGCGAGTTTTTGTAAGGCGGTCGCATTCGGCAGCAGATCGCCTGCAATTTGCTCGATGGTGAATTGATCGAACGGCAGGTCGTTGTTGATCGCGTCGATCACCCAATCTCGCCAGCGGTAGGCGTCTGGACGCGGGTTATCTTTTTCATAGCCGTCGCTGTCGGCGTAGCGGGCCATGTCGAGCCAATGCCGGCCCCAGCGTTCGCCGAAGTGCGGCGACTTCAGCAGCCGATCAACCAACTCTTCGTAAGCATTCGGCCGCGCGTCTTTCACGAACGCATCGACCTCTTCAATCGTCGTCGGCAGGCCGAGCAGATCGAGATTCAACCTCCGGATCAGTGTCGAGCGATCGGCTTCCGGTGACGGGGCGATCCCGCGCTTCTGCAACTCGGCCAGCACGAATTGATCAATCGGATTGCGCACCCAGTCGCTCGGCTTCACGGCCGGCGGCGCGACGCGGCGAATCGGCTGATACGCCCAATGCGTGTTCTTCGCTTCTTTCTTTGGCGAATCGTCGTCGGGCCAGACGCAGCCCTGGTCGATCCACGCGCGCAGGATGCCGACTTCTACCGGTTTGAGTTGCGGACCGTCGGGGGGCATCACCGTTTGGGGATCAGTCCCCGACACCAGCAAGATCAGTTTGCTGCGTTCGCTGTCTTCGGCCGCGATCACAGGGCCGATGTCGCCTCCCTTCAAGAGCGCGGCACGGCTGTCGAGGCGCAGGCCGGATTCCTGTTTCTTCTCGCTGTGACATTTCCAGCAGTGCTTCTCCAGTAGCGGGCGGACGTCTTTGACGAAGTCGATCTTACGATCGGCCGGCGGCGGCAGCTTATCGGCGGCGAGCGACAAAGAAGCGATGACCACTAACGTCGTAGTCACGAGCGCAAATCGCGGAGTCATGCGGAGGTCTCCGGAGGCAGGCGGGATCTTGCGGAGTCAGGAGGGATCGCCGCGTTCCACCATTCGCGGCGGGGCGCAGTCGATGGACAACATTCTGCCGAGCAAGGGACGCTGGGGAAAGTCTCCTGTCGAAATGCAAAGGGACTCACCGGAGTGAGTCCCTGCGATTTCGTGGGGCAGGTTTTCAACCTGTCCGTCGATCTAAGTCGACCAGTCACTCCGTGACTGGAATCTTCGAGTCACGGAGTGACTCGCCTACTTTCTAATGACGGACGACTTAGTCGCGTTTGACCGTCGTCGATGTCGTGCGTCCGTTCTTGTCGGAAGCAACCGGAGTCTTATCCGACTTCCCATCGCGTTGGTTCACGCGAGCCACCGCCGCCGTGTGAATGTTCCGTGCGCGAGCCAAGACCTCGGAGGAGAAATAGGGTGTCGATGGTTGGCCGATATGCGGAATGGACTTCGCCGCCAGTTGCTCCCAGCTCATCTTGTCCGTCAGATGCCAAGTCGCGGCTTGCCCGGCCTGAGGGTCGAGTTGACCGCTCGCCACCATCTTCAACGTCTCTTCAAGAACCGGGTCGGTGCTGAAGTCCTCGATCTTGGAAATGCGATAGACCGTTCGAGGCGACGGCTCAGCCTTTCCATGTTCGAGGCAGACCGCAAGATATTTGAAACGAATAATGCGGTCGGTTGGCACCGAGAAGAAACCGCCGCCACCGCCGCCGCCCTGCTGGCCGCCACCACCGAAACCACCGCCACCACCCTGTTGCCCACCTTGGCCGCCGCCGCCTTGTTGTTGTTGTCCGCCACCTTGGCCGCCACCTTGCTGGCCGCCACCACCAAAGCCCCCTTGTTGACCTCCTCCGCCACCACCACCGAACTGCTTCAGAACTTGCTTGCCAACAAACGCGGCCGGGAAATCCACGTTGAGCGGCTTGTCCCCTTTGTTCTCGACGAGCACGTTGCCGCCCATCGCGTCATTGGGAATCATCTTCACTTCGAGCACACCCTTCTCAATCCCCTCGAACACGTCGATGTGCTCCAGCGACTCATTGAGTTTGACGGCGGGACCGACTTTCTTTTTCGTTTCCTTCTTCGTGTCCGCCGAGATTCCGGATGCCACCAGGCTCATCGCCAGCGCTCCAACAAGTCCACAGAGACGCCAACGAGACCGCATGTGAGAGTTCCTTCGCGAAAGGTTTTCGGACACGCAACGGAAGAATTGTTCAACGTCGCGTTCAACCTTATCGCCGCTCGACCGGCGGAATTCAACCGGAACTTCACGGAACCAGCGAGATTCGCCGCTCTTCGTGTCCGCGCATCCCCGATTCGGCAAGCCTTGTGATCCGCTTTGCCGAGCATTCACGGCGTGCGGTTCACAATGATCGTGCGGATCAGGTTCTCTGCGACGATTCGGCGAAGGAACACAGAGCAGTCAAACCAGTGGCCGCGGAGAAAGTAAAGTCGCTATGCTCACCAGAGTGTGGGAGTTTCATGATCCACACACTCTTGGCGAGCGTGGCTACTCAGAGATCAATGCGAGATCCCTTAGTCGCGTTTGACCGTCGACGATGTGCCGCGATTATTCTTGGCGGATGCGACGGAGGAATTGTCGGACGCATGGAGTTCCTTCACACGAGCGATCGCCGTCGTGTGAATGCTCTGAGCGCGTGTCAAAGTCTCCGCGGAGAAGTACGGCGTCGCAGGCCGGCCGATGTGCGGAATCGATTTCGCGGCGAGTTCCTGCCAGCTCATTTTGTTCGCGATGTGCCAGGTTGCTGCCTGACCGGCCTGTGGGTCGAGTTGTCCGCTGGCGACCATCTTCAATGTCTCTTCGAGAATCGGGTCATCGCTGAACTCTTCGACTTTGGCGATGCGATAAGTCGCTCGTGAAGTCGGTTCGGGCTTGCCATGTTCGAGGCAGACCGAACGATAGGCCACGCGAACGATGCGGTCAGAAGGAACGGAGAAGAATCCACCACCGCCGCCGCCACCCTGCTGGCCACCACCACCGAAGCCGCCGCCACCACCCTGTTGTCCGCCTCCGAAACCGCCACCTTGTTGTTGCTGGCCGCCACCTTGGCCTCCCTGCTGTCCACCGAAGCCACCTTGCTGACCACCACCAAATCCTCCACCGCCTTGTTGACCAAATTGCTTCAGCACTTGCTTACCGATGAACGCAGCAGGGAAATCCACATTGAGCGGCTTATCCCCTTTGTTCTCGATGAGCATGTTGCCGCCCATCGCATCATTCGGAATCATCTTCACGTCGAGAATGCCCTGCTCGATCCCGGCGAACACGTCGATGTGTTCCAGCGAGGCATCGACCTTCACTGCCGGCCCGACTTTCTTCTTCGTTTCCTTCTTCGAGTCCGCCGACAATCCGGGAGCCACTAAGCTCACCGCTAGCGCTCCAACCAACAACCAGGGGCTCCAACGAGAAAACATGTGAGAGTTCCTTTGCGAAAGACGGATGGGCCGACAACGGGAAGGCACGGCAACGGCGTATTCAAAATTTATCGCCGTTGAACGGTCAGAATTCAACAGAAACTTCCCCGAACCGGCCACTTTCACCGCTGCTCGACCCTCCCTTCCGCCGATCCCGCAAGGCTTCTGAGAAGCCCTAACGACCGTTCATGAAGTGCGGCGCTTAGCGACCTTGTGGATCATATTTTCTGCGACGGTTCGTCTTCCTCGCGAGGCTCCGCGAAGGTTGGAACGTTCTCCGTCAGTGCGGGACGAATCACTCTGGTCCGGCGAGACATCAGCCACAACATCGCCAGCATCAGCAAACCTCCCCCGGCCGTCAGCCCGAACATCATTCCGCTGGAGAAGAAGCCCGAACGTTTCGGCGGCGGAGACCATTCCAATCGCTGAGCCAGAATCAACGGTGCGAAGCGCGGCTCGCCCGTGCGATCTTCGTAGCCGTAGCGTTTGAAGAAGTATCCGGTTGCCGACACGAAATCGACCAGGATGTCACTGCCAGACGTAATGCCTTGAGGCACCTCCGAACAGACCACGACCACGGGATTCTGCTGCGCGCCGTCAACGTACAACCATGCTTCATGCAGTTGCTGCAAGCCGTGCGGATTCTCTCCCGCCGAGTACGACACCAGCCGCCGCAGGTGTCCCCGAAAGGTGACCGGCCGACCGTGATACGCCTCCGGATTCCGATGCACGTCTACGAACGTGGGGAACTCGGCATTCGGTTCGCGAAAGTAGAACCGGAAGTTGGGATCACGTTTGACGACGGCGAGCCGCTCCTGCTGCAACGTCTTCGCGGTGGTCTTGAGCTGCGTCAGTGACAACTGCCGAGCGTGATTCAAAATCGCGAAGTACCCTGCGGCTTCTTCCGGTCGAATGTTGCGAGACAGCAAACCCGTCTGCGGATGCTTCGCCGCTGCGAGCCAATGAGGATCAAGCGCCGTCGCGTCCGCATCTGTCTGCGATTCGTCACCCAGGACTGAAGTACGGCCTGCGATGACAACAAGACTCAGCAGACAGATCAGTCGCGGCAGGTTGGCAACAAGAGGCATGACAACCATCGCTTTCATTTTCACCTTCATTCCTCTGGCCCCATTCCTCTGTCCAAAACCTTTCTGCCAGAAGAATGGGCCAGACGAATCAGCTTTCAGACTTTCGAGTGCTGCAATTCTGCGTCCCTTCACCATCCTGCCGGTCGGCCACCTTTGCGCGGATCGCTGCCGGCGCGCAGGCCGTCAGGCATTCGAGAGACCGCTTGAGTGACTGCGTTGGCAGACTGCTGCTTCGACGTGTGGCCCAACGCCATCAACGGATCGTGCAGTTCGCGATACAGGTGCGGCTCCAGATCGAGCATGTCGGGCAGCCACTGGTGATGTAATCGCGGTGCTTGCACGGCCGCACTCGGTGTCTGCTGCCGGTGAATCAAATTCAGCAGCACCTGCGTTGTCGCGGTAATGATCCGCGGCCCTCCGGACGCCCCCAGCGCGAAGACCGCTTTACCATCTTTCACCACAATCGTCGGAGTCATGCTCGACAGCGGTTTCTTACGCGGTGCGACGGCGTTGGCCGAACTCTGAATCAATCCAAACGCATTCGGTTGACCGGGCACAGCGGCGAAGTCGTCCATTTCATTGTTGAGCAGGATGCCGAACTTCGGATCGACGATCCAACTGCCGTACTCGGTGTTGATCGTTTCGGTGCAGGCGACCGCGCTGCCGTGGTGATCGATGACCGAGAAGTGCGTCGTCCCCGCATCATTCACCGGCGCGAATCGCCCATAGGTGTTCGTCGGCCGCGTTTGCTTGAGGTCAATGCGCGACGCGAGTTCGCGCGCGTGTTCGCGGCTGATCAGTCGCGCCACCGGGACATCGACGAAGTCCGCATCGCCGAGGAATTCCGCTCGATCGGCAAAGGCGTGCTTGAACGCTTCCGTCAGCCGATGCACTGCCTCCGGGCTGTCTGGCGCGAGTCGATGAAACGGAGTGACTCCCACGCGGTGATCCAGCTCTTCCAAGATTTGCAGCGTCGTGAGCATGGCGATTCCGCCGCTCGAAACCGGGGGCATCGTCAGCACGTCGTAACCGTGATAGCTCAGTTTCAGCGGTTCGCGTTGCACCGGCCCCATGTCGCAAAAGTCTGACGGCGAAAACAATCCTCCGGCCTGCCGGCTGACATCGACCAGCGCGGCGGCCACCGGGCCGGCATAAAAGCCGGAGGCTCCACAGGCCGCGATCTGTTCCAGCGCGGGAAGCTGTGGCGATGTGACCTTGTCTCCGATTTTGATCTCTCGGCCGCCGTGCAAGTACGACTGATGAAACGTCGCGAACTTCGCGCGGAACTCCGGCGGCCATTTCGACCAGGTTTTCACCGCCGACTGCAACGTCTTGACGTACTGAGCATCCGCCGGCACGCCGTCGCGAGCCAATCGAATCGCCGGTGCGATGACCTCAGCAATCGGCAGCCGACCGTATCGCTCAACCGCGTAACACAACCCCGCGACGTGACCGGGGACCGCCGCCGCCAACGGTCCGCGCACGCTCGCGTGGGGTAGGTTTCCAACCTGCCCGTCCTGACCAGGCAGGTTGGAAACCTGCCCAACGACGAACATCTCCGCCGTCGCCTTCACCGGAGCACGTTCGCGATAGTCGAGCGTCACGCAGCATTGCTCCTGCGCATTCCAAATCACCATGAAGCCGCCACCGCCGAGACCGGAACTCGCGGGCCGAAGAACCGACAGAGCGAATCCGACGGCCGCTCCGGCATCAACGACATTGCCTCCCTTTTTGAGAACCTCGACTCCGGCCTCACTGGCAAGTGGATGATCGGCCGCGACCGCCGCGCGCTGATAAACCGCGTCTTCTGAGCGAGCTTCGTTCCCGATAACGACAGACACAAACGCGAGAACAATCAGAGCAACGATCCCCGTGGAATGAAGGGTCGTGCGTTCAAAATTCAAAATTGGCGGACAACACGCATCGAGCGAATAAACGACATCCCCGCCAAGTTTGAATTTTGAACGCACGACCCCTTTGGTCACCATGATGTCCTCGCCTTCTTCGTTTCGCCTTCGCTTGTCCGCTCCGCTGTACGCCGACAACGCTCACTCTCATAATCCGCCCGGCCCGTGCGTGGCCAGTCTCAAGGAGGATGAAACGATGGCTCAGGGTGCGGACGAGGCAACGGAGTTGGCGGCGTCATTCGATGCAGTGACGCGCTGGTGCGAGTCTTATTTCGTGTCGGCCAGTGGCAGCGGCACACCGTTGGGACCGCAATTCGTGCGAGTCCTCCGCGCCTTTGGCGAGATAGCCGCAGCGACTGCCAACACCGATGCGGCGAATCGAGCGTTACGGCTGAGTATGCTCCGCGAGAAAACGGAGGCGTACCTGCAAGGTTTCATGCGCGGCGACCTCGCGGGACTCTCCTCGGCCGCCCTGCCGGAGCCGAACCAACTCGTCCATGCCGAAGCGATGGCTCATGTGCAGGAGCGCGGGGATACGCCTTGGCTTTCGCAGTTGTCGGAATGCGGTGCGGCGGGCACGGGCCGACGCATCGAAGGCTTCGCCGTGCGGCTCAATCCTCCGGTCGAAGGAGTGTCTCTGAGCTACAAAGCTCACGTCGCCGTGAAAGGTGACACGCGCTGGGTCCAGCAAGGCGAGTACTGCGGCACGCGCGGAGAGAATCGCCGCATCGAAGCGATCTGGATCGAACTGGCCGAAGGAGCCGATCGCTTTGACGTCTATTATTCCGCGCATCTGTGCCGTTTCGGCTGGACCGGCTGGTTTAAGAACGGCCAAATGTGCGGCACGCGCGGCGAGTACCGCCAGGTCGAAGCGATCAAAGTATTCCTGGCCGAGAAGTCCAAGTAGCATGAGCCGATCTGTCTTAGGCTCCGGTTGAGACGCACGACATGAATCTCGATCCCATCACGGCAATCTTTGGCGGCTGCGTGGTGTTGCTGGGGCTGCTGCTGCAACTACCCCATCGCACCGCGTGGTTGCTCCAGCAGACCGAGTTCGCCAGTGACCCGCGCGAGTTGAAGTTTTACGCCGCTCGCTATCGCCGCCGCCGACAAACCTCCGGCCTGATTACGTTAGTTGGTCTGATGATTGTTTTGGCGGACTTGCCCAACGTTTGGAATCAAGCCGGCCCGCTGCTCGCCACGATTCTTTGGATGGCGATCGGCTGCGTCTGCTTGTGGATCTCGCTGCTCGCGATCGGCGATCTGATGACCACGCGCGCTCACGTGCGAGCGTCGATCGCTCGACTGGCCGCGCACAAGGACCAACTCATGAACCAACTCGAACGTCTGCGGCCCGACGCCAAGGCGGATGAGAACTCGCTGAAAGGAAACTGACTCATGGGAATCTGGCTCATCGCTGCCGTGATGCTGGCGGACCCGCAAGCCGAGCTTCCGAAAGGCCGACTGGTCGTGATCGGCGGGGGAGAAACTCCCTCCGCGGTCGTGAACCGCACGCTCGAATTGTCTGGCGGCAAGTCGTCGAAGATCGCCGTACTGCCGGCGGCCAATCCTGAGTACGGCCCCAGTTCAGTCGCGACTTGGAAACGAAACGGCGCGAACAACATCGTCCTCATCAATCCGCAGCAACCGGCCGCTGCCGTGAAAACAATTCGCGAAGCCGACTTGATCTGGCTCCCCGGCGGTTTGCAAGGAGTCTTTATGAACAACATCCGTGGCAGCGACATCGCCGAAACGATTCGGACACGCTATCGCGACGGAGCCATCGTTGGCGGCACCAGTGCCGGCGCTGCCGTCATGGGTAAGACAATGATCGGCGGACCATCGGACCTCGATAGCTTGAAAGCCGGCACCGCTCCGTACCTGCAAAACGGTCTGGGACTCTGGCCCGAAGCCATCGTCGATCAACACTTCTTGCAAAAAGGCCGCTTCAATCGCCTGGCTCTGGCGGTCATCGACTATCCCGACCTGCTGGGCGTCGGCATCGACGAAGAGACCGCCGTGATTGTCCGAGGCCGCAACTTCGAAGTCATCGGCGACAACAACGTCACCATCATCGACGGCCGCAAAGCCAGCCGCGAAAAGCTCAACAAAGGCGAACCCGCCGCCGCCCGAAACCTCAAAATCCACGTCCTGCGAGCCGGCATGACGTTTCAATTCGATGAGTAACGGCAAGGAAGTGGGAACGCTAATCTTCACTAATCTCCGCTAATTCATGACAAGGTTCGTCCAGCCTGGATCGGTCAGCGCTCAAGTCTGACTTATTAGCGAAGATCAGCGTCAATGAGTGTTCCAAAAACTTCGCCTTGCTTTGATCCGGAGCGACATCATTTCTTCAATCACTTCGTCCGACCTCGCCCACCAAGTTTGCATGAACCACGCCTGCCGAGCGACGTACTCGGTGGGCGAGACGCTCGTGGATTGTTCCAAGTGCGGGCATCTGCTCGACATCGCTTACGACTGGAACCGAGTGCCGGTGCCGGGTTCGCTCAAGCAGTTTGAGTCGCGATGGTCGAGCCGCCGGAATCCGCTCGACTTCAGCGGCGTATGGCGGTTTCGCGAGCTGTTGCCGTTTGCGAAGGACGAGCAGATCGTCACGATCGGCGAGGGGCAGACTATTCTGCAATCGTCGGCGGGCGTTGGGAAATACGCCGGGTTTCAAACTGGCAAACTGTTGTTGCAGTACGAGGGACTGAACCCGTCGGGCAGCTTCAAAGACAACGGCATGACGGCTGCCTCCACGCACGCGCATATCGTCGGAGCGAAAGTTGCGGCGTGTGCCTCGACGGGGAACACCAGCGCGTCGTTGGCGATTTACTCCAGCACCACGCGGCTGTTCGAGACCATCGTCTTCATCGGCAGCGGTAAGATCTCGTTCGGAAAGCTGTCGCAGGCGCTCGACTACGGAGCCAAGACATTGCAGATTCAAGGGGACTTCGACGACGCGCTGCGGCAAGTTCGCGACGTCTGTGCGGCTCGCGGGATTTACCTGTGCAACAGCGTGAACCCGTTCCGGCTGGAAGGCCAGAAGTCGATCATGTTCCGAGTGCTCGAAGGTCTGAACTGGGAAGTCCCCGACTGGATCGTGGTGCCGGGCGGGAACCTCGGCAACTCGAGCGCGTTCGGCAAGGCGTTCACCGAACTGAAAGAGTTGGGCCTCATCAATCGCATCCCGCGTCTGGCGGTGATCAACGCGGCCGGCTCGAACACGCTGTATCAACTCTTCGAGCAACACAAGCTCCGCTGGAACGGCGGCCGGCTCGACGAGGCCAAGCTCATCACCGACAAATTCTTCACGCAGATGGACGCCGACAATCGCCGAGCCTCGACGCTCGCGACCGCCATCGAGATCAACCGCCCGGTCAACCTGCTGAAGTGTCTGCGAGCACTCGAAGTCTGCGACGGCGTCGTGCGTGAGGTCTCTGACGAATTGATCCTGGAAGCCAAAGCCCAAATCGGAGCCGGCGGCTTCGGCTGCGAACCCGCCAGCGCCGCCAGCGTCGCCGGAGCCAAACTGCTCCGCGAGCAAGGGGTGATCTCCCCCAGCGACCGAGTCGTCTGCATCCTCACCGG
>CAMDEA010000160.1 GCA_945893045.1 Planctomyces sp. SH-PL62
CGAGTCGATGCCGAGTCGGCGTTGCCGATCACGTTGCCGGAGATGGCGGACTTCAAACCGACCGGCACGCCGGAGCCGATGCTTTCCAAAGCTCCGGAGTCGTGGCTCTACAAAACCGCTCCCGACGGCACGAAGCTGAAACGCGAGACCAACACGATGCCCCAATGGGCCGGCTCGTGCTGGTACTACTTGCGGTTCGTGGACAACAAAAATACTGCGGCCTTTATCGACCCGCAGTTGGAAAAGCAGTGGCTCCCGATCGACCTCTACGTCGGCGGTGCCGAGCACGCCGTGCTGCACCTGCTCTACTCGCGCTTCTGGCACAAGGTGCTCTTCGACCGCGGCCACGTTCACACTGCCGAGCCGTTTCAGCGACTGGTCAATCAAGGGATGATCCTCGGCGAGGTTGAGTTTACCGGATATGAGAGGTTTTGTAGCCCACTCGTTGGGAGTCGTTGGCGCGATTCCACTGATCGCAGCCCGCTCGCTGTGACACATTTGGAATCGGGTTTTGAAACCGAGTGGGTCTCCGCGTCAGATGTCACATCCGACGAAGACGGCAATGCGGTTCACAAGACAACCGGCGAGAAGCTGGAGTCCGTGAAACTCTCGCTCGATGCCGTGAAGAAATCCGGCGATTCGTTCGTGCTCGCCGACCGGCCCGACATCCGCATCGAATCGCGAGCGTTCAAGATGTCGAAGTCGCGTGGCAACGTGATCAACCCGGACAGCGTCGTCGAAAACTACGGAGCCGACTCGCTGCGGCTTTACGAGATGTTCATGGGGCCGCTCGAACAAGTGAAGCCGTGGTCGATGCAAGGGGTCGAGGGGGTCTCGCGATTCCTGGCTCGTGTGTGGCGGACGATCACCGACGAGAAACTGGATGACGTGCGACTGAACCCCGCCGTGCAAGACGTCGCGCCGGCTGAGCCACAACTTCGTCTTTTGCATAAGACCATCAAAGCCGTGACTCGCGACATCGAGACACTCGGCTGCAACACGGCCATCAGCCGGCTGATGGAGTTCATGAACGAAGTCACGAACTGGAACGTCCGCCCGGTCTCGATCCTGAAGCCGTTCGTCTTGCTGCTCAGCCCGTTGGCCCCGCACCTCGCCGAAGAGTTGTGGCAACTCTTGGGCGGCACGACGACGCTGGCCTATGAACCTTGGCCGACGTTCGATCCGAAGCTGGTCGAAGACGCCGTGATCGACGTCCCGGTCCAAATCAACGGCAAGCTGCGAGCGAAAATCACCGTCGCCGCGAAAGCCGATCAAGCCACCATCGAAGCGGTGGCTCGACGAGAGGACAGCATCGTCGCACAACTCGAAGGCAAGACCGTCGTGAAGGTGGTCTACGTTCCTGGTCGCCTGTTGAACTTTGTTGTGAAGTAGGTTGATCGTGACAAATCGCATTGAACGAGTTCACGCCCGCGAAGTGTTCGACAGCCGAGGCAAGCCGACCGTCGAAGTGGAAGTGACTTGCGCGGGGGCTCGGCCGGGACGAGCGATGGTCCCTAGTGGTGCGAGCACCGGGCGGTTCGAGGCGGTTGAGTTGCGCGATCGCGGCGACTCACGCTTGGATGGTCTGGGAGTGCGGCATGCAGTGGCGAATGTCTGCACCGAGATTGCGTCGGTGTTGATCGGACTGGATGCCAATGACCAAGCGGAGATTGATCGGCGATTGATTGAACTGGATGGCACGCCGCAGAAGTCGCGACTCGGAGCGAATGCGATCCTCGGTACGTCGCTGGCCGTGGCGTACGCGTCAGCGGAGGCGCGCGGGTTATCGGCGGTCGCACGGTTTCGAGAGATTTGGGAAAACCACCATCGGCGAGCGGGGGGCGTCAGCCCCCCGGTAAATTCGAGCGTCACAGTTGTTCGACCAACCGGGGGGCTGACGCCCTCCGATCGCCTGGGTGAAAAAATGCTGTTGCCGTTGCCGATGGTCAACATGATCTCTGGCGGTTTACACGCGGGTCGGCAGTTGGAGTTCCAAGACTTCTTGATCCTGCCGGTCGGAGCGACGTCATACTCGCAAGCGTTCGAGTGGATCGTGATGGTCTATCGCCGGCTCGGCCGAGTCCTGACCGAACGCGGCCACGAAGGCATCCTGATCGGCGATGAAGGGGGCTACGGTCCGAAGCTGCGCACGAATGAAGAAGCGATCGAATTCGTCGTCGCCGCCATTGAAGCGGCCGGATTGAAGCCGGGCAGCGACGTGGCGATTGGACTCGATGTTGCCAGCACGCACTTCTTTGAGGAGGGCCGCTATCGGTTGCCGAGCGTGTCATCGTCGCCGCTGACGGCCGAACAAATGGTCGATCTGCTGGAGCGCTGGGTCACACGGTATCCGATCATCAGCCTCGAAGACGCGTTGGCCGAGGACGATTGGGACGGCTGGCGACTCATCACCGAGCGGCTTGGCCAGCGAGTGCAGCTTATCGGCGACGATCTATTCGTGACGAATGTCGCGCGGCTGCAAGAAGGGATCGAGCGCGGCGTCGCGAACAGCGTGCTCATCAAGCTGAATCAAATCGGCACTCTGAGTGAGACGTTGGCAACGCTGAAGCTGGCACTCGACAACGGTTATTGGCCGGTCGTGTCTGCTCGCAGTGGCGAGACCGAGGACGCGACGATCGCTGATCTCGTTGTCGCGACCGGTGCAGGGCAATTGAAAGTCGGCTCGGTCGCACGCAGCGAGCGGCTCGCGAAGTACAACCAGTTGCTGCGGTTGGAAGAGTCGCTGGCAGGCGAAGCGGGTTATCTCGGTGGAGCGATCTTCACAAGATGACCGATTGATGCCGATTCGTCAGCCGTTCCAGACGCGGCACGATTTGGCGCAGCCGATCCAGGATTCGTGGCGGGCTGGCGTAGTTCTGCTGGTGGACGAACAGACGTTCGAGCCAAGTCATGCCGCTTAATAGAACGGTGCTGCGATCGATCACGCGAGCGACCTTGGCCTCGCGGTCCGAGAGAGGCCGAATGCTGCGATACGCGGCGAGCGCGACATCCCAGCGGTCGCTGTCGTCTCCCAGAAAACTGCCGAGCAATCGCGCCAAGTCGGTGGCTGGTGTCTCGGTCTTGGCCGCGTTGGGGTCAATCAAACCGGTGACTTGGTCGCCGTCAAACAGAACGTGGTCGTGCCAGACATCTCGCAGGCAGGGATGCAGACGCAAACGCACCTCGCGGTACGACTGCAACTCGGAACCGATCGACTCCACCGACTGATCAAAGGCGTTGAGAATCTGTCGCGCGAGTTGAGCCAACTCCGAGTAGTCGGTGCCCCACGATCCGAGCGAAGTTGTATTCCCTAGAATGTCTCGCAGCTTGCGAGCGTCTTGTGTGTAGTAACGCTCAATGCGTTCCAAGCGGTCTTCGACCGTGGGCGAAGTCTCGGCAGCGCAGGATTTGAACCAGTTGGCTTCCGAGGCGCGTGGTTCGAATCGCGAAGCGGCCTCGTGCCACTGGGCCAACGTCGTCATCGCGTTTCGCAGACGGGCATCGGAGGGATCGGAGGAAAAATCCGCGCGGCCCGGCATCCACGGTTCGAGTTGCCAGAACTGACTCGCCTCGGCATAGAGCGTCGTTCCGAATTTGCTCTTCACGGGTACCGGCACTTGCTGCACGCCGCTCTTGTGAATGTGCTCCAGCAAGCGATGCAGTCCGAGCAGACGTTCGCGCTGCAAGCTGTCCGGCGGCCATCCTCGCAAGCAGAACTCGACTTCCGGTGCGTGCAGGTTTTCTTGCAACGAGACTCGCAGCACGACCGCGCCGCTGAACCCCTCGCTATCGCGATCAATCGTGCGGATGCGCGCGGGCTTCGAGCCGCAGAACGACTCGACGATCTGAATGAGATCGTGAAACTTCAAGTACTGCGGGAGTGGCATAACGCTTGCCGAAGTTTGACTTTTCAACTGAGGCGGGTAGAAGATGCGCCCGCAGCTACCTGGGAGTCGGGTGGCTCGAACACATTTCTTTCTGTGAGAAAACGCCATGCAAGTAAATCACAGCCTGCGACGGATTGCGAGCCTTTCAGCCTTCGTGTTGGCGACCAGCATCACCTCGGCCAGCCAAGCGGGAGTCATCCCTTGGGTGTACGACGCCATCTTCGGCCCGGTGCATTATCGGTCCTACGGCTACTCGCCGTATGCGGTCTCGTATGCTCGGCCGGTGGTGGTTCGCTCTTACGCGCCCGCGCCCTATTACTCTTACGCGCCGGCGTCCGGTTGCTCGTCCTGCTCGACGCGCTACTACGCTCCGGTGGTCTATTCGATGCCGAGTTCTGGTTGCGGCAGTTGCGGTCCCATCGTGATGGCTCCGTCGAGCGGGCCATGCGGCACCGTGACGTACGCATCGACTTCGCAAGGCTGCCTCAGCGGCTGTTCCGTCTCACCAGTAACGTCGAAGCCCGCTGCTCCCGCCGGTAAGCCGGTTTGGAAAGCTCCCGAAACGAATCAGAGCGGCTCGACGACGACGGTCACTCCCAGCGCTGGAACAGTGACCGATGATGGACTCGGCACAAGCCCGCGTTCGCGCGGCAAAGCCGCCACGAGTACCGACGATGCCGTTGAAGGAACTCGCCCAGCCAGCGGCGAGGAAGAACCGACGATCCTCAAGCGAAATAAGACTCCTGCGAAGATCGCCGATCCGGACTTTGAAGCGCCGCTCGAAACCATCAAGCCGAAAGAGATCAAGAAGCCGAATGAGCTTGAGCTCGATCTTGATGGCGACAAGAAGGCTCCAGGCGAGGCCAAGAGCCTGCTGCCCCTCCCCACTCTGAATCTCGACGCGAAGATCGCTTGGCGAACCGAGCCGGAGCGGACTCGAGTACCGTTCCATGCAAAGCTCGCCAAAGCCAGCGTGACGCGCCGCACAACCGGCGCGAATTCCGATTGGACTCCGGTTGTCGCCAAAGTGACCGGAAACCAAGTCGCCAAGAAGTAGCACCCCGGTTCCGATCAGCGCAAAAAAGAAGCCGGCACATTCCGTGTGCCGGCTTTTGTTTTGAAGCAGCGAGCAAAGTAGACGAGTCACTCCGTGACTCGAACCGATTCGAGTCACGGAGTGACTCGTCTACGTTACGGCTCCGCCGCTCTACGAGATGTACCCGCTCGACTTCAGGTGAGCGATGACTTCGTTTGAGAGTTCGTCGATCCCTTTGCTGTTCGAGTCGAGCACGAGTTCCGGATTCACCGGAGCTTCATACGGGTCGGAGATGCCGGTGAAGTTCTTGATCTCGCCGGCGCGGGCCTTCTTGTACAAGCCTTTCGGATCGCGAGCCTCGCACGTTTCCACTGTGGCGTTGACGTGGATTTCGATGAAGCCCCCTTGTCCCATCAACGCTCGGACCTTGTCGCGATCGGCGAGGTACGGCGAAATGAACGCGGTGGCGGTGATGATTCCGGCATCCGCGAACAGCTTGGCGACTTCGCCGATGCGGCGGATGTTCTCGGCACGGTCTTCGGCGGAGAAGCCGAGGTTCTTGTTCAAGCCCATGCGAATGTTGTCGCCATCGAGCACAAACGAATGCACGCCCGCGTCATGCAACTTGCTGTCCACGGCGTTGGCGATGGTGCTCTTGCCGCAGGCGCTCAAGCCGGTGAACCACAGAATGCAGCCCTTGTGCCCCATCAACTTCCAACGGTCATCGCGGGTGATGGTGTGGGCATGGTAAGTCACGTTCGTCGCCTTTTGCTCGGCCATTTCTGATCGCTCCTGTCTGATTTTGAAACTGGTTTTTTGAGTCCGGTAGAAGAGGGGCGGGATGGTAGGAGAAGCCTCCGAGCGTGGGAAGCGAAACTCGCGAGACCAACACACAGCCGCTACAACGCTCCGATGCCTTATGTGCTTTTTTTGCTGATCTGTGTCATCTGGAGCGGCAGCTTTTTGATGATGAAGAAAGCCGCGCTGGTCTTCTCGCCGATCAGCATCGGAGCGTGGCGCGTCACCGGTGGAGTGGCGGTGCTCGCGATTCTCTGGCTGATTCAACGGCAACCGGTCGGGTGGCGGCGGCGCGATCTGTGGTCTTTGGCGTTCATCGTTTTCGCGGGCTACACCTGGCCGTACTGCGTGCAGCCATGGTTGATCTCTCAGCACGGCAGCGCGTTCGTGGGGATGACGGTCAGCTTCACTCCGTTGTTCACGATTCTGGCATCAGTGCCGCTGTTGCGAGTGGTCCCGCATCCTCTGCAAACGATCGGCGTACTGGGATCGTTGGTCGGCATGGGGCTGTTGATGAGCGAAGGTTTCTCGCGACAGATTTCCGCAACGCATCTGCTGCTGGCATCGTCGGTGTCGTTCGGATACGCGCTGGTCAACGTGTGGATTCGACGCCGGCTGACGCATGTGTCGCCGCTGACGATGTCATTAGTCTCGATGGGCATTGCCAGCGTCATTCTGCAATCGCTTTCGGTTTGGACTCCATCGCCGACGCCTCCCAATGCCGAAGCGTTTTGGCCGGCGGCAATCTCGCTGCTAGTGTTGGGAGTTGTCGGCACGGGCCTGGCGATGTTCTGGTTCAACAAACTGATTCATGATCGCGGCCCGCTGTTCGCCGGCATGGTGACAAACCTGGTGCCGGCCGGAGCCGTCATCTGGGGCTGGCTCGACAACGAGCAAGTCACCGGACGACAACTGGCCGCGCTGGCAATCATCCTGCCGATGGTCGCGCTGGTGCAGTTCGGCTCGCCGCGAACGCTTTTCGAAAAGCCGGCCGAGCCAACGGTTCGCTCCTAGAGACCGCTTCAAAAGTCATGGCAGATCACCAATCCCGCCACAAGCAAGTGGAGTGAGATCGCCTGCCTTCCCGATGGCCGCAGCCATTTCGAAATCATTTCGCGGTTCCGTCCGCTGGCCAGGAATGCACTCGACCCGCCGAGTCACCGGCCAGGATTCGCAAGCCGTCAAAGGTGACGACGGATCGTAGCGGCAGGACGCGAATGGCGGTTGGGGTTGAGTTCGACTTCGAGTCGGCGTCGATCGTGAAGGACTTCAACGCGGAGCCGTCGTGGGACCAGAGACGCACTGTTCGGTCTCGACCACAACTGATGAGCTCACCGTTGGGACCGAAGTTGGCGTCGAGGACTCCGTTGGGGATCTTGCCGTAAATGCCAGCCGGACGTTGCGGTGGATGTGCATCGGCTTTCGAGATCGACGGCCAACCTTTCGAGACTTCCCACCACACGATCTGGCCGTCTTCCGAGCACGACGCCAACACTTGGCTGTCAGACCGCCAGGCGAGCGATCTCACGGCGGCTTTGTGCTCGGACAACGGCAGCACGACTCCGCCGCTGATCGCATCCCACAGATGAATGTTGCCGACTCGATCCGCGCTGGCGAGCAGCTTGCCATCCGGGCTGAAGGCGATCGCGGTGATCCAATCGGTGTGCTTCACGAGCGTGTGATTCAATGCACCATCGACCGTCGAAAAGATCTTGACCACTCGGCCCGATCCGCCGATCGCCACCTGCCGTTCATCCGGCGAAAGATCCGCGGCGATGACCGTGTCCGTTTCATTGCCGAGTTCCGCGAGTCGCTTGCCGGTCTTCACGTCGAACAGCACCGCCGCACCGTTTTGAGCCGGACGGCCACCGGCGGCGAGCAGCACCGCACCGGAGCGGCTGAAACGGAGCACTTGCGGCTCCCCTTCGGGAAACGCAACGGAGCCAATGACGTCCCGGCTTTCCGGGTTGATGAAATCGACTCGCTCGTAAGCCGCCACCGCGACGAGCGGCGCGCGCGGACTGGCGGCCATCGCCAGGATTGGGAACGGTCGCGTGGTCTTGGACCGCTCGATGGTCGGCAACTTCTCCGGCATCGGAGCAGGTCCGTCATTCTTCAGTGACGACGGCTTGAAGCTCAGCGTGCGAGCCGGAGTCGCAGCGCTACCTGCATTCTGTCGCAGTCCGGTGTCGATCCAGGCTTTGATGAGCGCGAGTTGCTCTTTCGGCAGAGGATCGTTTTCCGGCGGCATCCGTTCGGCGGGGTCTTCGGCAGTGATGGCTTTGAAGAGTCGGCTGGTGCTCGAACGCCCGGAGACAACGACCGCTCCACCGCTGCTCCCTTTCACCGCGGCGGCATAGTTCGCGAGATTGAGTCCGGACTCCTGCTTCGTCTCACCATGACATTGCCAGCAATGCCGCTTGAGAATCGGCGCGATGTGGTCGTCGTAGGTGATCGGCTTGGCGTCTTCGGCGAAAATGTCCGGCATGACCAGCGACAGGGCAACGAGCACAAGAGGAACGAATCGCATGAAAGATTCCAGTGAGTGAAATGTCGTCTTTCGCTCCGCGAAAGAACGTCCTTTCGCAGAGCGAAAGGCGACAATCAATGATTGAATGCAAATTCGGTCGAGTTCAACAGGCTCCAGAAGATGTCTTCGTATGTGGCCTGATCTTTGACGGCGTCGCCGATGAGTTCTCGCATCGCAGTCTTCTCGTCCTGGGTGGGCCTGCGGCTGAGCGTGCGGACGAAGAGTTCTTCAATCATCACTTCCGGTGACGTCCCCTTTTCGAGCATTCGTTTCACTTCACCGCTGGCACCGAGCCGATCACGAACCGTGTCGCCGACCGCCATGTGTAGCGTCTGCGAGAGCGTCGGTTCCTTCTTCGTTTCGCAGGCGCAGACGGTGCCTCGGCTGGAGCGTCCGAACGTCGCGAAGAACGGATCGCCGAACTCCGGCCCTTCGGTGGAGCCGGCCGAGCGTGGGTAGTAGTCGATCGCGCGCGTCCCTTCCGGGAAACCGCCGAAACGCCGCGTCACTCCCGTCACCGTCACGACGGAATCGAGCAGCACGTCGGCTCGCAGCCGTCGCAGATGCGCGTGAGAAAACTGCCGCGTGTCGCGTCGGTTGGAAGCGTTCGGCTGCGCGCTCAGTTGATAGACCCGCGAGTTGCAGATGTCTCGCACGAGACTCCGCAGATCGAACTTCGCCGCGACCAGTCGTTTCGAGAGGGCATCGAGCAACGGGCCATTCACCGGCGGGTTACTGGCTCGCACGTCATCGACTGGCTCGATGATCCCCCGTCCGAGCAACTGAGCCCAGATGCGATTGGTGAGGTTGCGGCTGAAAAGCTCGTTCTCGGGCGACGTCAGCCATTGCGCCAGCGATGTGCGCGGATCGCCGCCGCTTGCAACCGGGTCGATGCCACCCAGCACCTTGGCGGGCATCGGACGACCATCGACCACATGCCGAGCGGGCGGAGCCGAGGTGTCGCAGTAGATGCGGCGCTCGCGCGGTTCCACTCCAGGCTTGCGCTTCATGCCGGTGAAGAAGCTGACGAAGCCGTAGTAATCGTCCTGAGTCCAACGATCGAACGGGTGGTTGTGGCACTCGGCGCATTGAATCTGCACGCCCAGAAACACCTGCGAGAAGTCGGCCGCGAACACCTTCGGTTCGAACTGCGGCTTATGCACCAGCATCGTGTAGAGGTTGACCGGCCCGTTGGTCAGATTGCTGCCCGACGCATCGACCATCTCGGCGATGAACTCATTGAGCGGCCGGCTGGTTCGCATCTGCTTGCGAATCCATTGATAGAACGCATCCGCCGCTTTGACGTCCGTTGCGACCGGCGCGTAGTTGCCGCCGATGATCCGCAGTTGCTCGGCCCACAACGCGGTCCAGTAATCGGCGAAGGCATCGTCGGCCAGCAGTTCATCAATTTTGAGCGAGCGTTTGTTTGAACGCTCGTCGGCGAGAAAAGCACGGTACTCAGCAATGGTCGGCGGTCGCGCCGCAAGGTCGAGCGTGATTCGCCGCAGAAAAGTCTCGTCGTCGCACAGTTCTGACGGAGCGATGCGGAGCTTCTGCAAGCGATCAAAGACGAGTTCGTCGATGAAGTTGACCGACTTCGGATTTGGCCATTCAAAGCCTGCGGCCGGAGGGAGCACGATGACTTCGGCTCCGACTGTGAAACGGCTGAACCGCGCGAAGACATGCGTGTCGCCGGCTCCGGTGGCGGTCACTTTTCCATCCGAGTCGATCTTCGCGACGCTGTCATTGTTCGAGAAGAACCGCGAGAGCTTCGTGACATCGCGCATTGAGCCATCGCTCGCTTTGGCGATGACCTTCAGAGCCGCCCCATCCTTGGGTTGTTCAAACAGCAGACGCTCGTTCGACAATTCTACGGCGACCGTCGCAGCGACATCACCGATATCGTCCGGAGCCCCGGCCTCGATCCAGCGCAGCAGTGACTGATAGTGCTCGCTGTCCCGTTTGATGATTTTTCCCCCGGTATGCGGCACCGCCCCGACGGACTTGAGCAGCAAGAGGCTCTGCTCTGGCACGGCGACGTTGACGCGACGCCCCGGCATCTCGTTGACGACCCGTTCGTAGTCTCCCTTCGCGTCATAGCCGAAGAGAGAAAGCATGAACCCGTCCTTACCTCGCGCCGATCCGTGGCATGTCCCTGAGTTACAGCCAGCTCGAAAGAAGACCGGCATCACATCGCGCCGGAAGCTGGGTTCTGCTGCGCGGAGGGAAGTCGGAGAGAACGGGAGACAAGGAGAGAGTGAGACAAGGAGAAAGACGACACACGACGCAATTTGCGCGCGAGCCGGGGTCAGGTCTTCAAATTTCATTTTTGGTCCCACGATCCACCCTCGACGGCATTTCCCCATTACCATTCCAACCCACATCAAGCCTGATTCACGAGGCCAAAATGAGATTTGAAGACCTGACCCCTGACCGAGATTCGCGGCCTACTTCTTCGATTCGATCAAGGGGTCAATTCGCAGCGTGCCGTTGCCGGTGCGTTGACGAATCTCCTGACCGCCGGATTTCACCGTGATCTCACATCCGATCCCACGCACGCTGCCCAGCAATGCTTCATTCGTCGCTTCGATTTCGAACGCGATCTCTTTGCTGTCACGCGTCAACGTCGGAAGCGGTTCGATGACGGACACTCCTTTGGGCAGTCCGAGCAAACGGACGCTCGCACCGCCGTCGAAGGGACTCTTGTGTTGCACCGACCAGACATACTTCTTCCGTTCACCGCGCCGCACGGCTTCGGGTTGGCTCGCCAGTTCGACGAACGGCTCGGCGATCGTCAGATCGACAATTTCGGACGAGACGCGAATGCGACCGGTTCCCAGATACGCATCCAGGTCTTCGCGAGTCGTACTCGCGCTCACGACGAGCGGGCATTTGCCAAGCGGAGCGTTCGGCTCGCCGGTGATGCGCAGAACGGCTTCGCTTTCCCCGGCGGGGATGATCGTCGCAGGTTGCACCGAGACGCCCGGTGAAACCCAGTCGCATTGAAATTCGACAGGCTCGTTGAAGCCCGATCGGCGGATGATTTTCACGGGGATCGCCAGTTCGCCGCCGCGCACCAACGCGGCCGGCGGCGATTTGATTTCGATCGAGAACGGTGCGGCTTCCGTGACCGAGAAGACATACCGATCCAGCCGGACGGTGCGCCACGCATCGCCACCCGAATGATTGATGAACGGGACGGCTTGAAACGAACGGCTCTCCAACTTCTGAGCGGGATCGAAGGACCGCGCTGCGAGCGTGATCAGTAAGCTGCTCGGTGTGGCGGACGCCTCGGCTACGAACTGGACCGGCCACACTGAGCGACCGGCGGGGATTTTTCCCGCGATCATCCGCACTCCTTCCGGCAACCCATGTGCGACGAGATTCAACTCTCCACGAAACGCACTCCCCTGCCCTTGCGGCAGATTCACATTCACCGTCCAGCGATTGCCCTGCGGAACGACAAGGCCGGTCGTCCGCACGGACTCTTCCCAGTCGAACGCCGTGCTTGCAAGCAGCGTATGCACGGAATTCGGAACCGGCTCAACTTCGATCCGATAGACCGCCTTCGGGCCACTCGAACCGCTCGTGTCTTCAAGTTCGATCAGGTAGTCGCCGTCGGACTTCGGTTCCCAGATGACGGACGGATCGAGGATGTCTTTCAAACCGCCGCCACTGCGAAAGGACGTCCCAAAGATGTCGCGATCGACCAGCCGGCAATCGTCCATTTCAACCTCGATCGGTCCAGCCGCCGCTGTCGAAGTCGCCGACCGAATGCGCAACTTTGGATCAATCGGCGAACCGAGCGACGCGGCGAAGACTCGGACTCGCCACCGATCCCCCTTCTTCACCGAGACGCGAAAGGCATCCGCATCGTCGCGCCGATCAATGCGGCCATTGAGCGCGGCGGGCAACTGGCCGACTTGAGTCACCGGCGCATTCACGTCTTCGAACACATTCAGATACGGACTGGAACGCAGCGACACGGGCGAAGGAGCGTCGCCAAAGTACTCGAAGGAATCGGCCACATTCGGCACCGACAGCGACTCGGAAAACGGACCTAGCGGATCGCCCAGCAACTCAAAATCTGCTTTCGAACCGGCTTGACCTCCGAGCGGATATGCGACGAGCGGCCGGTGATTCGTGCCGATATGCACTGAGTAAACCCTGTCATCGGGCACGAAGACCGATCGCCGCACTTCGACAAACGCGAAGCCGTCTCGCGAAATCTTCACGGCGGCCAGCGGGTCTTGCAGATGCAGTGGATTGTCATCGTTCGCCGCCAGTTCCTTGCCGTCCGCATCGAGGATGCGCAGCGCGAGATCCCATTCCGAGCCGCCGTAATGCACGTCGGAGATGCGGACTGAATCCACCTCGACCGAGAGCCGTTGCCCGGCGACGACGGGGATTCGATACAGGTCAATGTCGCCGCGAGAACTCGGCCCCATGCGACCGCGCACCGTCACGTTCGGAGTCACAGGCATTGCTGTCGCCAGCGTGTCGTTGGCGTTGTAACCCTTTTCGTTTTCATCAATGACCGGAAACGGCGAGACATGAAACGTCCCAATCGACGACAACTCAGTGGCCGTGCGGATGCGAAACGGGTGCTCGCCGGGGACGCAGTCGGCTGCAATCTCGAACTGGCACCGAATCTGTTCCTGAATGCGGCCACCATGAGCCAGATTGATCGGCTGAGCGAGATCCGGCAGCGGCTCAATCTTCACCGCGCGAATCCCCGGTTTGAAAAAGACGACCTCGCAAGCGTCCTTAATGCACATGCCCTGAATCGTGACCTCAGCCGTCGTCCCGCGCTGGACAACTCGCGGAGTCGTTGAGCCGATATGCAACAGCATGGCACCTGCGGCGGCATGAGTTGTAAACCACGCCAGCAGGAACAACGCAAACAGAAGTTGGAGCCGGCGGTTTGGATTCATTTGTTTTGACCAGTTCTGCATTCGCGCTCCATTTCATTCGCGCGGATCAGTTCCGTGCAAATGAAATGGAGCGCGAATGAATCAAGAAACTCACACCAAACTCTTGACGAGCTTCCCGTCCTTGATGATCTCGATCGGCCGTGTTCCAAACGCGACCAACTCTTTGTCGGCATCGATGCCAAGTTGGTGGTAAATCGTGAAGAGCAGGTCTTCGAGCATCACGGCATCGCGAGCGGGTTCGGCGGCGGTTGCGTCGCTGGCTCCGTGGATCAGGCCGCGCGCGAAGCCACCGCCAGCCAAGAGATTGGAATAGACGCGAGCCCAGTGGTCGCGACCGCTCGTCGAATTCACTTTGGGTGTCCGTCCAAACTCGGACGTGACCCAGAACAGCGTCGAGTCGAGAAGTCCGCGCTGATCGAGGTCCGTCACCAGTCCGGCAATCGCGGCATCGAGCGCGGGCATTTGATCGAGACAGTTCTTGCGGACATCAACGTGCGAGTCCCACGAGCCATAAGTCACAGTGACGAACCGAGTCCCCGCTTCGACTAAGCGCCGCGCAAGAATCAGTCGCTCGGCCAATCCCTTCGGATGAAATTTGTTATCCGGACCGCGCAGGCCCACAACATCGCGGCCGTAGAGCTGCATCGTCTCTTCGGTCTCGCCATCCAGCGTAAAGGCGGCTTGAGCACGCGAGGAGGTCAGCAGCGTGTAGGCTCGCTTGTAAAAATCATCCATCGTGTCGATCGTCGCCGGGTCCGCTTCGAGTTTCCGAATCTGTCTTTCGACAATCTCACGCGCCGACCGCCGTCGCAAGAAACGATCGGACGAGACTCCATCGGGAATCGCAAAGTCACGAACCTTGAATCCCTTCTGCCCCGGATCGGCATTCAGATCGAACGCTCCATAAGTGCTGCTGAGGAACCCGGTGCTCCCCGCGAAACTGTGGTTGTTCGGGATCGCGATGTACGGCGGCAGTTCGCCGCGCCCACCCAGTTCATGCGTGACGACCGCTCCCATCTGTGGGTAGTCGATGACGGCCGTCGGGGTGTAGCCGGTGAAGAGGTGATAGGTCGCTTGAGCATGATCGGGGATGCGTCCCACCAGACTGCGAACGACCGTGATTTTGTCGGCGATCGCCGCAGTCATCGGCATGTTGTCACTGAAGACGTCGCCATTCTTCGTCTTCGTGACGCCGAACGAACCGCGGTACTCAACCGGCGCTTCCGGTTTTGGATCCAGCGACTCCTGCTGCGGCCAGCCTCCGCCGAGATGGAGCTGAATCACGCTCAGTGTCTTCGCCTTCAGCTTCCCTTTGGACTCCGCCGCCGAGAATGCCTGAGTTCCCGACTCTTGAGACCGAGCTTCCAGTCGCAGCAAATCCGCGAGCGACAATCCCAACGCCCCGCAGACCCCGGCTTGAATCGCTTGCCGCCGCGACATTCGCCGAAACCCGGAACAACCTCCTCGGTCTGACACATTCTCTGCCAACAGTGATTGACTCATCCTCGACATTCCTGACTTTCACATTTTGGTTCCGCGCGCGCCAGACACTCTAACGATTACGAACCGAGTCGCTTGATCCGAATTTTCCGATACGACGCCTCGGACGGCGGCCCGCCATGAATCTGCACCGCGAGCACACCGGTTCGGACCACCGTGGCGTCTTCCTCTTTGTAATCAATCGTCTGCACGCCATTGAGCCAAATCTGCACGCGCGGTCCCTCGCAGCGAACCACGAAATCGTTCCACTCGCCCGGCTTGTACGCCTTCTCGACCTTTTCCTTTTCGCCGTGGATCAAAAACTTCTTCCGCCGCGATTCGTCGTACAGCGAACCCCAGATGCACCGTCCCTCCATGTGCCCCATGTCGCATTGGTAGCCAATGACCTCGTGATGATTCGGTATCCGCTTCGTTCGAAATTGCACCCCCGCGTTCGCACCGTCCCCCGCCAGCTTGGCCTGCAACCGCAGTTCGAAGTCGCCGAACTCCTGCTTCGTGCAGAGGAATTCATTGCGCGGAATCTTCTCCTTCATGGTCCCGCCGATGATGGCTTCGTCTTTGATGCGGAAGGTTTTGAGGTCTCCCTCCCAACCCTCGAAGGTCTTGCCATCGAACAACGTCTGAAAGCCCTCCTCGGCATTGTCGGCCAGAACCTGCCACCCCAATGTCGCCAGGAGGCTTGCCGCCGAAAAGGAAAGAAACGATCGACGATGCCATTTCATGAGTGAGTCTCCTCCAAACGAGCGACCGCAAAACACGCCCCGAAAGATTGCCCCGCCACGGCGACGACCGCGACTCGTGAGCGAGCGGCAAACTCTATCGAGGGCTGCCCACAACGTCAGCTTTGTCGCCTCTTTCGCGATGACACCGGGACGTTCGACGCTGAGCGATGCCACCGGAAAAATAATCCGGCGGCGAAGTGGCAACCGAAATTGAACTCACTAGAATCCCGCCCCGCTTCGCCCCTATAGCTCAATTGGTAGAGCAAATGACTCTTAATCATTAGGTTGTAGGTTCGAGTCCTACTGGGGGCACTGAAAAAAGCTCTTGCTGCAATTGCAGTTGCAGCAAGAGCCAGAGAAACCGAAGCCTTGCGAAAAGACCCCGGTCAGTTTTTGGGTCAGTAATCAATCGCAAGGATTTGGCTATGTCTCGAATTGCAAAAGTGTGGTGGAACGCGCAAAAGAAGGCTTGGTGTTCCGACGTCGGTGGACAGCGCAAGGTGCTGGCACATGGTCGCCGGAGTCGAACCGCTGCGGAAACGAAGCTGCGAGCGTTGCTCGATCAGCAAGCGTTGCTTCGCGAAGTGCATGGAGCGATCACGGTCGCCCGGCTCTGCGAACAGTTTCTCGCGGACACGGAACAGAATCTCGAACGTGCGACTTACGAGTCGTATCGCTACGGCTGCCAAAAGTTCGTGGATCTTTTCGGGGACCGTCTCGCTCACACGTTGGAGCCGCTCGACATTCAGCGCTTTGCGCTGGAATTGAAGCGCAAGTTGAACGACACATCGCGCGCAATTGTGCTGCGTTCCGTCCAGCGATGCTTCAATTGGGGCGTCGAGTCTCGGGTAACCGGAGGCAACCTCATGACGAGGTCGATTGCGAAAATGTACCGAGCGACTCGTCACCGTCAAGCAGTGAAACCGTTCCTCGGAAGAAGTTTGACGAAAAAGATCGCGATTACCTTCTATCAAGCGTGTGAGCGACGCGCGATCACGAGCGCCACTTCGTCGCGCCAGACAGTCACGCGCCTGCTCGGCGATCAATTCGTTGAGAAGCCGATGATTCACAGCCATCCGTTTCGTTTTTTTGGGGGAGCCGTTTCGACTCGGCCGATCTAGGCCGAGGGCGATCGCCATGCCGGTCGAAAGTCATCCGCCGGAAAACCGATCAACGATGTGGCGGTCGCCGGGTCGCCAGGCCCCCCTGGCTTGTTTCGTAGCAGCGAGGCCGTGGACCGTCTGACCAATGGCGGCAAGAAGAATCAGTGTGAGCCTCAGCGAACAACTGATTAACCGCCCCTGCAACGTACGAAACAAGCCAGGGGGACGAGGCCCCGCCGAGGCACCCTGGCGACCCACGAAACGGCTGGTGGGCAAACAACATACAACAAACATCATCGTTGACCCTCCGTGGACCGGGGCGGCCAAGCTCCGGAACGGGGTCTGGAACCACCTCTGGAACCAGTGTTGGACCGGGGTCTGGAACGGTTTGGGGACAAACGTTCTACGCTCAGCAGTGTTACCCAAGTCGCCTGCGGAGCGGCGACAGGAAGACGATCGACTCAGGAGAGAAAGATGTTTTGTGAGGGGCACGCACACTAGGCGGGACATCGTGGTGACACCATCGTTCGAGAAGTCCAGTGATTTCGCTCGCGCAGCGATTCGCGGCGCGAGAGCATTCGCGCGATGGAACGCGGTCACACTGTCGGCTCGCCGATCGACGACTTGTTGGAACTTCGCCAGCGGCAACTCTCGGCGCGCTTGAGACTCGGATTGATGAAGCAACTCGAAAGGCTCGTGGACAACCTCTCGCGGTTGCCAGAGCGTACCGACCTCACGACGGAGCGAATGGAATTCTGGCGAATGACCTGGCGCACGCAGTACGAACAAGCGATCGGCGTGACCGTGGAACAACGCGACCTGTTGCAAACGAGTTTGCAACAGGTCGCGGAAACCGGCTCACACACAGTCGAGGAAACTATCGCGGAAGTTCGCGATGCTCAGAGAAACCGATTTTGCGGCGGTGCAGATGAAGGCGGTGACACCGCAGTTTGATCAGACGTACTCGGACGAGGATTGGGCATGGTTTCGGGCGACGTTATTGGCGGCAGCGCGGGGAGTTTCGAAATTGTTTCAGCAGACAGCGGAATCACGATCGCCTTTTGCGAGAGTAGCGACATTCGCATTCGCTCCTCTTCGCGTTCGATCGCCTCTTTCGAGACAAAGAACTCAGACTCGAAGTTCTTCGCCAGCAATTCTTGTTTGCGCTGTCGCAATTCGGGGGTCTCTTCGGTTTTCTGTTCTTCAATCTTCAGATGATAGAGCTTCGGATCATCCTTGAACTTGCCGAACGCGAACCCTGTGGGAAGCGGGTGTGCCCAGAGATATTGGCGGTGTTAAGTTTTTGTGGTGTCGCAAGTTGACCAATAGGGTTGCCATTGATTGCTGTCGCGGAGGTTGGTCAGGGCGGAGACGGATTCGGCGTTGCGGAGATTCCAACGAGCACCAGAGCGTT
>CAMDEA010000161.1 GCA_945893045.1 Planctomyces sp. SH-PL62
GCGCTGGCCGCGATGCCATCTCGACGCGAACCCGGTGACGAGACCGAGGAGTTGATCCAGGTCGCGCTGTTTGATGGAGCGAATCCGGCCAAGGGGATCGAGTGGATGCTGAAGACTCACGGGACGTGCAGCACGATCACCTCGCTGGAACAGCAGATGACGCGATTGCCGGCCGATGACCGCAAGCGTTGCGCGGCGATTCTGGTCAAGCACCTTTACACCGATCTCACCGAGTCCGTGCAAGGGGACGTGCAACGGCGCATGGCGCTCGCGCCGCCGACCGACTCGCTGCGTGAAGCGATTGCCGGGCGCGATTGGCTGTTCCAAGAGGGGAACTATCACATCGACGTATCGCACTTGAACGCGGTCGTGCGGTTCGCGCGGTTTCTCGACAAGGACTGCCCCGAACTGAAGCTGGCCATCGAACTGACCGAGTACGGCAGTCATCTCGATCCGCAGTTCCAATACCCCGGCGATCCCCCGTTCGGCGAGTGCTATCCGGCTCATCGCCACTACTTCATGGCACTGTTGGGCGAGAAGGTCGATGAATCCATCGCGTACTTTCGCGAGAAGCTCGACGCCGAGCCGGATGAGCGGGACAAGCAGCTCATCGCCTATGTGCTGGTGGACCTGACCTCGCGCATCGGCCGTTGGGACGACGCTGTGCAACTGGCCGAGCAACACCTGCTGAACCTCGAAGACAGCAGTTCGTTCTCGTTCTCCGAACTCTGCCGCGACGCCGGCCGCATGGACGTGTTGCAGCGAGTGGCTCAAGGCAAGAACGACCTCGTCACCTTCACAGCGGCGTTGCTCTCGTGAGGATGCCCGAGCTGATCCGTGTTTTCCGTTTCATCGGTGTTCGGCCAGTGCCGCACATCTCAAGATAAGAACACGGAAGACGCGGAAAACGCGGATCGGCACTGACAAACGCATTCAATGTCCCACCTTCCACAAAACCGCACGGCTTGGAATCGTCTCGCGAAAGGGAGTCCGTTCGCGCATGTCGCGACCGATGAAGAATGCCGAGCGCCGCTGGCGACGCTTGACAGTCGTGGCTGGTTGCCACCGAGCGTGGTCGGGCTGAACGTGCTCTGCTTGGCCGGTGCAGGCGGGTGGCAGACGATTCTGTACGCGGTCGCGGGAGCGAACGTCACAGTCGTGGATCTCAGCTCGGAGATGCTGTGGCTGGATCAGCAGGAAGCGGCGAAACGCGGACTCACGGTGCGGACGATCGAAGGTTCGATGGACGACATGGCGATGTTGGAGGATGCCAGCTTCGACATCGTGCATCAGCCGGTCAGCACCTGCTACGTGCGTGACCTTTCCAAGACGTATCGTGAGATTGCTCGCGTGCTGCGCGACGGCGGGCTTTACATCAGTCAGCACAAGCAGCCGACCAGCTTGCAGATTTCACATCGTGACGAAGAGGACCGCTACGTGATCGGCGTCGAATACTACCGCGACGGGCCGCTGCCGAATGTTGCGGATGATTCGTATCGCGAGCGCGGCGCGGTCGAGTTCCTGCATCGCTGGGATGATCTGATCGGTGAACTGTGCCGCAGCGGATTCGTGCTCGAAGATCTCCGCGAGCCGTTCCGGGCCGATCACAAAGCCGCCCCTGGCCACTTCGGGCATCGGGGCCGATTCGTGCCGCCGTATGTCCGACTCAAAGCTCGCCGAGTCGCTCGTGCGGGTGTGTCCGAATCGACTCAGCGGATTTGGACGCCGAGCGGCTAAACCGCTCGCGGAGTCCGTGGAGATGTTTAACCCCAACGCCATCGGCGTGGGTGTGACGGCCGAACGACGCCCGCGCAGGTCGCTGGCGTTGCGGTGAAACTTCTGACTCATCGCCGCGAGCATTGGCCGCAATATTCGTCGCCTCCTGATATTCGTCGGGCTCCTCCGGTCGTTCCGCATGACCCGCGCAGCTTCCCACAGGGATTAGATCTCACGCGCGGACAGCGGTTGCTGCGGTGGAGTTTTTTTGATTCGACGTGTCAGTCCGATTTTTCTGCCTGGCAGACCAACGGTCCGGCCATCGCGCCGAGCATGGCCGCCACAATCGGGTCGATCTGCATAGCACGCGCGATGGCGTCCGGCGGCATGAGCGGCAGGTTGGCATTCGTCGGCGAGTCGAGCAGGCGCGGCACAAGGCGGAGGATGCTCGCAATGCCGATCTGTGGCGGTTTCGGCGCGTCGAGACAGTCCGACCTCCGGACTCGCTCGTCTGATGATTTCGGAGCGTTTCACTTGCTTCTCGGCGAAGTGTGTTGCCGATCCTCTTGGCACCTTCGCATGACACGGATGAGTGACGCGACGAATGGATTCCTAAGCGACTGAAAGCCACACCTATGAACCTCCGACCGACGGCCTTTGTCGTTGTTACCAGCGGCCTGATCGTCGCGGCCGGATTCAGCAGTGGCTGTCAGGTGCCCCGCTCAATGCGATCGTGGGAAGCTCCGGCGTTCCCGTGGCGACGGATGAATGAACCGCGGCCTTCTGTTTCGGAGGACCGGATCGATTCGGAAACTTACGTACCGGAAACCTTTGAGGCTCCTTTAAGAATCCCACAACAACCGACTCCCGAACAACGCAACTTGCGGCTGCCTCCTGAGCCGTCATTCGCCCCCGAGCCTGCTCCCAACGAACGTCCCGTGCCGGTCCCGCCGGCTCTGGAGTTTGAAGCGCCGCAAGCTCGACGCTGGATGCCGTCTCGACCAAACAATCGGATGGTTTCCGCACCACAGAGGACTCACGAGAGCGAGTCGACTTCGGAGGATTTCAACCTGCCTCCGGCGCGAGTCACCTACAACGAAGAGTCCACCATCGACGAACCGATCATCACGCCGGCTCCCGAATCACCGAGCAGCTCGCAACCGCGGCTGTTCCGTCCGGCAGGTACGGCCAAGAACATGTACGAATCCGTGAAACGCAAGTTCTCGCGATAGGCGAGGGCGGACGGAATCGCACAACCACCGAGCATCATCGCGAAAGCCACAAGGACCAATCGCCCCGGAGTGATTTCAACAGGTCTCTTCCAAGTGTCCTTGGGGCTGGGAGGGTTGAGGTGTCGCAGGGAGCTTGCTCCCGCCATCTCAACCCTTCTTTTTTTTGACGCTCCGTCCTGCTTGGGATGTTGATTGGAACTCAGGTTGAAGTTGGCGCGGACTTCGTAATTCGTCGTGAGCGGCGAGGCGTTAGCCACCGGTGATTCCAGCAGACCGGCGGCTAGCGCCTTGCCGCTCACAAACACGTTCGACATCATGTTGCCCCTGCAAACTTCCCACCTCCCTCAGGATTGATGAGGAGACGACATGCTCCGCCACTGCTTTGTGATTGTGATTTCTGCTTGGGGACTCTTGGCATCGCTCGATTCAACGGCGTTCGCCCAGAACAAGATTGACGAATTCTCGCTCGAACGCCGGAAGCTGCTGCGGGAAGCCGAGCGGTATCAGATGGATGTCGCCGACAAGTACTACCGCGAGCGGCAGTACAAGATCGCGCTGGGCGAGTACGAGAAGTTCGTGACGCTCTACGAAAAGAGCGAAGGGACGCCGTTCGCCCAGCTCAAGTGGGGCATCTGCCAGATTCATTTGAAGAAGATCAACACGGCGATCAGCGAAGGCTTTCAGACAGTCATCGACTATTGGCCGGATTCGCCGGAAGCCTCGATCGCGGCCTTCTACATCGGCCGCTGCTACAAAGAGAATGGCGAGGTCAAGAAAGCCAAGAAGGCGTATCTGCAAACCGTCTCGAAGTACGAGTCCTCGCTGGCGGCGGTCTACTCGCTGAATGATCTGCTCGACATCGCTGACGTTGAGGTGGATGTCGATGGCAAAGTCGCCACCTGGCGGAAGCTGGTCTACGACATCAAGCGAACGCCCGGCGATGCCAACAGCCTCTGCGTGCAAGCGTCGCAGCAACTGGCAACGCATTACTTCAGTACAGGCAACGCGGCCGAAGGAGTCGCGGCCTTGGACACGACCTACAAAGACAATCAGCGACCGTATCACGTCTGGTACTTCTGCCGCACGCCGATCGGACAACTCTCGGCCGATGCGAAGACCAAAGAGAAGGGCGAGAAAGTCGCCGACGGTTGTGTCGCCGCGATTCGCGAACGCATCCCGACCGACATCAGCAAGCCGGAAGACAAGACCAACGCCCGCGAGTGGGCGTACTACGCAGCCGACGTGCTGGCCTACTCACGCCGTGAAGACAAAGTGATCGAAGCCTATCAAGCGATGCTCCGTCTGTACGGCCAAGAGGACTCGACGCGGCAACGCTTCGGCGACTGGTACAAGTCGATTCAAAAATATGACGAGGCTCGCAAGCTCTACGGGCAATTCACCGTCCGGCCGGAGGGACTGAATCAGATCGCCTACAGCTACCGGCAGCAGCAAAAGTGGGACGAGGCGGTCGCTCATTACAAGCAAGCGGCCGGCTTGGATTCGCAGAACATCCCCAAGTGGAACGAGCAGATCGCCGCGACGTACCGCGAGGCTCACCGCTGGAAAGAGTCGATCGACACCTATACCGAGAATCTGAAGATCGACGCCGCCAACACCGAGAAGTGGCTGTGGCTGATCGGCCACACGCAGCGTGAAGGGGGCATGTATAAGGAGGCCATCGGCACGTTCCGGCAATGCACCAACTTTCCGGAGAACACCAAATGGATGGCCTGGTGTCACCGGCAACTCAAGGAATGGAACGAGTCGGTCATCCTCTACGGACAAGTCACGTCGAGTGCCCCCGACGCTCCGTGGGCGCTGTATCAAATCGCTCAAGTTCGCGAAGCTTCCGGTGACAATGAAGCGGCGATCAAGGCGTATCAAACCGTCTGCAAGAAATTCCCCAAGGACGGTCACGCCGCGCAAGCTCACGCTCACTTGCAGACGAAGTACAAGATCAACGTCACGCTCGGCGGTGCGGCGGAAGATTAAGGCACCCGCGACGAAATCTTTTGCTCGTAGTGACCCCATTGATGGGGTCGAGATCGACCCGATCAATCGGGTCACTACAAGCGAACGCGGCTACGCGCAGCGTTCGAGCATCCCGACCGGGATGTAGAACTTCGCGTAACGTTTGCCGTCGGAGTAGCGAGGGCCGCGCGGGTCTTCGACCAGGATGGTGGCTCGCTTCGTGACGCGGTTGACGACGCCGGTGTACGGCAGGCCGTCGAGCGTGAACTGCACACGATCGCCGGCGCGAATGCCGAATTTTTCGCGGGCGCGTTCGTCCGGCGTGATGAGCTGATGATTCGATTCAGTGTGGCCGAAGAAGCGGCTGACCATGTCCTTGAACCTCGGAGCCGCGCAGCAAGACACCTGCCACAGCAGCATCTCGACGAGGTGCATCAGCTCGTGCTCGAAGATGCGCTGTAACGCTTCCAGCCGGTTGTGGCACAGCAAACCGGTGACTTTGATCGGTCGTTCGATGTCAGCAAACGTCTGAAACAGCAGAGTGGACGAGACGGCGATCTCAAATCTTGGGACGGGCGATAGTCCGCGAGCGACGCGCGGCAGCAGGCGAGTCGTCTTGCCTCCCGCGCGAGTCATCCTCGGCGAGACGCGAAAGTCGAGCGGGCTGCCCATCGACTGCAAGGTGCGCCGACAGGCTCCGGCGAAAAAGCGTTGGTCGTATTGCTCAAAGAGATGAGCCAAATCGTCGTCACTGATCGCGGTGAAGTCCGGCCGGTCGAGATACGGCGACGAACTCAGAACCGAATCGCTGATCGCGGCCAAGCGTTGCTCCGCATCCGCCCCCAGCACCAACGATGTTTCAACCAGCCGACGTAACTCTTGAGTCATGTGCTCCTCCTTTGAATCCTTTCAAAGCGGGCGGATTGTGTCGGCGGTTCACGTCACTGGGAAGAGAAATCCCAGCGCGACAAATCCGACGTGCCTTGGAGGTCGAACTGGCAAGTTCGTCGCGTCCGTCATTTTTCGCCCTTCATTTTTTGCCAGCCGCCTGAGCACTCTCGAACGAGCTGGCAAAAAATGAAGGGCGACAAATGATGGTTAAGAGTTCGAGGTGATCGCGGTTTGAATCTTCAGAAGGAGACCGATCATGCGAGAACAATTGCGATCTGGAATTGCTCATGTCGGACAAGCGTTACGCACTCCCGAAGAGTTTGCCGTCGCGTGGAATGACGGGCAGGTGAGCTATCGTTGGTGGGTGTGGCTGTCGCTGATGGGGACGGCGATCCTTGGCACCCTGACCTATGGCATGACGATGGGACTGCTTGGCCATGCCAGCGATGTCGTCCACAAAGGGCTGAGCTGCACGCTCGCGGCGGGCTTGGCGTGGGGCATCCCGTTGCCGGCGCTGTACATCCTCAACAGCCTGTCGGGATCGCGGTTGCCGCTGAGCAGCACGTTTCTGGCAGCTTTGGTCACGACCAGTTGGGGTGGGTTGGCGATGATCGCTTCAATCCCGATCAACTGGTTCTTCTCGGTCGCGGTGCCGCATTCGGGGTTTGTGCTGCTCGTCAACCTGATGGTCTTCACCGGAGTCGGCGCGGCAATGATCGACGTGTTCAACCGCGTCATGCGACGGCTCGAACCGCTACGAGAATCCACGCCGACGTGGTGGCTGCTGATCGTCGGAGCGATTGGCAGCGAGTTGTTCTACAGCTTCGGGTTGTTCGATTTTCGGTTCGTGGGCTGACGCCACCCCGCTCACCAACAACAGCGCAAGGAGATTTCTCATGGCGACCGACACCCTGACCAAAGCTGAGATGTTCGTTGCTCAGTTGCCGCAGACTTCAATCAATCGCTCGACTCCGGACGACCTGCCGGTGTTGGAACGAGACCACTCTGCGACGTCAGCAGAGGCGGATCTCAACGAGCGGCCCACCAACCTCGGCATCTTGGGTTTAGTTGAGCTGATTCTGAAGCGGCGTGACACGCTCGATCGGTTGATTCGCGATCCCGCCTTGCAGCCGATTCTGTTGCCGAGATTCCTGGCGATCTCGCTGATCGGCTTTGTGTTCTTCGGCGTGGCGATGTCGCTGGTGCTGACGTCGTCGCATGTCTGGCCGGAGTTGGCTTCGATCACTCACAAGCTGCAAGGGACATCGAACCCGTTGGTGACGTTTCAATCGTCGGCGGGCATGACGACTCACTGGTGGGATGGCTCGGCGTTGAAATTGACGGCGGCCTATGCCTTCGGGTTGATCGCCGCGACCGGCGTTTGTTTGCCGAGCCTGTATTTCTACGGCTTGCTGGCAGGCGTGCGGATGAGCTTGCTCGACGTGGCGGTACAGGCGTTGAAATCGAAGGCGACCTCGGCTGTCGCGCTGGTCGGAATCCTGCCGATCTACGCGGCGGTCGGCATGGGGATCGTGATCTTTGAAGCTCCCGAACCGATCCGCATCGGCGCGTTTTGGCTGGGACTGATTCTGCCATTCATCGCCGGGCTGTGGGGCACCTCCGCGCTGTATCACAGCTTCGCCAAGCTCTGCGACACGTTGCCGCCGGAACGTCGCTGGGACCGAGCCTGTTTCTTGCGACGGCTCGTGGCGTCTTGGGCCGCGTGCTACACGGCGGTCTCGCCGGTGATGATCTACACGCTCTGGGAACGACTCGCACGCTGAGGAAGTTGTCGTCATGAACCTTTCCATTACAGCCATCTTTTACAGTTTGGTCGGTGCGGGAATCGCGGTGGCCTTGTTCTTGAGCGACTCGACTTACCCGCGTCACGAGCGTTGGTTTCGATTGCTCACCGCCTTCCTGTTTTGGCCGCTCTATCTGCCGCTATTGCTGAAACCGACCAATCCCGCCACGCCAACAACTCCACCGGCAACAGTACCGAGCGACGAACTGGCCGCGCAGATCGCTCAGGTCGAAACCGAACTCGGTCAGGCTTTGCAGAGCCTGGAGACTGGGACTGACACAGCGCTGCAACCGGAACACGAGCGCATCGAAGAACTGCAATCCGCATGGCGATTGCAGGCCGAACGAATTCGCGAACTGGATCGCTTGCTCGCGCAGCCAGCCTTCATGGAATCGACCCCATCAGGTTTCGAAACGGAACGCGCGGCCGAGAGCGAGCAATCGCGTCAACAGAATCTCGCGCGACTGCGAGCCATCCGACAGCAGATGCACCAAAACCTGCTGGGTACGCTCGCCGGAGTCCGGGAACTCGTCACGCGAATTCATCTCGCCAAGTACACCGGCCAACCGACCGCCTCCGAATTGATCGCAAAATTCACCGCAACGATCTCTGGATTGTCGGAGGTGTCGGCTTTGCCAATCGAGTGAATTACTTCGCTTCGCTGATCACTTTCCGAATTTCCTTCACGGCAATCTCCGCGCGGTAGTCGATGATCTGCTTGCCCAACGCGACCGTCTTTTCAACCGGCGCAAGGTCTACGCCGTTGATCTTGAACTTGCCTGCGGCAACACGTTGTTTCATGCGCACGCTGCTGGGGTCGATGCTGAGCATCATGGCCTCCATCGCAAAGTCATCATGCAGGCCCTCGTCCGTTTGTTTGATGCCCCGCTCTTCCAGCCAGCCTTTGAGATTGCCGTAGTTGTAGTACTCCGGAATAAAGGTGAACTTCGTCTTGCCGCCTTTGAACTTGGCGTTGAGGTCCGCAGCAACGGCCTTCATGCCATCCTGATTGCCACCGCTGTCGCCGATCAACACGACATGCTTGAACCCGTGAGTCCGATAGCACGAGCAGACGTCGACCAGCAGTCGCCAATACGTGTCCTCGGTCAAACTGACGGTCGAGGGATAACGCATGTGAACCGTGGGCGGGTCGATGTCCCCCTCTGGCACGAATCCAATGATCGGAGCAACCAACGCGTTGCCGAGCTTCCGAGCGATCGCCTCGGTCGTCCCCCGCAACACGACATTGTGCTTGCCAGCGACGAGATACGGCCCGTTCTGCTCGATGCCGCCGGTCGCCACGATGACCGTGTCCTTGCCCGCGGCCATCGCGTCACGGACTTCCATCCACGTCATGTCCTCAATGAAAACCGTGTCCACGGCATCGATGGGCCGAGGCCCCTTCGGATCAGGATTCACCGGTCCAAACTTCGCCGCCTGAAAACCGACGGTCACGCCAACACTGATCGTCAGGATGAGCAGAACCAATGTCTTTCGCATGAGTTGCCTTTCGTAATAGGAGGTCATCGGACGCCAAGCATCATCAACGTCCAGCCGCGAAGACGCAAAGGACCGCCGCTCGAAAGATCATAACCATGCGACGACTCGGTCTTTCAACGATGCCGGCAGGCGCTGCTGCAACGCTTTCTCAAACTGCCGCTCGTTGTAGCGCGTGCTGAAGTGCCCGAAGATCAAGAGTTCGTTCTTGAACTTGTCAGCTCGTTCGAGGATGTCGTCGAGATGCATGTGGCCGAACTTGTGGATCTTTTCCTTGCGATGCTCCGGCCGGAAGAACGTCACTTCGGTAATCAGGATTTGCGCGTTGAACAAATCCGGTTCGACATCGAGTCCTGCCGGTGACGTGTCGCCGGTGTAGCAGAGCAACGGAGTTCGAACCTCCCAGGAGACCTCTTTGCCGGAAAGCCGAACGTCGCGAATTTGATCCTGAGTCATGCCGAAGTATTCCGGCTTCAACTTTTTTCGACGCTCCCAAACGAGATAGCCGAGCGATGGAACCGTGTGCTTCGTCGCGAACGCGGTGACGAGATGCTCGCGCGAGAGTTCGATCGTGTCGCCCGCTTTGACGGGAACCAGCTTGCAGTTCATGCGGCCTCGGTCGAGCCGCTGCCAAACTTTGAGCAGCAGTTCGGTTGGTTCGAGCACCGACTCAGGCAAGTAGATCGTCGGCGGTTCCATCTTCATCATGCGGCGTCTGGCGACGAAGGCCGGCAACGCGGCCATGTGGTCCAAGTGCGCGTGTGTGACGAAAACTGTCGGTGTCCCGGTGAACGACCACGGTGCTCCACCGAGATCAAAGCCGATCCGCAATTCCGGAACTCGCCAATAACTCTGCACTGCCGCCCGCGAGTACCCCTCGATGGTCAACGCTTTGTGCTTGTGAGTGCGGACGGGAAGATTTTCAACCATGTGTCGTCGCACAGGCGGCCCGCCTGTGATTGTTCCTTTGCGGGCAGAAGTCCCAAGTTCCATTAGACACGATGCCTGATCTACACGACATCCACGATCATGCCGCTGACGATGCTCTGTCGCTCGGCCTCACACAGGCGCAGCGCGTTCAGCGCGAGCGTCCCGGACAGTTCCGCCGCTTCGTGGCCAGTGGTGATGCTGTTCACAGCGGCTTGCATCTCGGCGGTGAACGCCGAGCACCATTCCGTACCGCCGGCCAGTTCGGGGCGAGTCGCTAAGCCGTCATTCGTGATCAGAGTCAGCGGACGATTCACGGCCCACTCGCCTCCGTACGTGCCGGCGTCATAAACGATCGTGGCGTTTTCGAGGTACATCTCGAAGCCGTGTCCAAACGCGAGTCCTTTGGCAGCAATACCACCGCTGACCGCTGTCACCGCGAGATTGGAATTGTCGAACACGTAGTTCGTGTGAACGTGATTGACGAGCCCCTCTTGCAGCAGACCGCGCGAGAAAACTTGCTTCGGTACGCCGCACAACAGGCCGATGAAGTGGTTGTCGTGGATGTGTAAGTCTACTCCCCAGCCACCCAGCTTGCGGAAGTCGCTCATGTCGCTGGACCAGTTTGGCTGAGCGATGACCCGGCGGAAGTGCGCCGCCAGCAACTTGCCATACTTGCCGCTACGAACTGTCGCAGCCGCGAAGGCGAATTCCGGAAAGAACGGCAGAACCTGGCCCACCAATAACTGCTTGCCCGCCTTCTTCGCCGCGTCGGCCATCCGGTTCGCCGCAGGAAGTTCCGTGGCGATCGGCTTCTCCACAAGCACATGCTTGCCGGCTGCGAGAGCTTCCAAAACGACCGTTTCGTGATGATCGGTCGGCAGGCAGAGATCAACCAGGTCGATATTGGGATCCGCCAGCAACTGTCGGTAATCGGAGTAGCCCCTCACATGCGACAAGTCCATCAAGCTGCCGCGCGGCCCGAAGTTGCCTTGGATCGAAGTCCAGTCGCCGGCCAGTTTCTTGGCATCTCTTGTGGCGATGGCGGTGATTTGCCCGCCATCGAGCTTGGAGCCGGTCGCTTGGCGTAGCCCGGTTTCGTGGTCCGATTCCAGTTTGGTGGAAGCCTCGAAGTGGGTCATGCCCATGAAACCGATCCCGATCAGGCCGATGCGAACCATGCTGTTGCTCCGATTTGGTGACGTTTACGGCATTTCAATCCAATGCCGAGCGGGTGCGTAGCATCCGACTGAAACGCAAAAGTTTCAAGCGGCGACAGCGTGCTTGTAATTGCGGCAGCCGGTTTGTGCCACAAGATTAGGCATCAATAAATCGCCTCCGGAGCCACAATTGCCTGACTGATAAAAGCTCGCGAGTCAGCAGCCCGTCGCCCTGCCGGTTTCTGTATTTGATTGGCAATTTACGCCTGCTTTCTCGACGTTTGACCGTTCCGCGAGCGCCTGGCCGCACCGCACTTTTGGCGGCCAAGCCGATTCTGCCGGTTGGTCTAGGCGGATTGGTTTTGCAGGTGTTATCATCCCGCCGACGTCGTCAGGTTGGCGACGTGATCAAGCCGGTTGCGAAGAGCCGTCCGAGGTGGAACTGGGCAGGCGACCTTCAAAGCAGACTTGATCGAACAAGGATGTTTCTAAGGAAGGAGAATGAACATGTTGGTACTTTCCAGGAAAGTCGGTGAGCGGGTGATGGTTGGCGACAAGGTGGTCGTCACAGTGGTTCGGATCGGTCCCAACGCGGTGCGATTGGGTATTGAGGCTCCCAAGGACATGAATATCGTCCGTGAAGAGCTGTGCGATCCAAACGGAGTCGTGATTGAAGGCGTGCCTCTCGGTGAGCTATGCGCGGTCGAATAGGCCGAATCGAGTCGCCCGGTCTCATCCGGGCTGGGATGGAACAAGCGAGCGTCGGACAACCGACGCTCGCTTTTTTGATGCGCGGGCTGTGACCGATTCCGGCCGATGATAGAATCCGCCGCGCGTAGGTCAGCCTTTCCAGGCTGACTCGAAGCGAGATTCACTTCACATTAAGAACAGTCAGGCTGGAAAGCCTGACCTACTTATCGGAGTTCACCATGCTGCAATTCACCGGCAACGGAACGGCTCACACCTGCGATGGAGTGACACGTCGCGACTTCTTGCAAGCGGGAGCACTCGGTGCCACCGGGCTGACTCTGGCTGATGCGATCGCGGCGAAAGAGGCCGGCGCAGTCGAGAAGGGCAAAGAAGAACGCTCCTGCATCATGATTTTTAACCTCGGCGCGCCGAGTCAATTTGAAACGTGGGATCCAAAACCGGACGCTCCCGCCGAGATCCGTGGGCCGTTCAAACCGATCGCCACCAAATCACCAGAGATTCAAATCAGCGAGATCTTCCCGAAGCACGCGGCGATCGCGGACAAGTTTTCCATTGTGCGAAGTTGCTATCACACCGGTGCCGCCGTGCATGACACCGGCCACCAGATGATGCAGACGGGGCGGCTGTTCTCCGGTGGCATCATCACGCCGCACGCCGGTTGCGTGACGAGCTACCTGATGGGCCGCCGCACCGACTTGCCGGCTCACGTCATCATGCCGCAAACGATGGGCAACACCGGCGGAGGATTGCCACACGGCCAGGACAGCGGCTTCCTTGGCAAAGCTCACGCGCCGTTCTTTTTGAATGCAGATCCATCGAAAGAAGATTTCCGAGTGCCCGACTTGCTGCCGCCAAAGCAAATCGGAGAAGTCCGGCTCGACCGCCGCCGCAAGCTGCGTGAAGTCGTGGACAGCACCGTTAATAATTTCGAGAAGAGCGAGAACGCGAAGCTGGTTGATAGCAGCTTCGAGGCTGCGTTCCGGCTCGTGACCAGTGAGCAAGCTCGCGCGGCGTTTGATCTGACTCGTGAACCGAAAGAGGTGCGTGAGAAGTACGGTATGAGTCGCTTCGGACAAAGCTGCTTGTTGGCTCGACGGTTGATCGAGGCAGGAGTGCGGTTCGTGACGGTCAACACGTTTCTCACTGTCTTCGACGAGATCACTTGGGACATCCACGGCACGAAGCCATTCACATCCATCGAAGGTATGCGCGATATCGTGGCCCCGATGTACGACCAAGGCTACTCCGCGTTGATCGAAGACCTCGAACAGCGTGGGATGCTCAGCAACACGATGGTCTGCAATCTTGCCGAGTTCGGCCGTACGCCGCGTGTGAATCCGGCCGGCGGTCGCGATCACTGGCCGCAATGCTGGTCCATGTACTTCGCGGGCGGCGGAGTGCAAGGCGGCCGAGTCATCGGCAAGAGCGATCCGATTGGCGGCTATCCGGCCGAACGTCCGGTCAATCCCGGCGAGGTCGTCGCGACGATCTTCCACAGCCTCGGCTTCAACTTGGAGGCTCACCTCCCCGGCCCCGCCGGCCGACCGTTTCCGCTGGTAGATTTCGGAACGAAGCCGATCCACGAATTGTTCGTGTAGATTCGGGGCGATGAATAAGTCGCAACGGGCCATCGTCGCGAATACCGACAGTCCGCTGCTTTTCATTGCCGGTCGCGAATCGGGTAAGACATGTCCGACGTCCGCACGATTCGCGTCTTCATCGCCTCGCCGGGGGATTTGGCGGTGGAGCGGGCGGCGTTCAAGCAGGTGCTGGAGGAACTCAACGCCGGCTTCGGCGACGCGCTGGACATTACGTTCGAGCCGCTCGGCTGGGAGGACACGTTGGCCTCGACGGGGCGGCGGTCGCAGGAGGTGATCAATCGGGAGATTGACCACTGCGACGTGTTCATTCTGGCGTGTACCGCCGGTGGGGGCAGGCGGCTCCGGACGCTCAGCCGTACTCGTCGTACACGGAAGAAGAGTTTCACCGCGCGTTCGCCCGTTGGCAGAAGAAGCGGCGAGGGAAACGGCAGGCTCCGGAGATCTTCGTCTTCTTCAAGCACATTGATGCGGCGTCGATGGCCGATCCCGGCCCGCAGCTTCAGAAGGTGCTCGACTTCCGCAAGTCGCTCGAAGAGTCGCGGCAGGTGCTCTATCACGGGTTCGCGAATGAGGCCGAGTTCAAAGCGGAGGTGGACCGTCACCTGCGAGCGTTCGCCAAGGGGGAGTTGCCGCCAGCCAACGCACCGCGCGACAAGGTGCTCTTGCCGCTCGCGGTCCTCGCCGAGGTGCAGAAGGAGAAGGCCGAGAAGGAACAAGCCTTGGCCCGCGCCGAGCGTGGGCATAAGTTGGCGGCGCTGGCCTGATCGAACTTGATAGACTGAGTCAGCGGCAGCATTTTGATGCCACTGCCGATCAGACCAAATTTGGGAGCGATGATTTTGCCAAAACAAAAACTTGAGAAGCCCACTCTCACCGTGGAATTGTTGCAGAGTGAGGCAGCCTCATTTGCTGTCGCAGAGTCGGCGCATGCAGAGCCGCTTCTCTTTGGCGTCACCGATGGCAAGGCCGTTGGGACGTATCTCGAACACAAGTTTCGAGCGTATCTGCAAACCAAGTTTGATTTCATCGTCGGTTCGTCGGCATCGGGCATCGACTTTCCAGAACTCGGCGTGGACATGAAAGTCACCAGTATCAAGCAGCCGCAGTCGTCGTGCCCGTTCAAGTCGGCACGTCAAAAGATTCACGGGCTGGGGTACTCGCTGCTGGTCTTCGTCTACGACAAGACGGACGACGAAAAGCGACGCAAGGCACGACTCAACATTCTGCACACGATCTTCGTCACGAAAGAGCGCACGGGCGATTTCCAAACCACCACCGGTATCCGCAGAATTTTGGAGAACGCCGGCAACAAAGACGATCTGCTCGCGTTCTTCGAGGAGCGCAACCTGCCCATCGACGCCATTGAGGCGAATACTTTGGCTAATGAGTTGCTGGCTCAGCCACCGGAAATCGGATATCTCACGATCTCAAATGCCTTGCAGTGGCGGCTGCAATATGGACGTGTGATCGAACAAGCCGGAGTCGTCAGCGGCATTCTTCGGGTTCAATAAACATGCCGACGGTCATCGCACGCTCGAAGAGAAAAATCGAATTTGGCGACTTCCAAACGCCGCCAGCTCTCGCACGCGACGTGTGCCGCACCTTGGCCAAGCTGGGCGTTCGACCCGCGACAATCTTGGAGCCAACGTGCGGACGCGGTTCCTTGCTGGAAGCCGCCGCCGAGAAGTTCGACGACGCAGATCAGATCGTCGGCTTCGATGTGAACCCAGACTATGTGGCTTGGACTCAACGGCAACTCCAGCGATTTCAATCAGCGAAACCGGTCGTCGTTGAGTCGTCCGATTTCTTTGAAACCGATTGGCCGGAACGGCTCGCACCGCTCAGCGATCCATTGCTTCTCATTGGCAATCCCCCCTGGGTGACAAATTCCGCGCTCGGCGGCTTGGGAAGCACAAATTTGCCGGTGAAGAAAAACTCTCACGGTCTGCGAGGATTGGAGGCTCTGACGGGCAAGAGCAACTTCGACATTTCCGAATGGATGCTGTTGCGAATGATCGAGTGGATGCAGGGGCGCGATGCCACGTTGGCGATGCTGTGCAAGACCGCTGTCGCTCGGAAGGTTCTGCACCGAGGTTGGTCCAGTGGTGCGGCTTGGTCAGCGACGTCTCTCTACGGCATTGATGCGTTGCAACACTTCGCCGCTTCGGTCGATGCCTGCTTGCTGTTGATTCGATCGACAGCCGACAGCCAGCAAGTCGAGCCGACCGCTGCCGTGTTTGAGACGCTCGATTCCAAGAAGCCGTCCTCAGCAATCGGTCTCCGAGATGGCTCGCTGGTGGCCGATGTGGCCGCGTATGAGCGCTATCGTCATTTGGCCGGACGAAGCCCCATCGCGTGGCGTTCCGGCGTGAAGCACGACTGCTCCAAGGTGCTGGAGCTTCGTCGCGAGGGGGATCGATTTCGCAACGGACTCGGCGAACTGGTTTCGCTGGAACCACAGTTCGTCTTCCCCATGCTCAAGAGTTCGGACATCGCACAAGGGAAGACGACCACCAATCGTTGGATGCTCGTCACTCAGCGATCCATCGGTGAAGATACTTCCGCGATTGAACGCTCAGCGCCGCAAACGTGGGACTATCTTTCACGACACGCCGAACTCTTAGACCGTCGCGCCAGTTCGATTTATCGTGGTCGTCCGCGCTTCTCGGTGTTCGGAGTCGGCGCGTACACGTTTGCCCCTTGGAAGGTGGCGATCTCCGGCTTTTATAAGCGTCTGGCCTTTCAAATGATCGGCCCCGCCAACGGCCAGCCGGTTGTGCTCGACGACACCTGCTACTGCTTGCCGTGTGATTCCGAAGAACAAGCACGACTGTTTTCTGAGATGCTCAACTCGGAAGTTGCTCAGAAGTTTCTTTCTGCGTTTGTCTTTTGGGATTCCAAAAGGCCAATCACGATCGACCTCCTTCAACGCTTAGACCTCGCCAAACTTAGTAAGCAACTCGGCGTCGTGCTGCCACTTTTCAAAACGTCCTCACGCCGGAATTCTTCGCAGACTGGTCAACGGCAATTGTTCTAAAAATATCCGTATTTGGCGCGGATGAGGAGTTCGCTCGGAGGCTGCACGAGAAGAGGCGTGGCGAGAAGCTGCGGGTCTGGCTCGCTCCGGAAGACACGCAGGGGGGCCAGAAACTCATCGAGCAAATCGACCGGGCCATCCAGGTCAACGACCGCCTGCTGCTGGTGCTCTCGGAGCACAGCATGAACAGCGAATGGGTGCAGACCGAGCTTCGCAAAGCTCGCCAGGCCGAACTCCGCGAGCAACGCCAGAAACTGTTCCCCATCCGGCTGGTGAGCCTCGACCGCATCCGCGACTGGAGCTGCTTCGACGCCGACACCGGCAAAGACCTGGCCGTCGAACTCCGCGAAGACCACATCCCCGACTTCTCGAACTGGAAAAACCACGACGCCTTCGAGTCCGCCTTCGCCGACCTGCTCCGCGATTTGCGAGCGCAGGCGGATTGCTGAAGACGACCAAACGCCGCCGTGCGGAACTGAAGGACGTCGAGACCGTGGACCAGATCGTCTTCGAGCAGGCCGCTCCCTTCTTCCGCGACAGCCTGAACCCGCGCGGAGCCTCCTTCGCCGTGCGGCCGGTCATCGAGCAGATCGTCGCCGGCAGCACGCCCGAACTCAGCGGCAACCAATCCCGCTTCCTCATCCGTCGCGGTCTCATCACCGCCGCAGGGACGCTCGCCTTCCCCATCCTGGGACGCTGGCTCAATGAGTCCGCGGAGTAGCGATCACCACCACCCGACGCCCCCCGATCTCTCCGGCGACTTTTGATGCTTGTCCTTGGTCGCGGAGCGATGGTGGAACTGGTGAATCGCGCGGAAACGATCGAATGGAATGCCAACACCGCAACCGCCGATTCGATCGTCGCTCCGCGATGAAACCGGCCACCGACAGTGAATGTTGACCTGCAAATGTTGCATCGTGGGATCCACAAGCTGACGTTCACGGATTCTTCTCGGCGGCGTAAACTGCGGCTCACGCAAACTTGATGACTCGTCCAAACGATGAGTCGCTGCACGGCGTTTCGAGGAAATGGAACGATGAAAACGAGACACACCGCGACGGTCGTCGATGGCTCATTAAAATTGGACGATCCGCTGGACTTGCCGGAGCAGAGCCGAGTGGAAATCACTGTCGCCCCGATCGCGAAGGATGTTGATCGGAAGCTGGAAGCTCTGCGAAAGTTTCGAGACCTCAGCGATGCCACTCCGTTGTTTGGTGAAGCCGAACGCCTGACACGGGATCAATTGCATGAACGCCGCTGACACCAACG
>CAMDEA010000162.1 GCA_945893045.1 Planctomyces sp. SH-PL62
AGATCAGCGGAGATTAGTGTTCCAGTTCTTTGTTCGGAGTAATTGAGATGACCGACTTTGAATCCTTTTGTCAGCTTCAGCGTCGCGCATTTCTGACTCAGTCAACGTGCGGACTTGGCTCGATGGCGTTGGCTCAATTGCTGAGCAGCAAATCGTCGTTCGCGGCGTCGGCGAACACGGCCGGCAATTCGCTCGTTCCGAAGCCTCCGATGTTTGAGCCTCGCGCCAAGAATGTCATCTTCCTCTTCATGGCTGGCGCGCCGAGTCAGTTCGACCTGTTCTCGCCAAAACCGGTCATGCGGAAGTTGCATGGGCAGCCGGTGCCAGCGTCGTTTCTGGAAGGGCTGAGCGATTCGCTGATCAAAGGGAGCGCGCGGGTGTGGGCGTCGCCTCGCAAGTTCACGAAGCACGGCGAGTGCGGGATGGACTTCTCCGACTACTTGCCGCATCTGGCGACGTGTGCCGATGACCTGTGCATGATCCGCACGATGAAGACCGACGTGCCGAATCACGATCCGGCTCAATTGACGATGCAGTGCGGGGTGCCTCGGTTCGGAATGCCGAGCATGGGGTCGTGGATCACCTACGGCCTCGGCTGCGAGTCGCGGAACTTGCCGAGCTTCACCGTGCTGCTCTCGAACAACGGACCGGGAGACATCGCCGGGACCGCGCTGTGGGACAGTGCCTTTCTGCCGGCGACGCATCGCGGCGTGACGTTTCGGAGTCAGGGGGATCCGATTCTGCATCTCGCGAATCCCGACGGAGTCACTCGGCAGCAGCAACGGCAACGGCTGGATGCGATCAACGATCTCAATCGGCTGCGTCAGCAACAGCAGCCCGATCCGGAGATCGCGACGCGGATCGAAAGCTACGAACTCGCGTTTCGGATGCAGGCCGCCGCGCCGGAGTTGCTCGACTTCCAGCAAGAGTCACCGCATACGCTGACCGAGTACGGCATCGGCGACGAGAAGACCGACACGTTCGCGCGGAATTGCCTGCTGGCTCGGCGGATGGTCGAGCGCGGTGTCCGCTTCGTGCAGTTGTATCACTACACTTGGGACGATCACGCGGACCTCAACAACAAGCTCAAGCAGAACACCGACAAGACCGACCGCCCCGCCGCCGCGTTGATTCACGATTTGAAGCGACGCGGGTTGCTCGACGACACGCTGGTGATCTGGGGCGGCGAGTTCGGCCGCACGCCGATGAACGAAGTCCGCCGAGGCATCAACCCCGGCAAAGAAGGCCGCGACCATCATCCGTTCGCCTTCACGATGCTGCTCGCCGGCGGTGGAGTCCGCGGCGGCCAAATCATCGGCGAGACCGATGACCTCGGCTATCACCCGACCAAAGATCCGATCCACGTTCACGACCTGCAAGCCACGATCCTGCACACGCTCGGCCTGGATCACACACGGCTGACGTTCCGCCACCAAGGTCGCGATCACCGGCTGACGGATGTCGCCGGCGAAGTCGTGCAGAAAGTCTTCGCGTGATTGTGGGCTCGGCTCGCTTCCGACCCGCCTTGACCGTATTTCGCCGTTGACCTGTAATCCCGCCGCGCCGCAGGGATTCGCGGCTGGCTCCGGGGAATGGATTCGCCGTGACGACAATTGATCGCTATCTGCTGGGCCGGTTTTGGCACGTCTTCGGGATTGGCTATGTCGCCACCGTGGGCTTGTTCGTGGTGTTCGACGGTTTCACGAACATCGACGCCTTCCAGGATCATTCGGGCGGATCCAGCAGTTTGAACGTGCTGGGGCGCATGGCGGAATTCTATAGCTATCAATCGCTGGTGATGTTCGAGATGGTCGGGCCGATCCTGACGGTCATTGCCACGATGGTCGTGTTCGCGCTGCTGCTGAAAAACCGCGAGTTGCATCCGATGCTGTCGGCCGGAGTGCCGGCCGCGCGACTGGTGTTTCCGATGTTGATCGGCGCGGTGGTGGTCAACGGGCTGTTGATGTTCAATCAAGAAGTGTTGCTGCCGACGGTCGCGGACGAACTGCTCAAGCCCATCGGAGCCGGCTCGCAGGACACTCAGCGCGTGTATGTCCGACGCGATTTTTCCTCGCACATTGAAATCAGCGGCGAGGGGCTGATGCTGGCGGAACACAAGCTGCTGCGTCCGGAGTTTTTGTTGCCGGCTCCGGAGATCAACTCGGAGATCATCACGCTGCGCGCGGAGCACGCGATCTATCATCGCAAAACGAAGCACCGGCCGGCGGGCTGGCATTTGAAGCATGCTGCTCCCGAATTGGCCCAACTGCGGCTGACGGCGACCGGTCAGAAAGTCGTGTTGCCGCTGTCTGAACCGGACGACCTCTTCATCGTGACCGATGTCGGCAGCGAGCAGTTATCGGGGATGGTCTCAGCCTACCGTTATCAATCGTCGTGGGAGCTGGTCGAGCGGCTGCGGAATCCGTCATTCAGCACGATAACCGCGCGTTCGCAGGTGCTGCACTTGCACGAGCGGATGACTCGGCCGTTGGGCAACCTGCTGGCGGTCTGCCTGGCCGTGCCGTTGGTGCTGCGGCGCGAAAGTTTCTCGATCATCACCAACTTGGCGGTGTGCTGCGGCGCGATGCTGTTCTTGATGGCGTTGGCTCAGGTGAGCAATTACCTGGGCCGCATCCATTGGCTGCCGCTGGATTTCGCGGCCTGGCTGCCGATCATCGTCTGCGGAGGTATGGTGGCCTGGTTTTCGGATCGAATGCAAACCTGAACCAGCTCACGCTTCGTAGGGTGGGACCAGCGGCGTTTCGCCGCGCCGGCCCACCACCAGATGAACAACACCATCAATGACAGCGAAATTGGTGGGCCGGCGCTCGAAGCGAGCTTGTCCCGCCCTGTCGATTCTAGTGCGACGGCGGCGGCGAGTTCTGGAACGCTCGTGCGCGGAACAGGAAGTCGATGATGTTGCCTTCGTGCGGCTGCATCCAGTGGAGTTGGATTGTCTTCACCTCGCCGATGTTCAGCCGGTCGATGTTTGTCGCGTCGAGCAGTTGCCGCGACCACGATTCATCTTTCGTCAGGCATGAGGCGACCAGCGTGCCGCCGATCTTGGAGATCATGTCTTTCTGCTCGCACTTCACGACCGAGACGAACGGGAACATGTACTCGGTGTTGGCGATCGCCGGCTCGGTACTGGTGCAATGGATGACGGTCGGACGCAGAAAGTCGTAGCGCTCGTGGGCGACGTGGCGGTCGCCGTTGCGGTACTTCGCGGAGACTTCGGTGACTCCGGGAGCCTTCACCAATTCTTCGATCTGTGCGTTGACCGCCTTCGCTGCTCCGGGCACGGTGAACGCGGCGAGCGGCGACTTCGGATCGCTCATCGGCAGCGGAGCGATCGGGCCGAGCCGTTTGGCCAGCGCTTCGGCGATCTCTTCCGTGTGCCGCGAAGCCCAGATGCCGGAACAACTGATGCAGCTTCGTCCGCTGTTAGCAAAGACGCTTTCGGCCATGAGGTCGATGTACTTCTCCCACTGATCGACCATGTCGTCGCCGAACAGAATCTTCGAGAACCCCGGCCCGTGAGCCTGCACACGCGGGTTGCCGTGATAGCGTTCGACGGTCGGAATTCCGCCGAAGATCATCGCGCGGTTGCACGTTTCGAGAACGGCGGCTCCACATTCGGGACCGCCCGGATAAACGCAGAAGACTTCGCGCGGCACGCCGGCTTGAGCAAACGCCTCGTACATGCGGTACGGCGTCCACGGCTCTTGCGGACCGGGCTTGAGCACGAGGCCGATCTGTAACGGGATGACCGGCATCCACAGCGTATGCACGCCGGGCGAGTTCGACGGCAGCACCATGCCCAGCACGTTTGTCTGAGCCTGATAGCTGACCATCACGCCTCGGCTTTCCATGCCGTAGCCCTTGGTCAGAATCTCCAACGGCAGCCCGCGAGTCAGAGCCTCCAACGTGTGCCGCATGTTGCGAAGCACATAGGCATTCTTCTTCATGTTGCCGGCACACATGTGCTCGGGCAGTCCGGTTGTCGCCGATTGCATTCGACAGAATTCCGCGGGGCTTTGCGTTCCATTGCCGAGCGGCAGCGTCGCGTTTTGATAAAGGTCAGCGGCCTTCTCGGCCATGCTGCAAAGCTGGTCGATGCTGAATTGCCGCAGGATGTCACGAGCCTTGCCCTGCTTCCGCATGTCCATCTTAATGAGGCCGGCGTTCGCGTTGTTGACGGTTGCGACGGCTTCACCGGTTTCAAAGTGGACGATCTTGTCCTTTTCCATGGACTCGTAAGGTTGGCCCCAGCGGATCACAGGTATCTCAAGCATTTTGAATCATCCTCTTCTAAAAGTTCGCAAACGAAACCGGGGGGCTGACGCCCCCCGCTCGCCAATGGATTGGTGGTTAGTAAACACCGACGGTTGTCGTGGCCGCGAATTCATGGAACGGCCGCGTGCCGCTGATGCCATCCCATGGGTATTTGTCGTGCGGCTTTTCGCGTTCGCCTTCGTCTCGTTCCATGAAGCCGGGGACGAACAACTCTTTGGTCATTGTGTAGAGCTTGACTCGGCCGGTGCTGCCGTAGGGGACGACTTGGTTGTAGTCATTGAACTCGACGGTCTCGATGACGGCTCGCGGTTGCGGAGCGTAGTAGGTGATCTTGAAGTTGTCGGCGGGATCGAAGGGTTTGCCACAGGCGAGGCCCATCAGCGTGTTGCCGTAGGTCGGCGTGATGTAGACGTTCGGGCCGAGCAGTTCTTCGCGGCAGAAGCGATACCACTGCGGAGTGAACTCGGTGCCGCCGGCGAAGATCCCCTTGATGCCGGACTCTTCGATGCTGCTTCCCTTGTCCATCAACTTCAGGGCGAGTGCTTCGAGCAGCTTCGGCGTGGCGAACGCGCACTTGATGTCGTGGCCGGCGGAGAGAATCGTCACGGCTTGGTCGATGACGTGATCGGCATACGCCTTCACGCCGGAGATATCTCCCTTCTTCAAGAGCTTCACGACCCAGCGCGGATCGAGATCCACGCAGAAGCAAATGCCACCACGATACTGCGCGAGGTGCTCGACGGCTAATCGCAAGCGGCGCGGGCCGGACGGGCCGAGCATCAGCCAGTTCGAGCCGCGTGGAAAGTGCTCGTCGGGAAGCGTGTCGCTGAAGTTCTCGTAGTCGATCCAGTGATCCTCAATGACCATGCGGCTCTTGGGGATACCGGTCGTGCCGCCGGTCTCGAAGACGTACACGGGCTTGTCGGCCAGTCCCTTCGGAACCCAGCGGCGGATCGGGCCGCCGCGAAGCCACTCGTCCTCGAAGTTGGGGAACTTCTTCAAGTCCTCGAAGCTGTTGACCTCTTTGAGCGGGTCGAACTTGAACTCCCGTTTCTTTTCCAGCCAGAACGGGCAACCGGTCTCATCGCTGAAGTGCCAGCGGACGGTTTGGCGGGTCTGTTCGTCGAGCAGTTCCTTGGCTTTGGCCTGTTTGGCGGCGAGGGCAGTGTCACTCACGGTGAGTCAATCTCCTTGCAAGTCGAGGCGGGAAGAGGGATGAGCGTGACCGATTCAGCCACGAATGGTTTCCAGGGTGGGAGGGGAGACAGAGTATTTGGCCGATGCGTGCATTTCAACTCGCTCCGATTGGCTGGACTCGCCGCGAACCGTGACGGTTGTGGTGATTGAGCGGTGCGAGTTGATCGGTCGAGCGTGTTTGACATCTCCTGAGCGTGACCTAGCTTTCACCCGCTGGAATTTCCGCGAGCGGTCCGACCTGCGCGCGGTGCGAAGTTCGTCGGTGGAAAGCCTGTGGTCATGCAGTCGTTGTTCGCAAATGCTCGTGAGACGTTGTTTGGTTCGGATGGCGACCGCCAGGCCGCGTCTGACCCTGCGGCTGTTGCCACAGAGATGACCTCGCCCGGCATCGAACCGTCTCACATCGACGACGTTGAGTCGGAGGAACACCCGTTGCGGACCGACTCGGCTCCTGTCGCATGGGTGGATCGCCGGTTGACCGATTTGTTCGACCGAGTCAATCAACTGCTGGGAGACGCGCAAGCCGATGACGGCGTTTACCGACCCAAGTGTCCGGAGACGATCGAGGCGGCAGGACTGACCCACGAAGAGGTCGAGGGGTTGATCCTGAAATACCTGGCCGCGCGCGGCGTCGCGTCCGGGCGGCAGATTTGCAATCAAATCAAGCTCCCTTTCAACATCGTCGAACCGATCGTGCGGGATTTGAAACTCGAACACATGCTGTCGCTGTCCGGAACGGCGGAAGCCGGCGACTTCCACTACACCATCACCGATACGGGGCGTTCGCGGGCACGAGTGTACTCGGCGGAATGCACGTACTTCGGAGCGGCACCGGTTCCGCTGCGCGACTATCTCGAAGCGATGGCGGCGCAGAGCATCGCCAAGCAAACGGTCAACGTCGAAGAACTCCACGAGGCGTTCAAAGACCTGATCATCAACCAGAAAATGCTCGATACGCTGGGACCAGCGATCAATTCCGGCCGCGGCATGTTCCTCTATGGCGAGCCGGGCAACGGCAAGACCAGCATTGCCGAACGAATCACCCGCTGCTTCGGTTCGTCGATCTGGATTCCAAGAGCACTGGGCATCGAAGGGGAAATCATCCGCGTCTTCGATCCCGGCCAGCACGAAGAACTGCCACTGGCGGCCAGCAGCAATCTGTTTGACCTGTCGGGGGTGGACCCGCGTTGGGTGCATGTCGTGCGGCCGACGATCGTCGTCGGCGGCGAACTGACGCTCGATCAATTGGAGGTCACGCAGAATCCGCATACGAAGGTTTGCGAAGCTCCGCTGCAACTGAAGAGCAACTGCGGAACGTTCGTCATCGACGACTTTGGCCGGCAGCGCTGCCCCGTGGCGGATCTGCTCAATCGCTGGATCGTGCCGCTCGAAAAACGCTACGACTTCCTGAATATGCCCAGTGGCAAGAAGGTGCAAGTTCCATTCGATCAGCTCATCATCTTCTCGACGAATCTCGAACCCAGGCAGCTTGTCGATGGGGCCTTCACTCGCCGTATTCCGTACAAGATCCAGGTCATTGACCCCACTGAGGACGAGTTCCATCGAATCTTACAACTCGTCTGCCCGCACTTCGGCTTCGAGTATGACCGCGATGTGATCGAAGACCTGCTGGCCAAGCATTACCGTCCGATCAACCGTCCGCTGCGCTCGTGCCAGCCGCGCGATCTGGTGCTGCAAGTCCGCAACTATTGCACGTACCACCGCATCCCCAAGCGGCTGACTCTCGAAGCGTTCGACTTCGCGGTCGCCAACTATTTCTCGGTGATGTAGACGCGGGCATCGTGCCGCAGGAATGAAACAGGTGAGCGGGCCAGCATCAGCCCAATGGCACTGGATTTGAGCGGAATGGCGCTAGCCACCGGTGTAGCGGCAGCGATGTTTCCTGCATTGCAAACGTTTGAAAATCTCGTTTAGTGAGAAGACGCTCTGTACCGATTTTGTTCTCTTCGCGTTCTTTGCGACCTTCTGTTCCAAATCGGAAATCGGTGTTTTGAACAGAAGGTCGCAAAGAACGCGAAGTGGATCAAACCAGTTCAGAGCAACATGTGGAACAGGGTTTGGTTTTTTGGTTGCGGTTCTGCCGCTCCAAGAAATACCGGCGGCTAGCGCCGTGCCGCTCACAAAGTGAGTGCCGTTGAACTGACGCCGCGCCGCTCGCCTGAATGTTCTTAGCCAGCGTCGCGGATCAGCGAGCGGGTCTCACGACTCGATCGAGTCGCGGTGAGGTTTCCAAGTCGAGCTTCTGCAATACCTCGTCGAGGGTTCCGAAGTTTTCTTGAATCGCCCGACTCGATTTTCGGTCGGTGGGGAACATGTAGGAGCACATCGACAGCGTCGGGTCCAGCTTGCGGATTCGCTGCGACACGTCGGCAAAGCGGTTTTCGATGGTCAGAAAAATCTCGACCAAATCCGGGTCGAACTGCGTACCGGCTCCTTGGCGAATCATGTCCACGCATTGCTCGTGCGGGAACGCAGGCTTGTAAACCCGTTCGGAAACCAAAGCGTCGTAGACATCCGCGATGGCCACGATGCGGGCCGACAGCGGAATCGCGTCTCCGCGCCGGCCGAACGGATAGCCGCGGCCATCCCAACGCTCGTGATGGTACAGCGCGATCTCGTGAGCCATCTGCAAGAAGTTGGCCTTCCCCAGCTTTTCCTCGATCCGCCGCAAGCATTGGCTGCTGATCAGCGGATGCTGCTCGATGTCACGGCGCTCATCCATCGTCAGCTTGCCCGGTTTGAGCAGGATATCGTCCGCGATGCCGACCTTGCCGATGTCATGCAGCATCGCGCTGATCTCGATCTGCTTGAGGAAGTCGATCGTGACGACAGCCTGATACTTGGGGTGCTTGGAAACGGCCTCGGCCAGTTCGCGAGCGAGATGTTTCATGCGTCGCAGATGCTGTCCCGTCGCGGGATCGCGGCACTCGGCCAAGTGGGCCAGACCAAACATCACGGCTTGCTGAGTACAGAGCAAATCGGCACGGTCACGCTCCGCACGAGCCTCGGCTTCCAATTGAAGTTTTTGAGCGATGGAATGCCGACGCCCGAACCCCTTCCACAGCGCCGCGCCTTGAGCAGTCATCGCGGTCAGCAGGCCGATCCCCAGAATCACTGCCAGAATAGGCGACCAGCCCCACATCGCGCTGAGGCTGCAACCAATCGCCAAGCACAGGGCCTGACCCGCGACTAATGCGGCCACGACTCGTCCCGTCTCATCGGTGATGGTGCCGGTGATGGTGTTGGTGATGCTTCGGAGATAATTCACGGTATTCAAACCTTTCCTCTGCCGGCGCACGTTCTGCGTGCCCACAGCGGGACAACGCGGATCACGACACTACTTAGGTCGAATCACCGCATCGGTCAAAAAAGGTTGATTCCGCCGCGGACAATGCTTGGCGAGATTTGCGTCTCGTGTCGATCGTGCCGGTCGATCCGCCTATGCCCAACAACAAATCCGCCGATTGACGCTGAAAAATTCCGAGCCGTACAATCCGCCCCATTCACGTCTCCGCCTTTCTTTTCAAGGATGCCGCCCGTGCCCAGCAAACTCATCATTGACGCCGATCCGGGCATCGGAGATGCCCTCGCGGTGGCCATCGCGCTGCTGGACCCGGAGGTGGATTTGCTGGCGGTCACGGCCACGGCCGGATGTGTGTCCGGAGCCACCGCCTCCCGAAATCTGCAAACGGTCATTGAATTGATCGACCCGGATAAATGGCCTCGACTTGGCTCTTCTGACGCGGAACTGCCGTTGCCCGGAGGCGGCCTGATGCCCGGCTACGTCGATCCGGCTTTTCTCAACGGCCGCACGGGACTCGGTGACCAATTTGTTCCGGTTGCCGAACTGCACAAGCCGCATGAGGCCATCAAGCTGTTGATCGAACTCGTGCGGCAACACCCGCAAGAGATCACGCTGCTGACGCTCGGCCCGCTGACCAACGTGCAAGCCGCGCAGGAACTCGATCCTGAATTCTTGTCGCTGTTGCGCGAGCTCGTTTGCCTTGGCGGCTCCATTTCAGTCGGAGGCGATGCAACGGCCGCGGCCGAGTTCAACATCTTCGCGGACCCTGAAGCCGCTCAGATCGTGTTGAAGTCCCCCGCCACGAAGACGCTCGTACCGCTGGATGCCGCGCAACAGCTCGTGCTCAACTACGACCTCTTCGCGAGGCTGTCCGATGTCGGCATTGGCCGCGCCGGCAAGGCAGTCCTCGAATGGCTGCAATTCGGCCTGCGAGCCTCGCACGAGCATCTCGGCCGCGAAGGTTTTTCGTTGCGTGAGACGGTCGCGCTGGCGGCGATTTCCCAAGACCGGCTGGTCCACACCACCTCGATGGCGGTTGATGTCGAAACGCAAGTCGGTCTCTGCCGCGGCGTCACGGTGTTCGACCGCCGAGCCTGTCGCCGCTGGCGCGACAACATCGAAGTCGTCGATGACGTGAACACTCAGGGGTTGCTCGACTACTTCTGCCGCATGCTGCGGCGAATCGAGTTTTGAGTCGCTGTGTCCGCAAAAGTAGACCGGTCACTCCGTGACCGGAAACTTCGAGCCACGGAGTGACTCGTCTACTATGGCTCGCGGCGAATCGTCATCTGAAATTTCAAATCTGAGATTTCAAATTGCAAATCAAATGAATTCGCCGGCTGCGAACGTTCCGACGGCAAACTCATCAGTTCGACTTTCGTTTCGGTCTTGCTTTGCTGCGGCTGAGTCGGTGACGGCGGCGAATCGTCCTCGGCGACGGATCGGTCGCTGAGATCGACCTGCACCGTCATCTTCTCGCCGCGCCGCATGACCGTCAGCCGGACCTTTTTGCCAACCGGTGACAAGCTCACGACGTTGATGAGATGGTTCTCGTCGTGGATGTCGATGCCGTCGAAGCTCAGGATCACGTCGTCCTTTTGCAACTTCGCTCGCGCGGCCGGCGTGTTCGGATAGATGGAAAGAACTCGCGCCCCGCGTGCCCGGTCGAGCTTCAACGCACGGGCTTTGGTAATGTCAAACTCTGGGTCGAGCTTCACACCAAGATACGCTCGATAGACCTTGCCGTATTCCAACAGTTGATCGACGACGCGGGCGACCAAGTTGCTGGGAATGCTGAAGCCGATCCCTTCATTGCCGCCGCTGTTTGATGCGATCGCGGTATTGATGCCCACCACTCGGCCGCTCATGTCGATCAAGGGGCCGCCACTATTGCCGGGATTGATCGCGGCGTCCGTTTGCAGGAAATCCTGATTGAGCACTCCACGGTCGCCGAGCTTCAACGACCGGCGGCTCTTTGCACTGATGATTCCAAAAGTGATTGATTGGCTCAGGCCGAATGGACTTCCCACTGCCAGCACCGGATGCCCGATCTCGGTCTCGTCGCTGTCGCCCCATGTCGCGGCGGTCAGCCCATCCGCCACGATTTTCATCACGGCGATGTCGGATGCTTCGTCTTCCAAGACTCGCTCCGGATGCACCTGCCGGCCATCGGGCAGCGTGATTTTGATTTCCGTCAACTTCGCCGCCGTGATGACATGCCGGTTCGTGACGACATAGTCACCGGCGATGTGTGTGCCACGCACGATGACGCCCGATCCGGTCTCTTCCACCTCGCCGCGCAGGACCGTGCGGTGAATGCTCTCAATGTGGACGACGCTTGGCGAAATCTGCTTGGCGATCTTGGACATCACTCGTCCGGCGTCGCGGAGCGAATTCACGCCACTGTCAATTTCAAAGTCCCCACCGCGTCGCGGATCAGCATGCAGGCGATCAAACGCGAGCCAACCGCTGATCAGCATCAATACGCCGCACAGCACGCTCGTGGATCGAACTCGCATGGTCGCTGCTCCGGTCGAAAAACGGTTCTCCTCGGTTGATCGTCGGAAGCAGCGACCGAAGCGGATGGAAACGCCATGCCGGTCACTCGCGAGACATAAGTCGTGCCCGCGATGCCGAACGTGTCAGTCCCGAAAGCCAGGCAAACCCTGCCGGCCAACTCATATCTAGGCGAGCGGATGACATCGAGCATGCACCGCTTTCAGCCGCGAATGCTCGACGTGCGTGTAAATCTGCGTCGTCGCAATGTTCGCGTGCCCCAGAAGTTCTTGCAGAGCGCGAATCTCCGCACCGCCAGCCAGCATGTGCGTCGCGAAGCTGTGTCGAAACGTGTGCGGACTAACTTGATTGCTGCACCCCGTGCGAGCTGCGTACTTCTTCACCAAATGCCAAATCATGATCCGACTTAAACCGGTGCCGCGGCGCGTCACAAACAGCCAATCGGCCTCGCGACGGCTGACAAGCTGCGGCCGTTCGTGTTTGAGATACGCCTCCAACGCCAACCGCGCGACTGGGTTGAGGCCGACAATCCGTTCCTTGTTTCCCTTGCCCAGACAGCGACAGAAGTTCTCGTCGAGCCGGACGTCCTGCACTTTCAGATTCGAGATTTCCGAAGCTCGACAGCCAGTCGCATACAACAGGCAGAGCAACGCCCGATCGCGGAGCGGTTGCCGATCCTCAGCGGTCGGAGCCGCGATCAGCCGATTGATCGACTCCGGCGAAAGCACTTTCGGCAGATTCTGCCACAGCTTCGGCGAGCTCATCAGGTCCGCGACGCTCTCGGCCAGAATCCCTTCCAGCACGAGATACCGAAAGAACATTTTGATCGCGACCAGATGCCGCGCGATCGTGCTGGCCGCGAGCTTTCGCTCATGCAACCACTGCAAGTGCCCGGTCAGCGTGGCCAGATCGACGTGATGCAAAGTCGCCGGCCCATGCTCGCGAAACCATTCGGAGAATTGCCGCAAATCCGTGCGATACGCCGCGAGCGTGTTCTTCGACATCCCGCACTCGGCCTGCAAGTAATTCACGAACGCCGCAACCTGGCTCGACAGATCGGCCGGCTTGGCGGTGGTGATGGCGGCAGACGAAACAGGTCGGCGACGTTCGGGCATCAGGGCATCTCCCGTCGTCCCTTATCGACATTTCGACGTTTCAGTGACGAGACCACCTCTCACCAATCAACGCCGGCCCGCGAAGATTGTCAGGACCAACAAAAAAAGCCCGACCGATTCACGGTCGAGCGTTGAGGTCTCTTGGATCAGCGGTTTAGTAACCGTTCGACTCATGTGGATCGCCGTTGCTGGGATCGTTCTTGCCGTTGACGTCGAGGAACGTAATCGGCTTGCAATCGCAGTCATCGGACTTGTCATTGTAGCCAAAGCCGGCGACGTAGGCGTGAACGTCGCCGTAGCAACGATCTTTCTTCAAACCAGTCACGCTGTAGGACTGGTTGACCGCTCCAAAAGCATGTGAGAGGTCATTGAGTTCGTGCGTGATCGAGTCGCGCACAGCGGCGAGTCCCACGACCATGCCCAGCACGGCAATGGTCATCACGAGCACTAGCTCGGCTGAGATAATGAAACCGTGTTCGTCAGAAGCCAACTTGGAAAAATTGCGCAGCATGTCCCTGTCCCCTTGAGTGTGAGAGAGAAAGTGAGAGAGAAAACGTGGCTCGGCTCCGCGTGAACTTGCCGAGGAGCAAGCCGATCCGTGCGTGAGAGTGCCGGATCAAAAAGCAGCAGGCGTGCCGGACGCGCCGGCTCGACGCGGCGAGAAACACGGCCGCGGAGCGAAATAGCACTCAAATGCCGAAGAATTCGCAGGTTGTCCGCGCATCAAGAGAATTGAACACGCTCGGCGCGTCAGCGGAAACGGCCCTGCCAATGTCAAGCAAACGAAACGAAATGACGTTCAATCACGGACAATGCGCGAAACATCCATCCTCTCGAAATCGAATTCTGAGATGCGGAGCACTTTGCTTTCTGGAACTGCGACGACTGAAAGCTCAGCACAGGTCATGTTGATCATCGTCAACACCTTGGGCTGACACTTAGAAAACCGATAATCGGCAAGCTGAAGAGCAACCGCTGTTCCGAGGTGATTCCGAAAGGAGTCGAACTGGAACAATCGTCACGATCGCAGAATCTGTCCGGCGTGTTTGCCCAGCCCGGCTGATGATCGCGAATGGCATTCGCCGCCAACTCAAAACGGCAACGGCGTACCGAGCCGTTGATTGCGAGCCAATTGCAGCAGCTTGGCTCCCAGCGCGACATCCTCGACGGCGAGCCCGACCGACTTGAAGAGCGTGATGTTTTCCGGCAATGCCCGGCCGGTTTTTCGGCCAGAGACGATCTCCGCGAGTTCGTGCATTAGCGACCAATCCGTGACCCCCGCTTCAATCGCGGGGATGAAGTCACCGGCCTCCAGACGGCATTGCTCAACGCTGTCGCAAATCAAATTGTCGGCGCGGCGAATGGTGGTGACATCCACTTCGGCTTTCGCCAAAAAGTTTGAACCGATGACGTTCAAGTGCGTCCCCTCATCCAGCGCTCGGCCATCGAAGACCGGCGTCTTGCTGGTGGTCGCCGTGATGACGATGTCCTTGTCGGCGGCGACTTCATCGGGAGCATGTCCCGGCACAACCTCGGTCGCGCAGTATTCCGACATCTGCGCAGCGAACGCTTCGCGTCGAGCGGCATCGCGGCAATAGACCTCGACTCGCGAGATTTTGCGCACCGAACAAACCGCTTTGAGCTGCGTGGCCGCTTGCAACCCGGCTCCGAACAGGCCGACGATCTTCGCATCCGGCCGCGCGAGGAACTCGGTGGCGACGCCGCTGGCGGCACCGGTGCGAAGTTGGCCGAGAAAATCCGCTTCGATGATCGCCAGCATTTCACCAGTCGCGAGGTCGTACAGCCCGACATGAAAACGGGACTTCTCACGCGTGGTTGAATACGCCTTCCAGCCGCCAACGCCGAGGTACTCGCACGCGGCCGACATCGTGTGCAGCAACATCTTGCCGGCTTGCACCCGCTGCCGAGGTACGTTCATCGCGCGGCCGCCGGATAACTCGCGAAACAACTCTTCGACGACCTCAATGGCCATCGGCATGTCGAGCAAATCGCGAACGTGATCCTCGGTCAGAAACAGTGCGGACATGATCGCCTTTCCGGCAGAGCTGCCGGTGGCGTGTCGCTAGGCTTCGACCAATGCGGCGAAGTCCATCAGCGAGAGCGGCTCAACGGCGGCGTCGCGATCATAGACTTCCTTCCGCAGGATCGAAACATCGTCGGGGCAGCGAAACCCCAGCCGGACTTTGCCGTTCTTGACCTCCAGAACGACCACTTCAATGTTGTCCGCGATCCGCACGGATTCCCCATTTTTTCGCGTAAGCACCAGCATCGCATCTCCTCCTTGAGGCGACCGCGGCTGCAGCCGACCTCGATCCTAGAAGTCACTCTTGGCCCGCGATGATTCGCCGATTTCCCTCTGGCGTTGAATCCGACCCACTGTCCCACGATGTGTATTTACGAGCGAAACCGTCAAATGTGTCGAAAGTCTTTCTGAAATTTCGGTGAACCGCGTCAGAATCAGCCAACTTGACCACTTGGATGTCGAGACACCGGCCCGGTAACACTCCATGTGGTGAATCCACAAAAAAACGCCCGCCTCCCCAACGGGAGCGGGCGTTTGATGTCTTACCAGCCGGTGCGCATCGAGCTGAATTACCCCTTGGCCGCAGCCAGAACGGCCTCGTAGTTCGGATGGTCGGCGATTTCTTTAACGTACTCGACGTGCTTGAGTTGGCCTTGGCCGTCGATCACGAAGATCGCTCGGCAGAGGCAACGATCCAACACGCCGCCCGAAATCAAAGCACCGTAATCCTCGCCAAACTTCGAGCAGCGGTGAGCGCTCAACGTCTTGACGTTGGTTACGCCCTCGGCTCCGCACCAGCGCTTTTGCCCGAAGGGCAAGTCCATGCTGACCACCAGAACCTCGACGTTCGGCAGGTTCTTGACTTCGTCATTGAACCGCTTGGTCTCGGCATGGCAGGTCGGTGTGTCGAGCGACGGGATCGTCGCGATGACTCGCGTCTTGCCGGCGCTGGAGGCCAGCGTGACTTCGCCCAGTCCGTTGTCTTGCAGCTTAAAATCCGGTGCGGCCTGGCCAGCCTGCAACGCCACTCCCGCGAGTGTCACGGGGTTGCCTTTAAGTGTCACAGCTCCAGTTCGAGTCTCAGCCATGTGAATTCTCCTTGGCCGCATTTAGCCTTCTGGCCGCGGCATGTTTGTGAAAGTGGCAGACCATTAACGGTGGCGAGTATCGCGATTCACCGGGGGGATTCAAGCGACCGAGCGAACCCGCCCACACCCTCCCAGACCATCACAATTTCTGTCCGTGATACCGCACGAAGCCTTCCAGTGCGAAGAATTCCGGCAGGCCGAGGTCGTTGTAAATCTGAGCCGTTTGCTTGGTCCGGTCTTCGGCCCGCATCCAGAACTCGCGGTCGTCGGAGCCCATGAACATGGCCCCATCCTTCTGGCTTTCGTGCCGCAGAATCGCCTGCTTCTTCTTGGCCATGACTTCCGGGCTGAGCGGCACGGCCCGTTCGATTTCGTGAGGTTCGAACTCCTGCCATGCTCCGCGATACATCCAGACTTCCGGGGCATAACTCTCGGCATCAATTCGAGCGAGCACTTCGATGATGATTTGGGCACAGACGCGGTGCGTGCCATGTGGGTCAGAGAGATCGCCCGCAAAGTAAATCTGATCGGGACGCAGGTCACGGAGTTTGTCAGCCACGATCTTGATGTCGGCTTCACCCATCGCTCGCTTCTTGACACTGCCGGTTTGATAGAACGGCAACTCCAAGAAATTCAGCCGCTCGACAGGAACGCCGACCAACTCGCAGGCGTTGATCGCTTCGGTCTTGCGGATCAGACCTTTGAGCGTCAGCACATCGCCAGCGTCATGGTCGCCCGGCTTCTTGGCGCGGATGAGGTCGCGGCATTTCTTCAATCGCGCGGCGGTCTCTGGGTTCAGGCCGCCGAGTTGCTGTGAACTCTCCTCAACGTAGTCGATATGCCGCAAGCAAGCGTCGTCGCGAACGGCGATGTTTCCGCCGGTCATGTACGCGACATGCACCTGATGTCCCTGATTGACCAGCGTGATGAAGGTGCCTCCCATCGAGATCACGTCATCGTCCGGGTGCGGGCTGAAGATCAACACCTTGAGCGGCTTGTCACCGCCAGGTTTCGTGCAGACGGTCTTCAACAGTTCGTCAAAGACGGACTCGCGAATCGCAGCCACGCCTCCTTCGAGATGCAGGATGTCGTACAAGTGATGCTGCAAGAAGTCCTTCATATCAAGCTTCAAGAGCGGCTTCTGACAGGCCTGCGCCAGCCAAACCATCGCTCGTTTTTGCAGAGTCGGCGTCCAATCGACGATGCGGCCGCCAGTCCACGGCGTCCGGACCTGAGTCAGTTCCGCGCTGGCAGCTTCATCGAGGATGAAGGCCGCATTCAAGTGATTCTGCAAGAAACTGGCCGGGACGTTGGGCGTCGGCTCTCCCTCCAATGCCTTTCGGATGACGAACGCCTTCTTTTCACCAAGAGCCACCAGGAAAATGCGTTTGGCTTCCCAGATGGTTTGTACTCCCATCGTGATCGCGCGGGCCGGGACTTTCTCCTCGCCACCAAAATCTCCCGCCGCATCGCGCCGAGTCATTGGGTCCAGCGCTACCAATCGAGTCCGACTGTTGCGATCGCTGCCCGGTTCGTTGAAACCGATGTGACCATCGCGTCCGATCCCCAGCAGTTGCAGATCCAACCCACCCAATTGAGTGATTTGCCGTTCATATTCGGCGCATTCCCGTTCAACATCTTCTTGTCGCGACAGTCCGCTGGGGATGTGAACGTTTTCCGGCGGAATGTTGACGTGGCCGAAGAGGTGCTCCCACATGAAGCTGTGATACGACTGCTCGGACTCCGGCGGCATCGGCCAGTATTCGTCGAGGTTAAACGTCACGACGTTAGAAAAATCCAACTCGCCGGCTTTGTGCAGGCGGACGAGTTCGCGATAGACGCCGATCGGCGTCGAGCCGGTCGCCAGCCCCAGCACCGCCTTTTGTCCCGCCGTGTTCTTCTCGCGAATCAGATTGGCAATCACGACCGCCACGAAACGAGCAGCATCGCGCGAGTCGCTGAAGACGCTCGCGGGCAGCTTGCCGCAGTGAATGATCTGAGCCGGTTGAGGTGCTCCGTCTTTGTACTTATCGTGCCACATGCCGTTGCCTCTGTTTGGACAATACTTCGCGCAGCCAAGAACAAGGCAGGCGAGCGGGGCGGCGTCAGCCCCCCGGTCAGACGGCGAAAACCGGGGGGGCTGACGCC
>CAMDEA010000163.1 GCA_945893045.1 Planctomyces sp. SH-PL62
GGCGTCAGCCCCCCGGTGGTTTCGGCCGCAAACCGGGGGGCTGACGCCGCCCCGCTCGCCAAGGCACGCGAATATCGGCTTATTGTGTTGGTGCGGCCTCTTGTTGAAAGACCTCGGCGATGACTTCTTCCAGGGGACGGTCTTGGACGCTGACGTCTTCGATCTCGTAGCGGCTGAGCAGCGCCGACAGCGTTTGTGCGACTTCTCCGCGCGGGATGCGGAGCTTCAAGCGCGGCGACTTGATGTCGAAGACGGTGCCGAAGCGTTCGAGTTCGGTGGACGCGGGCAGTTCACTGACGAATTGCAGTTCGATGATTTTGGTTTGGCTGAAGCGGCCCACGATCGTGGCCAGCGGGCCGTCGTGCTGGATTAAGCCTTGATTGATGATGACCGCTCGCTCGCAGAGAGCTTCGACGTCTTTCATGTAATGACTGGTCAGCAGGACCGTGATCTGCCGCTCGCGCTGGTAGTGCTTGAGGAACTCTTGGACCTTGCGCTGAGAGACGACGTCCAAGCCGATGGTTGGCTCATCGAGCAGCAGCAGGTCCGGGCTGTGCAGTAGCGCGGCGATCAACTCCATGCGCATTCGCTCGCCGAGCGACAGTTCGCGCACCGGTTGATTGACGAGCTTGCGGACTTCCAGCAGATCGGTCAGTTCATCGAGCCGACGCTGAAAGGCAGCCGGTTCGATGTGATAGATCGCCTCATGCAGGCGGAACGATTCTTGAGCGGGCAAGTCCCACCAGAGCTGATTCTTTTGTCCCATGACCAGCGAGAAACGGCGGCGATAGGCGATCTCGCGTTGCCACGGTGTGAAGCCCAGCACCGTCGCAGTACCGGACGTCGGATAGATCAAGCCGCTGAGCAGCTTCAGCGTCGTGGTCTTGCCGGCACCGTTGGGACCGAGGAACGCGACCATCTCCCCTTGTTGGATCGAGAAGCTGACTCCGCCAACGGCGGTGACCGTTTTGTATTCGCGGCGGAACAAGCTCTTGAGCGACGCGGCCAAGCCCTCGCGTTTTTGGAACACGCGATAGACCTTCGTGAGGTCGCGAACTTCGATGGCGTTGGGAGCATCGGCGGGGGGTGTCATGGGCGTTATCGTAGGAATCGCAGGCAGTGGGCAGTAGGCAACGCCGCCGTGTCGAACTCACAAGCATGAATGGAAAATGAGAAATGAAAATTGAGAAATGCAAAATGTGGGCATGGCGTGGGTGGGTGTCATGCCTGATGGTGCTGGTTGCTGAATCGTCCTTCGCTGACGAACCCAAAGAACCGCGGGCCGCGAGGTCGGTGCATCTCGGATTTCCGGCTCCCGATGCGACTGTCTTCTACAACGAAGTGACCGTCGAAGAGTCGGTGCCCGGCAGTTACTTCATGGTTTGCGGGTTCAAACACGGATACTTCGGCATTCAAGAGTTGAGCGGCCCGGAGGACAAAGTTGTGTTGTTCTCAATCTGGGATCCGGGTGAGCAGAATGATCCGAACTCGGTGCCGGCGGATCGGCGCGTCGAGGTGTTGCACAACGACAAAGATGTCCGCGTCGGCCGGTTCGGCAACGAAGGGACCGGAGCGCAGTCGTTCTACAAATTGAAGTGGAAGATCGGACAGACGTATCGGTTCTGCGTGAAAGCGACGGTCGAGAAGCCCAAGACGTCGTTCGCGGCGTATCTGTGGCTGAACGAGTCGCACGAGTGGAAGCATCTCGCCACGTTTCGCACGCAGACAGGTGGCGAGCCGTTACGCGGGTTGTATTCGTTCCTCGAAGACTTTCGCCGAGACGGTCGCAGCGCGAAACAGGCTCGACGTGCGACCTTTGGCAACGGTTGGGCGCGGACGACGAACGGAGATTGGGTCGCGCTCACGAAGGCTCGCTTCACTGGTGACGCAACTCCGCTCGACAACATCGACGCGGGGGTGAAGGATCGCCGCTTCTGGCTGATGACCGGCGGGGACGTCACGAATCATGTCCCGCTGAAGTCGATCCTGTCGTGGACACCAGCGGATCTGCCGATGGAATAATCGTACGTCTCACGATCGCTTACGGACTTGTAATCGAACAGATCCCGTGGCGGAGTTGTCCACGCAAGAGCACATCAGCCATGCTGGCTGCGCCGAGGTGACGCACGGCGCTCGTGCGTCCCGCACGCTCAAGTTTTCTGGAGTCACACGACGGTATCGCCGTCGCACGGCTGTGTGACATCGCCGGAGAACTCGGTCCGCGAACGTTCCCGTTTCGAGAGGTCTTGGTCAGGGAATTTCGCATCGGACTGTCAGAAGTTTTGGAGAGCGCTGGCGATGTCTTGCCATCGAATGCGGATCTGATTTCATCACGAAACGGGAGGCCCGATCATGGGCGACTTCAATCATTCTGCCGGCCATGCGACAGCCACTCTGGCCATTCCATCGGACGTGGGAACTTTCCATGTGTCCCGATCGCGAAACACGCAGCTTCCGGGGGATGCCGCTCCCGGCTCGCTGACCGATGTCGGTGCGGATGGTTTGACCGCGAGCACGCCGCGTTTCACGGCAGAGACCATGAAGCGAGATGCGCTCGCAGGCCTGATCACGGGGTTGATGGCGATTCCGTTGACGGTCGGCATTTGCCTGATGTCGGAGTATCCCGTGCAGATGGGGCTGGCGACGGTCATCGTTGCCTGCGTGATCAGTTTCGTTCTTTATCTGGTCAGGCCGGGCAACCACGTCGGCGTGCCGGGAGTCGCGGCCGGGCTGGCACCGATCCTCGCGATGGGAATTCACCATTTCGGCATGGAGAACATGCCTTGGCTCATCTTTCTGACCGCGAGCTTTCAGGCGGTGGTGTGGCGCTACAACCTCGCCAAGTACATCCTCAAAGCCGTGCCGCACTTTCTGATCGAAGGTCTGCTTGCGGGAGTCGGCTTGAAGATCGCCATGAAGTTCGTGCCCTACACCTACGAGACCGTCGGGCACTCCGACGTGTTTTGGACCGGTGAGCGCGGGCTTGTGATGTTGTGTTCGGCAGTCGGGCTGGTGATGTTCATGTACCTCTACAAGCGGTTCAAGGACACCAGCCCGGGCGTGCCCTACATCGCCGTCATTGCCGGCAGTGTCTGGCTGGCCTTCTATGTGAAGTTCCCGATGCTGCACGTCGAGCCGGTGGAATTCGTGTTGGCTTGGCCGTTTCCCGACTTCGCACGCATCACGCCCAAGATGCACGTCGAGATGGTGTTGTACGCCTCCATGCTGATGCTGATCGACGTCATCGAGCAAGTGATGAGCAACGCCGCCATCGAACAGATCGACCCGCTCGGCCGGAAGTCGAATTCGAACAACAGCCTGCTCGTCATGTGGGTCGGCAACATGGCGTCGAGCTTCTTTGGCGGCATGACCAACTTGGATGGACTGGCGAAAAGCTCCACCAACCGCATGGCCGGCGCGGTGACGAAGATGTCGAACCTGTTCGTCGCGGCCGTGCTCGGAGTCGTGCTGGTTTTCCCCGAGTTGCTCTCTCATCTGCCGGAATTCTCGCTGGCCGTGCTGATGGTCTTCACGGGTTGGAAGATGGTCGCCGGAATGTACCACGTCGCTCAGGAGGGACCGTATGCGTTCGGGCTGGCGATGTTCTGCGGAATTCTCGTCTTTCAACATGGGATCTTCGAGGGGCTGTTCGCGGCCCTCGCCGTTCACAGCTTCATCACTTACGTGATCTTCAAGCACGAGCATGTGCCGACTCTGGAGATCCTCAAGAAGTTCATCAAGCTGTTCAGCGATAGGATCCATCCCCACGCCACCGACACGATGGACGTGAACGAGGACGAGGACTCGGGCGGGCTGGTTTACAGCAGCGTGATCCGATCGAGCACCGAGAAGAAGGATCTCGACGACTTCATCGGGGACTGGGAGTACGGCGTCAATCAACACAACCTCCTCAGCGTCGTGGGCACCTATGACTCGGAAGGTCTGCTGTGGGGCACATTCGCCAAAGATCTGCGGACGGGACACTACCACATTCGCCGCTACTTCGAGCATCTCTTCGAGCTGGATAACGTGAAGGTGCAGTTCGAGTCCGGCGAGACCCGCCAGTACCACGACATTTTCCTCCGATCTGGTTCCTACTCGTTCTCGTACCGCAAGAAGGGCGTGGTTGTGCATGTTCCAGCTCGTTACTCCTTCGTCTGCAAGAAGGAGAAGACCGGCTGGTACATCCTTGAGCACCATTCTTCGCAGTTTCCCACCTAAACCAATCCCGCAAAAAACCCCGCCTAGAGGCCATTTCAAAACCAGCACGACGCGCGAGCGAGTGAATTTTTGCGACGTTTGACCACTCGCTGGCGCGTCGTGCTAGGTTCTGCAACAGCTTCCCGTCAGAAAGGAACCTCTCGTGGACCGCGAGCTTCAATACATTGCCTATGCGGCGATTCCCGTCATCGTCCTCCTGGTCGGCAGCATCTCCATCATCAAACAAGGACACGTCGGCGTCGCGGTCCTGTTCGGCAGGTACAGCCGAATGCTGCGGCCCGGCCTGAACTTTCGGTTTCCGTTCTTTGAGAAAGTGTTCCGGAGCATCTCGCTGCAGCTTCGGTCGGCCGAGCTCGAATTCCAGGCGATCACCGGCGACCAGGCAAACGTCAACTTCAAGGCGTTGATCATCTTCACCGTGGCGGACGGCACGGAGGAGACCATCATGAAGGCCGCCTTTAAGTTCATCGACGAGCGCAGCTTCATGCAGTCGCTCATCCGCAGCATCGAAGGGTCGATCCGCTCGTATGTTGCCATCAAGAAGCAAAGTGAGATCCTGTCATTACGGCGCGAGATCGTGGACGAAGTGAACTCGTACATCGAACACGAACTCCAGGACTGGGGCTTTCACCTCGTCGCCCTGCAGATCAATGACATCTCGTTCGACGAAGCGATCATGCGGTCGATGGCTCAAGTCGTGGCCTCGAACAACATGATGCTCGCCGCGCAAAACGAAGCCCAGGCGCAGTTCATCACCAAAACCCGCGTCGCCGAAGCCGAAGCCCAGGCCAAAAGGGTGGTCGCCCAGGCCGAAAAGGACGTTGACCAACTCCGCGGCGAAGGCAACGCGCTACTCCGCAAGCAAATGGCCGCCGGTCTCGCCGATGCCGGGAAGACCATGGAGTCCAACAACGTGCCTCCAGAGTTCATGCTCTACACCATGTGGTTGGACGCGATGAAGAATGTCGCCACTCACAGCCACGGAAACATCCTCTCGTTCGATGGCTCGATGGAAGGCTTCGACAAGACGATGCGGCAAATGAACCAGTTGAGCAAAGGAGCCGCGACGTCGCACGCCGCAAAGGCATAAGCGCACGATGAGCTCACGCCGAACCACGTCGCGCCCGGTGCTCCCTCGCTTACGCTTCGGGTTACATCACAGTGCTGATGGGGATTTTCGGCAACACGTTGCCAATCGACCACACGAGCGTCTCCGGAAAGCAACGCGGCGAACAGTCGCGTGAACCTGGCGTCGTTATTTGCTCGCCAAGAGGCGATACACGGTTTGCCCGAAATACCGATGTCTCAGAGCATCGCCACAGAGGTCGGATGCCGTACCAGTTTTGACTTTGAACCCTTGCGGGAGTCGGCACGCCGATTGCCTGAGTCATGTGACGTTTGATCCGTCCGCTCAGATTCGGTGTCGCATGATGACCGTCCACGAAGCCGTTGATGTGACTCGCCCCGGCCAACTGCGGCATGTGTGGCATTCGCTGTGGTCTCGCACACCGCGAGCTTCGTTTCGGCAAACGCCGGAATTCCTGGAAACGTCACTGGCGGCCATCAGCCCCGATCAAAACCCGTTCGGCCAGCTTGATCCGCAGTTGATCGCCGAATGGCAAGGCCCGCACAACTCCGGGACGCACTCGCTCAAATCGTCTGCGGATCGCTGGCGATTTCTGATCGTCTCCGCGTGGCAGCGGCCGATCGGGATTATGCCGCTGCGCGAACGGCTCGTGCGCCGCGGGTTCGGAATGTTTCGAGTGCTGTCGGTGCCGCAGTCACTGTGGGGGAGCCTGCCTGGCCCGGTGGGGCCGCATCCTGCGACTACCCTGGCGGCGGTCGTGCGGCACCTCGTCGACAAGGACGAATCGTGGGACATCCTGGAACTTCCCGAAGTGGTGGCCGACGGCGTCGAGCCGAATCGTGTGCCGCAATTCTTCGAGTCATCCGGGCGTGCGGTATTTCAACGCCCATGCCACGAGTTGTTGGGTCTGGAACTGCCCGCGACGTTCAGCCAGTTCTGGGCGAATCGCGACAGTGCCGCGAGACAATTCTGGCGCGAACTCAACTCGCGGCGGTCCCTGAGATCGGAAGAGAAGTTCGTCCGCTTCCGGCCGGACGGAGCCAGTTGCGGAGACACACTCCGCGATTGGGAATTCCTGAAACAATTGGAACGCATCATCGGCTTGCAAGCCGGCACGCCGCACGGTCCGCTCAGTCAGAAAATGTTTGCATGCCTGCGTGAGATGCACCCTCTCGCGGTCGATGCCGGTGCGGCGGATGTCTCGGCGTTATTCCAAAACTCACGACTGTCGGCGTTCGCGTACAACTTTCATTGTCGCTCGCGCGTCGAGACGGCTTTGCTGCTGGCTGATCCGCACGCTCCGCATGCTCGCGAGCGGCTGATCGGTCTGATGCTGCGGGATGAGATCGCGCGCGGCGACACCTGGCATGTGTTCTTGCCGAACAGCGTGCCGGGGACAGCGGTGGACCGGCGGCTGTGGGGGCCGATCGGACTGCACGAGACGACCGTGACTCACGACCGCCGCCCCTCGCTTCGCTCGCGATTCCTGCACTGGCTGGACGGCGACCGGCGAGTTACTTCAGAGTCTTGTTGCTGAAATCGGCGATCGCTGCCCCGATGAAATGCAGCAGGCATTCATCGAAGCGTGTCGAACCGGTGACGCGGCCGTCCTTCGCGTCCAACTTGGTTTCGAAGGTGCCCTTGCACGCCTTGAACGTGTCGAGAGCGAGCTTGCGGAGCGCCGCGCGATCCTTCCTGTCTTTCAGGTCGGCCTCGGACAGCTTGATATCAGACGGCAGCGCATCCAATCGAGTTCGCCGGGTATCGATAAACTCGACCCACGGACCGACCCGTCCGAACAACGTCAAGAAATTGTTGGCTTGCGCGGCGTTGCCCTGACCCACCGCACCCAGGGAGAGCTTGAGTTGATCCAGTGACTTGTTGCCGACCGCCACCCACCAAGCGTTCGGGCCGGTCGCGACGAACACCGGAGCCCCCTTGCCGAAGATCATCTCGAAGTCTTCGTGGTTCTCCGGAATTTGAATGGAGTGAATCGCGAACTCGCCGACCTTTTCGACGTCGAGTTGCACTTTGTAGTCCGCATTCATCTTCGGGATCAGTTCCAGAATTCCCTTGAGGGCTTGACCGTCATAGGCCTTGATGCCGACGACCAGATTCGACTTTTCGCCGTTGGCCTGCGACATCTCGATCAGGGCATCAATGACGCCGGCTTTCACTTCGGCCTCGACCATGTCGAACCACAGCTTAGCCGCGAGCTTCATCGCCTCCTTTTGCTCGGCCGACTTGGTGGTCGAGGCGGTAATGTCCGCGTCCGCAGCGGCCCGATACAAGGGCATGCTGGCCACCAAGCTGGACTTCCGGAATTCATCCAGCGGGAAATGCAGGCGACCGCTGAGGATCGCATCCGGAGAACGTGGCACACTGGCAAACACTCCCGGTGCCTGACCGAGCAACTTGGCACTCGTATCCAGCGCGCTGCCGGCGATCGCAGCGAGTTCCAGGTCCAACCGCGCTTCTTTCTTCGGCGCGTCGGTAATCCAGCCTAGTGTCAACTCATCGGATTCGGCGATGAAGCGTTCCAACTCGCCAAGGTTGTGTTCGAGCCACGCCTTCTGCAACGCGAAACTTTCCGGGGTGTCTTCCGGTTTCTGTTTCAAACCCGCCAGCAGATTCTCTTTGGCCTTCTGAAAATCGGCGCGGCGAGCCTTCTGATCGGCGTCGGCCTGCTTGACGTTCTTCATCATCAAACCAAGATCATATTTCTTGGCAAGCAACGCGGCGACCACGGCCCCTTTTGTCGGATCGGGGAGATTCGCCGGAAGCAAGTTGCGATCCGAGGAGATGGAGGCGTAGTTGATCGGTGGTCCGAGCATCCGCAAAAACCCGTTGAAGGCCTCGCCCTGGACGACTTTATCGCCACCGCCAAGTTGGATCAGTCCGCCACCATAGCGCTTGTTGTGAATTCCGATGCCTGCCAAGTTCGCTAAGAATTTCTGGCCGAGCGGCTTTTTGGGGTCCACCAATAACGGAAAGTGAGCCCGCACGTCCGAGCCGTTCGTGTTGAACAAGACATCGACCACGAAAGGTCTCTTCGGGTCGCTGCCTCCGAACGTCTCCTCCAGAAAAGGTTCCAGCAGCTTCCAACCTCTGACTCCCTGCGGTCCGGCGAGTTCGCACAAAAACTTGAGATCGGCCATGAGTTCGGCGGTCGAATTCAAAGCCACATGGATCTGCGGCGCGTGAGCGGGCGGTGCCTGTTGAGCAACGGCCACTCCACCGATCAGTCCCAACGACCCACACAAGACCAGCGCGATTTGGCGAATGATTCTCAAAGTAGACTCCTTCCAACGGCGAAACTCGGCTGAGTTGGTGGACGGCGGCGACATTTTCCGTTCGAGGGTTTGCCAAGCAAACCGCTGATCATGCCGAACCGTGCAAATGATGCCCGATCAACGGGCCAGCGAATTCTAGGTCGATGTAAAAAAATGAGACAAGACGGGAACACTGCACGCGCTCACGTCGCTCGCGCGAGCACGAGACAGGCATTGTGACCGCCGAAGCCGAAACTGTTTTTTAGAATTCGGCGAATCGGCATCGGGCGTGCCTCGTGAGGGACATAGTCGAGATCACATCCCTCATCCGGATTGTCGAGGTTGATCGTGGGAGGCGCGACCTGGTTCTGCAATGCGAGCACCGTCGCGACGATCTCGACTCCGCCTGACGCGCCCAGCAAGTGCCCCATTTGGCTTTTAATGCTGGAGACGGCGATCTTGCGAACATGCTCACCAAAGACGGTCTTGATCGCGAAAGTCTCGGCTTTGTCACCCAACGGCGTACTGGTGCCGTGAGCGTTCACATAATCGATATCGCTGACGTTGATCTTGGCGTCCTTGATCGCACATTGCATCGCGCGTGCAGCACCACGACCTTCGGGATCGGGAGCGGTCATGTGACCGCCGTCGGCCGACATGCCGTAGCCCAGGATCTCCGCCAGAATATTCGCGCCACGGGCTTTCGCATGTTCGTACTCTTCCAGCACGAGCACGCCCGCACCTTCCGCCATGACGAAGCCGTCGCGGTCTCTGTCCCACGGGCGACTGGCTCGTTCGGGTTCGTCGTTGCGAGTGGAGAGTGCCGCCATGCGCGAGAAGCCAGACAAGCCCATCGGAGTGATCGCCGCCTCGCTGCCGCCAGTGACCATCGTGTCGGCCATGTCGAGTTGAATCAGCCGAAAGGCATCGCCAATCGCGTTCGTCGCGGAAGCACACGCGGTCGCGACTGCGCTGTTGGGGCCTTTCAGCGTCCAATGACAGGAGATGTTTCCGCTCGCGGCGTTGACCATCAGCTTGGGGATCATGAACGGCGAGACCCGCGTCGGCCCACGATCAAACAGGAGATTGTGCTGTTGCTCAATCTCTTGCAGTCCGCCAATGCCACTGCCGATCAAGACGCCGTATCGGAACGGATCCCCTTTGCTGAAATCCATGCCCGATTGGCGGATCGCTTTGCCAGCGGCTCCCATCGCGAATTGCACGAAGCGATCCTGTCGCTTCACTTCCTTCGAGTCGATCGCGAGATGCTCGGACAACTCGAATTCTTTGACCTCGCCGGCGAAGCGGACTTTGAAGTCCGAACAATCAAACCGGCCAATCAGACCAACGCCACTTTTGCCCGCGCAGAGGCGGTCCCAAAAATCGGGAACCTCAAAGCCGAGCGACGTGACCACGCCCAAGCCGGTAACAACAACTCGACGACTCATCCTTGTGCTCTTCCCATTGCCAGGACATCCACTGCCAGGACATCAGCGTTGCTTGCTGGCTGAACCGCGACCATCCGTGGTGTGGGTTCTCGCTTCACGCGACTTGCCTCGACAGGCTGACATACCGGTGTTCGCTCAGATGGGGCAGCCGAACGGCTGACACGTGCCTGCGACCGTCAGCCCCAGGAGGCCGACGTCCATTGAGTCGCTTATGCGGCGTTCTTTTTCTCTGTGATGTATTTCACCGCGTCGCCGACCGTCTTGATCTTGTCGTAATCGTCGTCGGGGATGGTGACCTCGAATTCGTCCTCGAACTCCATGACGAGTTCCACGACATCCAGCGAATCCGCTTTGAGGTCGTCGACGAACTTGCTTTCGAGTTTGATTTCTTCTTTAGCAACGCCGAGTTGCTCGCTCACAATGGCAATCACTTTTTCTTCAACAGACACGGAATAGCCCTCCGAAGGCTGATCGCTATTTTGACCCACTCTGGATTCGTCCGCACGTCATCGCGGCCACTTGACCGGGAGGTGTGTTCACTGATTTTGACAAAACGCCCAAGCCGCCCCGTCAAAACGCGGGCACATATAACCGTTTCCGAAAAACGTGTAAACGGAGAAGCTGGCTAGGAAATCAACAGAACTGCGGAGAATGCCTTCTGACACTGCGATCGCTCTCCGGTAGATCGACGCACGAACCCGAAGCGTCAGCGAGGGCGGACGCTCCAGGGGACAATGATCTGGCTATCGAAAGTTCTGTAAAGCGTCCGCCCTCGCTGACGCTTCGGGTTAGTTTTCACTGCGGATTCACTGGCAATGCGTCGCACATTTGCAACGCCAGCAGCGGGAACGCCGTGCCGCTGTACGTGATGAAATGCCAAGCGTCGGTATTCAGCGACCGAGTCCACCAGCGGCCGGACGCGCGTTGATTCGACTTCAACCACTCGACTCCCTTCTGGAGGCGTGCGTCACTGGCGGACACACCCGCCTCGCGCAGAACGATGATCGCCAAGCCGGTCATGTGACCGTCGCTCGGCGGAGCGCCGAATTCCGGTTCCTCTTTCAGTTTCTTGGCGCGATTCCCTTTGCCCCAGCTTTCCGGAGTCCCGAACGTGCGGATCGACCAGCCACCGTCTTCGTGCTGCTGTTGCATGAGCATGGCGATTAACTCTTGCTTGCGAGCGTCGTCCACCAAGCCCGGCATCCGGCTATTCGCCCAGAGCAACAACGTGCGGCTGTAATTGTGTGGCGGAGTCTCCGTTCGCAAGTACGTCTTCAGTTTCTCGACCGCGCCGAGCAGCTTCTCGTCCTTCGCGTCGGCAATCTTCTTTAACCAGCCAGGAGCGGTCGCCGCAGCCATCGCGGCCACGGTCGCTTCGTGAAAGGCGTCGGACTCATACGGCGGCCAGCAATCGAGCGAGCCCCAAGTGCCGGTATCGAGTTGAATCTCGAACATCAGCGACAACGCCTGCTCGGTCTCCGGAGAGAGTTGCTTGGTGACGTGCGCATCCCACTCAGCCAAGCCCGCCGCGAGGTAAATGACTTGCGCCGGCCGTGTCGATTGCTTGAGCTTCGCTCGATCCTCGGCAACGGATGTCTTCAGCGTGCTCAGAAAGAATTCGCGAGTCGCCTCACTGGGTTTGCCGAGCCTCGCAGTCAGCGCCGGCCGCACGATCATGTAGGTGCCGTTGGTGTGGCAGGTGATGCACTTTCGTTGGCCATTCCAAGCGACCGTTCCCTTTTCGAGGTAATCGACCGCCAGCGACACCGACAGCTTGTCGAGCTTCGGTTCTTCCGCAGTCGCCTTGGCAATCGAGATGTCTCCATGCTCGTACTGCGGCTGATCGGCGGCAGCGACCAGCGTGGTCAAAGAGAAAATGGACAACAGCGTGCCGAGAGAGAAGCGAACGAGACGGCGAGTCAGCATGGTGAGGTCTCCTGAAAACGCGGAAGGCGGGAGGGTGCGGAGCGGCATCCTAATCGGCTCGGCAGTTCGCTCACAATTTCGCGGGCCGGGGTTTATGCTGCCCGCCTCTGCGTACTCGCCCACCGACCGTCCTCCGAAGGAATCCCGCCATGCGATTGCTTGCCTCGTTGTGTTTGATCGCCGCTCTCGCTTCGCCGCTGCTCGCCAACGATTGGCCAAACTGGCGCGGGCCGGACTACAACGGTGTCGCATCCGGCAAGGGCTATCCGACCGAATGGAGCGAGACAAAGAACGTACTCTGGAAGGTCGAGTTGCCGGGCCTCGGATCGTCCACGCCGATCGTTTGGGGCGAGCACATCTTCCTGACGAGCGGTGCCGATGGAAGAAACGCTCTGCTGGCGTTCAACAGAAGCGGCAAGGAACAGTGGCGAGTCACCGTCGGTTCCGAGCGGCCGCGCAAGAACAAGAAGGCATCCGGCTGTAATCCGTCGTGCGTAACCGACGGCAAGTCCGTCTACGCGTACTTTAAGAGCGGCGACCTGGCCTGCGTCGATTTTGCGGGCAAGGTTGTCTGGGAAACCAACCTGCAACAGAAATTCGGCGAGGACTCGCTGTGGTGGGACTTGGGAACGTCTCCCGTGCTGACCAAAGCGCACTGTGTGATCGCGGTGATGCAGACCGGCTCGTCGTACCTCGTCGCGTTCGATAAGGGGACGGGCAAGGTCGCCTGGAAGCAGGACCGCAATGTCGAAGCGCCGGAAGAATCGGCTCAGAGTTACACGACCCCGGTTGTCCTCACGGAGAACGGAAAAGAAACGCTGATCGTATTGGGAGCGGACCATGTCACCGCTCACGATGCGGCCAACGGTCAAGAACTGTGGCGCGTCGGCGGATTGAATCCCAATCCTTCATCGGAAAAGCGACTCCGTTCGATCGCTTCGGCCGTCGTGGCCAACGGCATCGTGATTGCCCCCTACGTGCGTGGCAAAGAACTCACCGCGATCAAACTGGGGGGACAAGGTGACGTGACCAAGTCACACATTGCCTGGAAGAAAACCAACTTCGGCACCGACGTTCCGACACCGGCAGTTGCGGACGGCAAACTCTATGTGCTGGGAGACCGAGGACAGGTCACCTGTTTGGACATCGTTTCGGGCAAAGAGATTTGGTCGGGAACGACCGAGAAGAACCGCGGCGCGTATAGTTCGTCACCGATCCTGGCGGACGGCAAGGTGTATGTGACTCGCGAGGACGGCAAAACGTTCGTGCTGGCTCAAGGGGACGAGTTCAAGGTGCTCTCGGCCAACGAACTCGACGGCACACAGACCGTCGCAACTCCGGTCTTCACCGACGGCAAGATCCTGATCCGTACTGACACTCACTTGTATTGCATCGGTGGTTGAGTCTGGTTCGACTGTGTTTGATCACCACAGTTCTCTCGTCCTACCCCGGAGTTCGCCATGAGCACAGCTCTGCAAATCACGATTGCTGAATACGACCGGCTCACGAAGAAGGGTTTTTTTGAGCAACTGCGCAACCGCCGTGTTGAACTCATTCGAGGAGAAATGCGTCAAATGAGTCCCCCCGGTCCTCGTCACGAAGAAGCTGTCGACGCTTTGTCGGAATGGAGTCACGAGCAAGTGGACCGAACTTCGGTTCGCGTTCGCGTGCAAAGCACGGTTGGATTGCCGGAACTCGACAGCGTTCCGCTACCAGACGTGACCTGGGTCCGTCGCCGTTCCTACCTGAAAGCACGGCCGGAAAGTGCGGATCTCTTTTTGGTGATCGAAGTCTCGGACAGTTCACTGAACTACGATCGTGGCACGAAAGCCAAGCTCTATGCGGCGGCGGGCATCGCCGACTATTGGGTCGTCAACCTGCGAGATGAGTGCATCGAGGTCTTCCGCGATCCACAAGGTGGCGAGTATCAGTCACACGAGGTTTTCGACCGAGGCCACACCGCCCGCCCACTGAAATTCCCGAAGCTCAAACTGTCTGTCTCCAAACTGTTCGATTGGTATGCGACTTAGGAAAGGCATCTCATGCAACGCACGAAAGAAAAACTGGCTCGTGGTGAAACCGTTCGATACGCCGCGATGGGGCGAGTGCTGCACCACAACGTGATCAACATGATCGGCTTCAACGGCGGCTTCGATGGGCTGTGGCTCGACCACGAGCACGTCGGGTTCTCGATGGAGAATCTGGAGATCGCCTGCACGGCGGCGCGCAGCCAGAACCTCGACTGCTTTGTCCGCATCGCGCCGACCGATTACGCCCTCGTCACAAAGTGCCTGGAGGCTGGAGCCGGCGGCGTCATGGCCGCGATGGTTTATTCCGCCGAGCAGGCCGAGCAAATCGTCCGCTGGACGAAGTTCGCTCCGCGCGGCAATCGCGGGCTGAACGTCAGCGGGTTCGACGGTCGCTACACGCTGACGCCGCTCGCCAAGTTCGTGGTCGAAGCGAATCAAAAGAATTGGCTCGCGATCCAGATTGAAACGCTGTCGGCCGTGGATTGCGTCGAAGAGATCGCGGCGATCGACGGCGTCGATCTGCTGTTCGTCGGCCCTTCCGATTTGAGTCAGGCGCTCGGTGTGACCGGCGAATTCATGCACCCGAAATGTCAGGAGGCGATCGACAAAATCGCCGCCGCCTGCCGCAAGCACAACAAGCCTTGGGGAGCCGTCACGCCCAACGCCGAGCATTGCGAGATGCTGTACTCGAAGGGCTGCCGGATGCTCTCAGTGACGAACGATTCGCGGATCGTGCAAGCCGGCTTGAACGCGGTCAAAGCGAACTTCGGCAAGTTCTTCGCGTGACATGCATTGTCGAGTTGGAGCCAGTTGATGTAACCCGAAGCGTCAGCGAGGGACGAATGTCGCTTGTCCTACGTCCCTCGCTGACGCTTCGGGTTACTTTCTTTGCTGCTGCGCCGCCCTACCCTTTTGGCTTCATCGCCAGCAGTCGTAGTTGCTTGTCGTGATGCGCGGTCGCGAGTTGGATGCCGTCCGGGTGCAGCGCCAGGTCGCGCACCGCGTTTCCCAAATTGAGCGTGTGAAATTCATTCTTCTCGCCCGGCTTCCAAAAGAAGAGGTGCCCGCCACCTCCGCCACCCACCGCGCCAATCAAAAAGTTTTCCGGATGCAGGACGGCACCGAACGCTTTGCCGTTCAGGCCCGACTTGACGAGATGCGCGATTGTCTCTTTGCCGCTCTCCCAGTCGATCATACAGAACGCGGGATTACCGACGCCGGCAAAGGCATTCGAGACGTTCGTGATTCCGCCGGCCACGAACTGCTTCCCGTCTTTTGCGAACTGCATCGAATACGGCCCGCCGTAGTCGGCCATGAAACCGGGGTCGAACTTGTGGATCGTTGGGACTTTGAACGATCGCAGCGTTTTGCCGGTCTCGACTTCCCAGTCGATGAAGTTCGCGACCAGATCGCCGGAGATCAGATTCTTGCCTCCCGGATGAAACGCGACGTTGTAGACGTGCCGCTCGTGGCCGGTCATCTCACGGACCAGGCTGCCGTCAGCGACCTTCCACAACTTGACCTTCAGGTCGTTGCCGCACGACGCGACGAATTGCCCGTCGGGACTGATGTCGATCGCTCGAATCCAACCGGAGTGAGCCTCGACCGTGCGAATCGGTGCCGGCTTCTCGGCCGTGGCTGGCCACCAGACGAGTCGGCCGTCATGTCCGCCGGTCAGCACTATCTCGCCTTTGTTCGCGAACGCGATCGCTCGCACCCACGACTCATGGCCCCCTTCCAGATCGGTCTTCGCGCCGCTGGCCAAGTCCCAGCGCACGACTTTCGAATGCTGCATGCCGACGAACACGAATCGGCCCGTCGGATCGAACCGGCACGCGACCAGCGAGGCTTCGTTGGCGAACGACTTCACGACGTGCGTTTGAGCGGGATCGGCAGGCATGATCGGTCTCCGGCGGGAAGGTTGGCGGGTGTTCGCGACACACGATATACCTCGCGCGCCTGAATGTTTCCATTGGGGAGGTGCAACGTCGTGATCGTGGGACTGGGCACGGACATCGTCGAAGTCGAGCGGATCAGCAAGATGATCGAACGGCATGGAGATTCGTTCGTGAACCGCATCTTCACGCCCGGTGAGATTGCCTACTGCCAGCAACGCAAGTTTTCGGCCGAGCCATTCGCCGGCCGCTGGGCCGCCAAAGAAGCAGTGATGAAAGCGCTGGGCACCGGCTTCATCCAAGGGACGCACTTTCAAGAGATTGAAGTCGTCACCGAGGAGTCCGGCCGCCCGCGCATCGTGCTGCACGGCTCGACCGCCGCCCTCGCCAAGCAACTTGGAATCGACGAAATTCTCGTCACGATGTCTCATTGTCGAGAGTATGCCACTGCCACAGCCATCGGCCTTCGAGTCGGTTGAGTCTGGCCGATCGCCGAGAGCCGGAAGCCGATCGCCGTTATACCGTTTTCTGAATTTCCTAAGGACCACTTCATGCGATGTTTGCTGAACCGAGTCTTGCTGTTCTGCGTTGTGGCCTTGTCAGTGACTCCGCTGTCGGCCGCCGATTTCGACGCCGCCAAGCTCGGAAAAATTCGTGAGCGGATGCAGTCGTTCGTCGATCAGAAAATCATCGCGGGGGCGGTCACGGCCGTCGGCTCGAAGGCTGGCATTGCCGCGATCGAAGCGGTCGGGCTGCAAAAGATCGAGACCAAACAGCCGATGCCGAAAGACGCGCTCTTCCGCATCGCGTCGATGACCAAGCCGATCACCGCGATCGGCATCATGGTCCTGCAAGAAGAGGGAAAACTCTCCGTCGATGACCTGGTCGAGAAGCATCTACCGGAGTTTCGCGGCCAACGTCTGACCGCGTCGCGCGAGGGGGACACTGTCACGCTCAAGAAGGCGTCGCGACCGATCACGTTGCGAGACCTGTTGACTCACACGTCCGGTCTACCAGGTGGATTTCCACCGGGGCTGGCCGACTTGTATGCCACTCGCCAGCGGACGCTCGCCGAGGCGGTTCTGGTCAGTTCGCAGCAACCGCTGGACTTTGAGCCGGGCAGCAAATGGGCTTACTGCAACGCTGGAATCGATACGCTCGGCCGAGTGATCGAAGTCGTCTCCGGTCAGTCGTTCGAGGAGTTCCTGGCCGCTCGCGTCTTCCGTCCGCTGGGGATGACCGACACCGCGTGCTTCCCAAGTGAGCAACAAACTCCGCGAATTGCCGGCCTGTACGAAACCAAAAGCGGCGAACTGGTCGTCGCCAACCGCCCGATCGTCGGCCCAGCCACCGGAGCCAAGCATCCGATCCCGGCCGGCGGGCTGTACTCGACGGCCGCCGATCTCGCCAGGCTGTATCAAGCGATGTTGAGCGCCGGACGGCTCGATTCCACGAAGATTCTGTCGCCGGAGAGCGTGCTGACGATGACCAAAGTGCAGACCGGCGACTTGCCCTGCGGCTTCGTTCCCGGCATGAGCTTCGGCTACGGCTGGGCCGTCGTCAGAGAACCGCAAGGCGTGACCGCAATGGTCTCCCCTGGCACCTACGGCCACGGCGGAGCGTTCGGCACGCAAGCCTGGCTTGATCCGAAACAAGACTTGTTCGTTATTCTGCTGATCCAGCGGGTTGGCCTGCCCAACGCCGATGGCTCAGATTTGCGCCGTGAGTTACAACAACTTGCTGTCGATGCGATCAAGCGTTAATGCTATTCTCAAATTGTCCCTCTCGACGGTCATTGAACCTTCCTCCGTCCAAGCTGCTAGGAGTTGAATCGATGCGTCAGTTT
>CAMDEA010000164.1 GCA_945893045.1 Planctomyces sp. SH-PL62
CGCTCTGGTGCTCGTTGGAATCTCCGCAACGCCGAATCCGTCTCCGCCCTGACCAACCTCCGCGACAGCAATCAATGGCAACCCTATTGGTCAACTTGCGACACCACAAAAACTTAACACCGCCAATATCTCTGGGCACACCCGAACCCGAAAGAACCGCGGTTCGCCTTGTCAGCCGGACAGAATCTGCTGCGGCAGGTTCACAACGCGGCACCGGGATTCGCCGAGTTGTTAGATCGCGCGGCCGTGCTGCTGACGACCGCTACGAAGCTCGACGACAAGCAGGCCGAGGCACACTTCGCACTGGGAGATTGCCAATTATTGCGTGGCAAAAATGCCGAGGCTCAAGTCGCCTTCGACAATGCTGTCAAACATGCGGAAGGCGCGTCGCCGGATCGGCAGTTCCAATTCAACCTGAGTCAAAGCCTTGCGTACCTCCGCGCTCCCCGCGACGACGCGAAGGCGCTCGCCGCCGCTGAGCGTGCAGTTGCGTTGCAGCGCTCTGACGCCGCAGGACACTTCGCTCGCGGCCTGTCGCTGCGAAATCTGAAAAAGGTAAACGATGCCATTTCGGCCTTCAACGACTCGATCGCGGTGCAGCCCAAGCATGTCGGAGCCTTGCTCGCTCGCAGCCAATTGATCATCGAGCATCAAGGCTCGACCTCGAAACAAATCTTACAAGCCGCCCAAGACATCGAAACCGCGCTCGCCGCCGCGACGACCGATGAGCTCACTGCCGAAGGTCACTATGTCCGCAGTCTCGTCTCGCTGAAGACTCATGTCTCGAACGTTACCCAGGCAGCGACCGCCGAACCTGCCTTGCTCAAAGCTCAGCGCGATCTGCTGCAAGCCATCAAGCTGGTGCCGACGAACAACGTCTACGCCCAAGCCGCAACCGAGTTGTTCGACTACGCCGCGAAGTTCGCTTGGTCCGATGCTCAACGCAAAGCGGAATCCGAAACTTTGCAGCGTGATCTGAAGTCGCTCCGAAAGAGATGATGTCATCGATCACGACGGCGCACGATCGCTCGTAGTGACCCGATTTATCGAGTCGGTCTCGACCCCATAAATGGGGTCACTACGAGCAAAGGTGCGGAGTCGGACCATAAGGTGCTTCCGATCGGTTGGATCGCCTGGCTACAATCCCGTTCCTTCCGTGACCGAGCTTGATTGGCCGCGAATCGTTGCCCACCTGAATTGAGGACTCGCCGATGACCCGTTGGCTGTTGGGATTTGGTGTTGTTGTCGGAATCGCCGGAACGCTTTTCGCCGCGGAACCGGCCGGAGAAAAGCTCGAATTCGGCCGCGATGTGCGAGCCATTCTGTCGAACAACTGTTTCAAGTGTCACGGCCCGGACGAAAAACAACGGCAGGCTGGACTGCGGCTCGATCAGCGCGATGGAGCCACGACGAAACTCGAATCAGGTAAGACCGGCGTTGTCGCAGGCAAGTGGAGCGACAGCGAAATCATCGCTCGGCTGACGACCGACAATGCGGATCTCAAGATGCCGCCACCGTCGTCCGGCAAGAAAGTTTCGCCGGAACAGATCGCGACGCTCAAACGCTGGATCGACGAAGGGGCGGAGTACAAGCCGCATTGGTCGTTCGTCGCGGCGGCTCGGCCGGAGTTGCCCAAGGTGGCGGATGAGTCGTGGATCAAGAACCCGATCGACCGCTTCGTGCTCGCGAAGTTGGACAAAGGGGGACTGAAACCGTCCCTGCCCGCGGACAAGGTGACTCTCATTCGGCGAGTCACGTTCGATTTGACCGGTCTGCCGCCAACTCCGGCCGAGGTCGATGCGTTCGTCGCCGATCAGTCGCCGGAAGCGTACGACAAGCTCGTCGAACGATTGTTCAATTCGGCGCGGCATGGCGAGCATCAGGCCCGGCACTGGTTGGACGCGGCACGCTACGGCGACACGCACGGACTGCATCTCGACAACGAACGCTCGCTCTGGCCGTATCGCGATTGGGTCATCGGGGCGTTCAACCGCAACGTGCCGTTCGATCAATTCACGGTCGAGCAACTCGCGGGCGACTTGCTGCCGAACGCGACGCTGGAGCAACGCATCGCATCGGGCTTCAACCGCTGCAACGTGACGACCAGCGAAGGGGGCTCGATCGACGACGAAGTCCGCGTGCGGTACGCGGTCGATCGCACCGAAGCAATCGGCACGGTTTGGCTGGGACTGACGATCGGATGCTGTGTGTGTCACGACCACAAGTTTGACCCGATCACGCAACGCGAGTTCTATCAGCTTTACGCCTTTTACGGCTCGACGGCCGACGCGGCGATGGACGGCAACGCGCTGCTGCCTCCCCCCGTCATCAAGCTGCCGTCGGCCGAGCACGCCGCACGATTCAAAACGATCGACGACGAGCTCGTTGCCGTTCGCAAACAGATCAGCGCCGAGGTTGCCAAGATCGAATACACCGAGCCCGCGCCGGTCGAAGGCAAGCCCGCAGGCGAGCCCAAAGAATTCGTGTGGATCGACGACGCTGCTCCATCGGGAGCCAAGTTGGAAGGGAACTCGCCGTGGGAGTTCGTCACGAAGCCAGCCCCCGTCTTCTCCGGCGAGAAGGCGAGCAAGCGATCCGGTTCGGGGAACACCCAGCACTTCTTCACCGGAGCAACGGCTCCTCTGAAAATCGGCGAAGGGGACAAGCTCTTCGCGTACTGCTACCTCGACCCGGCGAATCCTCCGAAGACCGTCATGCTGCAATGGAACGACGGCATCTGGGAGCACCGGGCGTTCTGGGGCGAAGACAAAATTGCGTTCGGAGCCGGTGACGTGCCGGGACATCGACGGCTCGGCGATCTGCCGAAGCTCGGTGAGTGGGTGCGGTTGGAAGTCGATGCGGCTCACGTTGGGCTGCCGGCTGGCAAGCTCGTGAACGGCTGGGCCTTCACGCAGTTCGACGGCACGATGTACTGGGACAAAGCGGGCCTCGTGACTCGCACGCCACAAGACGGAGCTGGCTTTGAATCGCTGCTCGCGTGGGAGACGTACGAGAAAGCGCAAGCCCAATCGAAAGTCCCGCAGCCGATCCGCGACGCGATCAAGCTCGAGGCCGACAAACGCAACGACGACCAGAAGAAACAAATCCGCGAATACTTCCTCACCAACATCTACGCCAAGTCGCAAGCGACTCTGGCCCCGCTCAACACGAAGATCGAGACGCTGAACAAGCAGCGAACCGATCTCGACGCGGCGATCCCCTCCACAATGGTCATGGCCGACATGCCGCAGCTTCGCGAGACCAATATCCTGATCCGCGGCGCGTACAACAAGAAGGGGGACAAGGTCGAACACGGCATTCCGGCCGCACTGGGCGGCAAACTGCCCGAAGGCGCTCCGGTCAATCGACTGGGCCTGGCGAAGTGGCTCGTCGATCCGGCACATCCATTGAGCTCGCGCGTCACGGTCAATCGCTTTTGGCAACAGTTCTTCGGCCGAGGCATCGTGAAGACGTCCGAAGACTTGGGCGTTCAAGGCGAATGGCCGACGCATCCTGAGTTGCTCGACTGGCTGGCGACGGAATTCCAAACGCCAACGGCTCGGACGCCAGTCGAAAACACCGAATCCGCCGTTCCGAAGAAATGGGATATGCGACACATCTTGCGGCTGATCGTCACGTCAAACACGTATCGCCAATCGAGCCGCGTGTCCGCCGACCTCGTCAAACGCGATCCGGAAAACATGCTGCTGGCTCGCGGCCCGCGATTCCGATTCGATGCCGAAGTGATTCGCGACTCGGCGCTGTTTACGAGCGGCCTGCTGGTCGAAAAAGTCGGCGGCAAGAGCGTCAAGACCTATCAGCCGGATGGACTCTGGGAAGCAGTCGCGTTCGTCGGCAGCACGACCAGTCAATTCAAACGCGACGCCGGCGAGGCACTGTATCGCCGGAGCATGTACACGTTTTGGAAGCGGACGTCCCCACCGCCGTCGATGACAACTTTCGACGCTCCGTCGCGCGAGGTCTGCACCGTCCGCCGTCCGCGCACGAACACGCCGCTGCAAGCCTTGGCCACGATGAACGACGTCCCCTACGTCGAAGCCTCACGCCACTTCGCCCGCCGCATGTTGCTCGAAGGAGGCACGACTTACCCAGACCGGCTGACCCACGGCTTCCGCCTCGTCACCGGCCGTAAGCCGTCCCCCGCCGAGCTGGAAGTCCTCGTTGCCCTCTTCCAAGAACATCACACGCATTACCAAACAAAAGCGGACGAGGCGGTCAAACTCCTCAGCATCGGCGAATCAAAGCGTGACGAATCGCTCAACCCCAGCGAATACGCCGCCATGACGATGCTCGGAAATCTCCTCTTGAACCTCGATGAGACGTTGACGAAGGAGTAATGCCGTGACCGCGTTAGTGCTTCACGATTTCTCTTGGCAACGGATGATTAACGCCGTGGAAGCTGTCAAAGAAAGAGCCTGTCGAGCCGCCGCCGCATTGGAGCGGGCAGGAATTCCCTATGCAGTCGCCGGTGGCAATGCCGTCGCGGCCTGGGTGGCTCGCGTCGACGAGGATGCGGTTCGCAACACGAACGACGTGGACATTCTCGTCCGTCGTTCGGATTTCGAGGCCATCAAACAAGCTCTGGAGGGTGTCGGGTTCGAGTACACCTTCGTGAACGGCGTTCATGTTTTCATCGACGGCCCGGACGGCAAACCCAGCCGTGGCGTACATCTGCTGTTCGCGAACGAGAAGGTCAAAGATTCATACCCGCTACCCACCGCCGATGTGACCGAGTCCGTCCCTGCAAACAATTATCTTGTGGTGTCGCTTGAAGCTCTCGTGGTGATGAAACTGAATTCGTACCGCGACAAAGACCGAACACATTTGCGAGACTTACTCGGAACCGGCTTGATCGACAAATCGTGGTGCTTGCGGTTGTGCCCGCAACATGCCGAACGACTGCAACAACTGATCGACACGCCGGACGGATGATGACCCACGCTCGTTTTCTTCCAACAACTGACAACGGACTACTTGCAACGGACCAAACCATGAACCCGATTCAAGAATACCAACTGCGTGAAACTCGACGTTACTTCTTCGGCAAGTGCGCGGCCGGACTCGGCGGAGCGGCGTTGGCTTCGACGATGCAGCCGCAATCGCTGCTGGCAGATCAGCCGGCCGTGAATGAGTCGGCAGGCATCCTGCCCGCGCTGCATCACACTCCGACGGCCAAGCGAGTCATCTGGCTCTTCATGGCCGATGGGCCATCGCAGATGGACCTCTTCGATTACAAGCCAAAGATGGAGGAGTATTTTGACAAGGACTTGCCGGAGTCGGTCCGCAACGGACAACGGATCACGACGATGACGTCCGGGCAGACGCGGTTTCCGATCGCTCCGACGCTGTTCAAGTTTCGGCCACACGGTGAAAGCCGGGCACTCATCAGCGAGTTGTTGCCGGAGATCGGTTCGATCGTGGACGACATCACGATCGTGAAGTCGATGCACACCGACGCGATCAACCACGACCCGGCGATCACGTTCATTCAAACCGGCAGCGAACTTCCCGGCCGGCCCAGCGCGGGAGCTTGGATTGCTTACGGCATCGGCAGCCCGAATCAAAACTTGCCGAGCTTCGTCGTGCTGACGTCACGCATCGCTCCCGGTTCGGCGACGCAGGCGCTGTTCTCGCGGTTGTGGGGTTCAGGGTTCTTGCCGACCAAACATCAGGGAGTCGGACTCCGATCGCAGGGCGATCCAGTGCTGTACCTCTCGAACCCGGCAGGCGTTGATCCGACGACTCGACGCAAGATGCTCGACGGCTTGGCCAAGCTGAACCAGAAGCGGTTCGAAGAAGTGGGCGATCCGGAAATCAACACGCGCATCGCTCAGTACGAAATGGCGTTCCGGATGCAGACGTCGGTGCCAGAATTGACCGACATCTCGAACGAGCCGAAGCATGTGCTCGACATGTACGGCCCGGAAGTCACCGATCCCGGCACGTTCGCCTACAACTGCCTGCTCGCGCGACGCATGGCCGAGCGAGGCGTGCGCTACACGCAAGTCTTTCTGCGCGGCTGGGATCATCACGGCGCTTTGCCCGGCAGCATCCGCCAACTGACGAAAGCCGCCGACCGTCCCGCCGCCGCGCTGGTCAAAGACTTGAAGCAACGCGGAATGCTCGACGACACGCTGGTCGTCTGGGGCGGTGAGTTCGGCCGCACGGTTTACAGCCAGGGGACGCTGACCAAAGACAACTACGGCCGCGACCATCACCCGCGCAACTTCACCATGTGGTTCGCCGGCGGCGGCATGAAGAAGGGCCTCGTCCACGGCGAGACCGACGACTTCTCGTACAACATCACCGAGAAACCGATGCACGTCCACGACCTCAACGCCACGCTGCTGCATTGCCTGGGCATCGACCACGAGAAGCTCACCTACCGCTTCCAAGGCCGTGACTTCCGCCTGACCGACGTGCATGGCAACGTCGTCAAGGACATCCTGGCGTGATGATTCGCGGCAGCCGTAGCCCGCTCTCGCCGAGAGCGGAAACGCGAGCGCAGCTCACGCATGTTTTGACTCACGTTAAGAAATGACGACGGATCATTCCAGAAAAGCCACGACACGCCGAGCGGTGCTGCGCACCGCTCGGCCGCTCTCGGCGAGAGCGGGCTACATTGCGTGGCACTCCGTTCCAGTCACACCAGCGAAGTCGTCACGGTTCCGAAGCGGCCGAAGTCGGCGAGGAGGTGGCTGCCGAGTTGGATGGGGATGGGGACCACGCTCGTGCCGGTGGTGATGACTTCGCCCGCGCGGAGGCCGATGTTGTGGGTGCGGAGTTCGTTGGCGATCCAGGTCATGGCGAGTCGCGGATCGCCCAGCACGTTGGCTCCGACGCCTTCGCGAGCGAGCGTGCCGTTCAATCGCAAATGCACGACGTGTGATGGCAAGTCGATCGAACGCCAATCGGCGGTGGTGGGTACACCTAGCACGAAATGATGAGCACACGCATTGTCGGCGATGAGTTGCGGGGAGCCGACGATGCAGAAGTTGTGGTAGCGCGAGTCGGGAATCTCGATGGCGGGATGCAGCGTGTCGATCGCTGCGAGAACCTCGGCGAGTTCGTAAGGCTGCGGTCTTGGAGGCAGGTCGCGGCCCAGTCGAAAAGCGAACTCCGCTTCCGCGACGCGCATGCCGTTGTTGCCGAGCACGATTGGCGTACCATCGGGATGGACTCGATTGGCCAGCAGCCGACCGGCCAGCGGGCCATCGACTTGCAGATGTTTTTGCCCCGCGATGCTGGTCGCGGCGATCTTCCAGCCGACGGTGGCTTGGCCGGAGACGTCTGCGACTTGGCGTTGAATCTGATAGCCGTCGGCTCTGGTTGCCGGGCGAAACGCTTCGGGGATTGCGTCGATGCGACGCTCTTCGGTCCAGGCATTCCAGAGGAACTCGGCGGCACGCTGGGCTTGGTCTTGGTGCATGAGCGGTGCATTCCTTTCGAGAAGGTTCGAGTTTCGCGAATGCTGTTGTGGCCGGTCTCCCGACCGAGCCACGCATCGCTAACCGCAGGTCTCCTTCAAACGCGGGAGACCTTCGGTCGTTGCTAAGTGGCTCGGTCGGGAGACCGGCCACAACGGTCAATTCTTTCGATGAGCGAATCGAGCCAACGTATATCGGTTGGCATCGAGATGCGGTACGGCTCCGCGAAGTAACTCGGCGACCAGCTTGCCCGTGGCGGGAGACATCGACACGCCGAGCATGTTGTGGCCGGCGGCGATGAGCACATTGTCCATCGTCGGGCTGCGGTCGATGATTGGCACGCTGTCGGGGGTCATTGGTCGCCAGCCAAACCATTCTTCTTCGATTGGTTCCGCAGGCGGTTCGTCGAAGTAGTGAGCGGCACCGGCAGTGAGCAGCGCGAGGCGGCGGCGATTCAGTGTGGCGTCGTAGCCGGCGAACTCCATCGTCGAACCGAGACGATAACCGGAGAGCAGCGGCGTGACGGCGACGCGGTCTTCTTCGCAGAGCATCGGCAGGACCGGGCACTTCGCCGGACGACGCATGGTGATCGAGTAGCCTTTGCCGGGTTGGATCGGCACCTTGCAACCCAGCTCACGATTGAGCCACGGAGTCAGTGCGCCCGCCGCGACGACAAAGCCGTCGGCCGCGATTTCTGCCTGCGGTGTGATGACTCGGACGGCGCGAGCACCGTCACGAACAAAGCCTTTCACTTCGCAATCGTCTTGGATGGTCACACCCATCGCCGTCAAAACTCGTCGCCACGAGGACATCAGCTTGTCGGGCCGCAGATGCGCGTCGCCGGGATAATGCCAGCCACCGGCAAGACCGCGCTTGAGTGCTGGTTCCAAGTCGCGCACGTCGTCACCAGCGAAGCGGATCAGCGACTGGCCGAAGGAAGTTCGTAGCAACTCGGCCGTCTGATCGTGATGTTCCAGTCCGGCTTTCGTGCGGAAGGGAAACAGCAAGCCGCGCGTTTGCCATTCGCAATCGAACGGTTCGTTGGCCATCAGTTCGTCGTACAGCGACCGCGAGGATTGCAGCAGGGCTTGAATGGCTTGAGCGGACACGAGCATGTCACGCTCGTTGCAGCGGCGAGCGAATTGAAACAGCCAGCTCCACAGCGCCAGATCGAAGCGCGGCTTGATCGAGAACGGTGAGTTTCGTGAGACCAGTGCCTTGAGCGACTGTCCGATCGCACCCGGAACAGTGAGTGGCAAGACGTGACTCGGTGAAACGAAGCCGCAGTTGCCGTGCGAGCAGGCTTTGCCGAATTGGCCTCGGTCCAGCACCGTGACGTTTTCCCAGCCGGCCTTTTTCAGGTAGTACGCGCACGCGGCTCCGATGACTCCGCCACCGATGACGATCACTCGGCCAGGATTCATTGACACGGCCTCCTCGTAGCCGCGTTCGCCAGAACGCGGGTGTTCCATGCTTCCCGCGTTCTGGCGAACGCGGCTACGTCGAACTTCGCTCGAACCACGCCGAGCGCAGCATCATCGTTGCAGCGTAGAGCACGGCGACGACGACCAGCCAGCGAACGTACTCCAACGGCATCTCCTTCACGAGATAGGCCGCGATCAAAACGGCTGGAAGGCCACTGAGAGTCATCACCAGCGCCGTCCGTGCGCGATAGCTTTTCTCGCGAATGAACTTCGCTCCGCCGACCGGCATGAGGAAGGCACACGATCCCATCATGATTGGAAACGCCGCGCGCGGGTCCATCCCCAGCAGGCTCACCAGAATCAGGCACGGTCCATACAGCCCGATTCCCAAAGTCATCAGCGCTCCCAGCACGAAGTTGACCGCCAGGCCGATTCCGAGTCGCTCTCCGTTGAGGCGGAGTGCGTCGCCACCGGCCGGGCCGATCTCAAATTGCTTCAGCACCATCAGCACTGCCGCGACCAGCAAGGCGGTGCCCATGCCGACTTGAATCATCCGCCGCGACCAACGCGAGACGATTCCCGCGCCCAGCCAAGCTCCCAACACCGCCGCCGTGATCATCGACACGAGGGTCGTTGAATCGACTTCCACATTCACCACGAAGATGTAGATGTAGGCCGACGCGATCGTCGGGATCGCATAGCCGACATTCAGCGTCCCCGGGATTTTCTCGTCCGGCACCGAGCCGCGAAATTTGAACGCCGATGTGGTGGGAGCGAAATTGCCGATCCCCAGGACATCGAAGAACGTGCAGACGAACGCGATGACGGCATGAAACAAAGTGTGTGGCGTTTCGAGTGCCTCGTCAGCCGCCGACGATTTTCGGAACAGCCTCGTCCAAGTCACGACGAACCAAGCCGTCACGAGGCCCAGCACGACGAACAAGATCAACTTGGGGGGTTCCATGAAGAGCCGATCTTGAAAGTCGTTGAGAGTCTTAGTCCTGCGCCGCCAACGAAGCGCAGACCAGTTCTTTGCCGCTGCGGGCGAAGATGTGACGGTTGGCATAAGCCGGAGGAGCCCAGACGACTTTCCTTCCCCCAAACGGCATGGTCGGTTCGATCACGGCGGCGCGGCTGATCTCCTTGTAGCCCTCGGCAGTGAGTTGAGCGCGAATCAGTTCCCCTTGGTTTGTATAAAGCAGAACCGAATCGCCGTTCGGAGTCAGATGGATGCTCGCACCGTTTCTCAGATCGGTGACTTTGTCGGTCTCCCACACTTGCTCACCAGTGCGGGCCTCGACGCAGACTAGTTCGCCCGTCGATCTGGCGGAGAAGAGATGGTTGCCGCGGAACAGTGCGGTTGACGTATGGCTGTAGATTCTGCGCGCGGGAGCCTTCGACGCCGGCCAAAGGACTGTCGCACCGGGCTTGTCGGAATCCAGTTGGAACATCAAGCCGCCGATCAGCAACCGGTCTTTGTAAGAGACCGGAGTGGAGACCGCGTAATCGCTGCCGGTCAGGAGCCGTTGCCGCCAGTAGGTCGTGCCCGTCGCCGGGTCCAAGGAAGTCACCGATTCCTGCGTCCAAACAATGAATTGTTTTTTTCCGCCGGAGGTCATCACGATCGGCGAACTGAAGGTCAGCCTTTCATCGAGCGACCGCCAAACTTCTTGGCCGGTGTCCTTGTTCAAAGCGAGGATGCTCGCGCCGGCTTTCACGCCGATGAACAGAATCAGCAAGTCCTCTTCAATCAACGGCGACGGCATCCCCGGCGAAAACGCGACGTCGTAGTCCTTCGCTAAGTCCCGCTGCCACAGCACGTCACCGTTGCGAACATCCACGCAGAAGAGCTGGTTGAGCCTTCCCAAACAAAAGATCTTTCCGTTTTGCACGATCGGTGTCGCGACGGGACCAATCTCCTGCGTCGGCTCGAAGGCCCAATCCTCGTAAGCGACTTCATAGATGTGAGTCCAATTCACCTTGCCGGTCACTTCGTCCCAGCAGTGGATGCGTTCCTTGCCTGGATAGTCCGATAAGTCGGAATCGTGCAGAAAGACCCGCCCCTGCGCTACCACCGGACTGGCGAATCCCCAACCAACCGGGGCACGCCAGCGGATCTTCAAGCCTTCGGCCGGGAACGTTTGCAAAAGGCCAGTTTCAGCGCACACGCCATCGCGATTCAGTCCGCGCCACTGCGGCCAATCTTCAGCGCGCAATGCCGCCGTCAGCCACATCGGTACGAAGACCGTGACAGCCAACAGCGTCTTGATGTGGCAGAGCATTGATGACCTCCTAAACCGATTGCGTGCGTCCTGGAGTGCGGTCTGTCCTCGACATTGTCAGACTCGCCTTGGCAATTTGCCAATGGTCAGGGACGATGCCAAGGAGTGACCGCGCTGCCATTCGGGGTTGGCGGCTGCTCTTGGATTCACAAGGTGAGTTCGCATGGATCGCGACAACTCGGCAACGGATGCTGTTCTGGATGACGACCGCGAGAGGCAGGTGCTGCAACTTGAGCCGCACAATCTGCTGGCGTTGTCGGCGTATTCGGTGCTGCTGCGGTTCGCGTGGATCTTCAAGACCGAGAGCGTGATCATCCCGGCGTTCTTGGACAGCATCGCGGGAGCCGGTTGGCTGCGCGGATTTTTGCCGGTGCTGAATCGCTTTGGACAGAGCTTGCCGCCGATTTTCTTCGCACGGCGATTGCGCGAGGCTCGTGTCAAGAAGTGGAGTCTGCTCGGCACGTCGGCCGGCTTGGGCGTTTCGATGATCGCGGTCGCCGCGCTGTGGATGCTGACGGACAACAAACACCAAGCCTGGCTGCCGCCGCTGTTCTTGCTGTTGTATTTGATCTTCTTTGCGTCCAACGGGCTGAACCAACAAGTCTTCGGCACGCTGCAGGGCAAACTGATTCGAGCGGATCGGCGCGGCGAACTGCTGGGACTCTCCGGCATTGGCGGTTCGATCACGTCGATCATCGGCGCGTGGTTCCTGTTGCAATACTGGTTGAGTCTGCCGGATCGCGGCTTCGGCTACATCTTCGGATTTTCGGGCTTGGGATTTCTGGTAGCGGGAGCGACGTGCTTCTTCGTGAAGGAACCGCCCGACGTGGGGCACGTTTCCAACGTGCCCGTGCCCGGCGGAATTCAATCGGACGGGCAGGTTGAAAACCTGCCCCCCACGGACGGTGGTCTTGTCGCTTCGTATCGCCTGGTGCGGGACGATCGCGACTTTCGACGGCTGGCGATCGTGGCGATGCTGTTCATCGCGATTCAGTTGCTGTTCCCGCACTTTCAGGCGCTGGGGCAACAGCATGTCGCACCCGATCAGATCGGTTATCAGTTGATGCTGTGGGTGATCGCTCAGAACGCGGCGGTCGGGTTGTTTAGCTGGGTGTCCGGCAAGCTGGCGGATCGTTTTGGAAATCGGCTGTCCTTGCAGTGGCAAGTGTTCGGCACGGCGTGTGTGCCGTTGCTCGCGTTGTTGTTCACCAGCGGCGTGGAAGGTTGGGGGCCACAGCATTTTTGGATCACGTTCTTCTTCCTGGGGCTGACGCCCGTGACGATCAAGACGTTGACCAACTACGCCTTGGAGTTGACCGAACCGGCTCGGCATCCGTTGTACGTGGCAACGTTGCACGCCTGCCTGGCGGTGCCGTTTATCTTCGCGCCGCTGGTGGGTTGGCTGGTGGACTGGCTAGAGGGCTTTGAGCGAGTCTTCATCGGCGTCAGTGGCGTGATCGCACTGGGCTGGCTGGCCTCGCTGCGATTGGTGGAACCGAGACATCAAGCGATGAATCCGACCGGCGAGGATTAGGCAGCGATCTCTGCGGGCCTCTCCGGATCGGCTGCGAGTCCCGCCAACTGGTCTCCGCGATTGTTCATCTCCAACATCGCGGCTTGCACGCGAGCGACGTCGGCGCGCAGGTTCGTGGTATCGGGCGCAATGTGAATTGGTTCGCCAGTCAGCAGATGGACTTTGGAGAACGGCTTCGGGACCAAGAGGTCGGTCCAACCGACTCCGAATCGCCAGCCTCGTTCGCAGGTGAAAGCGGTCGGGACAATCGCTCGTCCCGAATGCGCGGCGAGAAACACAACTCCGGCCGAGAGTTCCCTCCGCGGCCCGCGCGGTCCATCGGGAGTCATCACGATGTGCTTCCCTTCCGCCTCGCGAATGAGTTGCCGCATGGCTTTTGTCCCACCGCGGTTGCTCGAACCACGAATTGGCACAATTCCCGCGCTGCGCAACCCGGCCGCGACGAACGAGCCATCCTGGTTCTGGCTGACCAGCGCCGCCGTGTGCCGATGCTTGCCGCCGAAAATCGGTATCAGCAATTGATCGTGCCAGACGCAGTAGATGAATCGGTCCTCGCCCTCAATCGCATAGGGGTTGGTGTTGTCGGCCGTGTGAAATCTGAGCCGCAATGTCAGGAACAGACAGCGAAACACCAACACGGCGAACGCTCCGATCAACCATTTCACCGCTTTGCTGCGCAATCGCATCGTCGTGATCCATTCGCCTGTTTCAGAGTTTCCCTGCGGACAGTCGCAGTAAGGCGTCGAATCATCAAGATGGATTTCGACGGGAAAGTGCCGTCAGACGCATGCCTTGGGGCCAGAGGAATGGATGCGGTCTTGCTCGTGCGAATGCTTGTGGGCTACCAATCGCCGCCTGATCGCAATACCCCGCGAAGTTTGGAAGCCCGATGGAATTGATCAAACAGTTGCTGGAGTTCCTGCTGCGTTTCGACCGGCACCTCAGTGAGATGCTGGATTGGGCGGGGCCTTGGACGTACGTGGTCTTGTTCGCGATCGTGTTTTGCGAGACCGGTTTGGTCGTGACGCCGTTTCTGCCTGGTGATTCGCTGCTGTTCGCGGCCGGAGCGTTGGCGGCCAAAGGTGAGCTGTTGCTGGTTGTACTCTTCGTCTCGCTGATCGTCGCGGCGATCCTGGGTGATGCGGTGAATTATCTGATCGGAGCGAAGTTCGGCGAACGGTTCTTGGCCACGCAACGGCTCCCGTGGATTCGGAAAGAGCATCTCGATCAGACGCACGCCTTCTTCGAGCGGTATGGCAACAAGACGATCGTGATCGCTCGGTTCGTGCCGATCGTACGGACGTTCGCGCCGTTCGTGGCGGGGATCGGCCGGATGAGTTATCGCCAATTCGGCGTCTACAACATCGTTGGCGGCTGCGCGTGGGTGCTGGTCTGTACGACCGCGGGATTTCTGGTCGGGAATATTCCGTGGGTGAAGGAAAACTTCTCGCGAGTCGTGATCGGCATCGTGGTGGTTTCCGTGTTGCCGATCGTTTGGGAAGCCGCGCGGAATCGCCTTCAGCGACCGAAGCTGTGATTCATGGATTCGCACCCATTCGATTCCGCCAAATCAGAACTCTCCACTCGCCCTTTCCCAGGTTCACAGGCGGCGAAACAAATCTCTCAGAAAAATCTGGAAGAGCCCGCCGCGAAGCCTGAACCTGGAAATTCTCATCGTTAGTCTGTTGACTGTCGTTGTGCTGCCGTCATTCGACGAATCCTCCCCTCGTTCTCACCCCGATCAGGAGCCACCATGACTGCCTTTCTGCCTCAGCCCGCCCCCTGCTTGCCTCAACAAGCGCCCTTGCTGGGACGTCTCCTGCGGAAAGTTCGCATTCTTTGGGATCAGCGAAAGTACAAGTACGATTACTCGCATGTGTCGCCGTTGGCGGTTTTGAAGCATCTGCCGATTACCGATCAGTTCGGGTTTGAGTGGATGAAGATTGTCGGTCAGCGCGTGATCGATGCGTTGGAGAACCGCGCGGAATTGGAGTTGGGAACGCACACGGCCCAGGTTCACGTCAACAAACACAAGTTGATTCGCGAGTTGCTGGAGATCGGCGAAACATCCATCGTCACGGTCGCACATCACGTCTCCGAGGCGCTGCATTTCGATGGCCGTTTCGGTGCGCCGGCGACTCAGGCGAAGTCACTGCAAGAGTACGCCGATCTGTTTCGGGCGTTCGGACTGCCGCCGATCGCCAAGGACTTCACGGAGGATCGCGCCTTCGCCGCGATGCGGATTGCCGGTCCGAATCCGGTGATGCTCAAGCGATTGAAAACTCTCGACGAACGGATGAAGGTCACGAACGAGATGTTTCGGATCGCCGCGCCCAAGGATTCCTTGAACGCAGCGCTCGCGGAAGGCCGGCTGTATCTGGCCGATTACGCGGTGCTGGATGGGGCCGAACTCGGAACCTACCCGAACGGTCAAAAGTACCTTTACGCACCGTTGGCGTTGTTCGTCATCACGGGAGCCAACAAAGAACTGTTGCCGGTGGCGATCCAATGCAAACAGAAGCCGGCGGCGGACAATCCGATCTTTACTCCCAACGACGGCTACAACTGGTTGATCGCCAAAACGATCGTCGAGACGGCCGACGGCAACATTCACGAGGCCTCCACGCATCTGGGCCGCACGCATCTGACAATGGAAGCGTTCGTCATCGCGTCGTACCGGCAATTCCACGACAGTCATCCTCTGGCACTGCTGCTGTGGCCGCACTTTGAGGGCACGTTGGCCATCAACAAGGCGGCTTGGCAGCACCTGATCGCTGACAAAGGGGGAGTCGACAAGCTCATGGGCGGCACGATCAACACCTCGCGAAAAGTGGCCGTGAGTGGCGTTCAAGGGACTCGCGTGATGAACGATCTGCTGCCGCTGACGTTTGCTCAGCGCGGCGTGGACGATCGCGACGCGTTTCCGAATTACCCGTATCGCGACGATACGCTGCTGTATTGGGACGCCATTCACGAATGGGTCGGTGCGTACCTGCGGCTGTACTATCCGAACGACGCGGAGATTCAGCGCGACCCCGAACTGCAAGCCTGGGCTCGCGAACTGGCGGCCGACAACGGGGGGCGCATCAAGGGGCTGCCCAACGACGGTTCGTTCCAGCGGATTGAAGAATTGATCGAGGTCGCGACCTTCGTGATCTACACGTGCAGCGTGCAACATGCGGCGGTGAACTTCCCGCAGTACGACTGCATGAGCTACGCCCCGAACATGCCATTGGCCGGATACCGCCCGGCTCCCACCATGAAGACCGGTGCGACCGAAGCCGACTTTCTCGCGATGCTGCCGACACTGGATATGGCCGAGCTGCAAATGGATTTGGGATATCTCCTGGGAACAGTCCATTACACGGAACTCGGTCAGTACGGCCAGCACCAGTTTCAGGATCAGCGTGTCGCGGCACCGCTGCAACAGTTTCAGAAACGGCTGGCGAGCATCGGCCAGAAGATCAACGAACGCAATCTGACGCGGCGGCCGTATGAGACGCTCACGCCCAGCGGCATTCCCCAGAGCATCAACATCTGATTCCCGGGTTCCACAAATCTCGCGAGACACGCCGCGCGACACACGGCTGGCTAATTCGTCGCGTTAGGCAAACTGTAGCTCGACCCCTTGTGGGTCGGAGGATTCAGAATCGTGTGAATTCTCCGAGACATTTCGAATCGCCCGGCCCACAAGGGGTCGGGCTACAGAGTCCGTAGATTGACGAATTAGCCAGCCGTGTCGCGCGACAGGCGAAATCTGGAGGCCGCGCGATTACTATCATCCGCGTCACGACCTGTTTTCGTGCAGCCACACACGTCACGATCGTCGATGGAAGTCGCGATGACATCGCCTTTGCGGAATGAGTCTTTGAACCAGCTCGATCAACACCGTCTCGACTTCGCCAAGGATGCGTTTCTGAAGTCGATGCAAGGTGGCCGGCAACCTCGGATCGAAGACTTCTTGCCGTTTGTTCCGGATGAATTGCAATCCGCGCTGCTGCCGGAATTATTGCTCGTGGAGTTCGGCTTTCGTCGAGTCGCGGGGGACTCGGTCTCGTCCGCCGAGTACGTCGCTCGATTTCCCGAACACTCGGAAATGATCTCGAAGCTGGTTGAGCAATCCGCGTCACCGGGAAGCGTCCCCGGTTCCGTACCGAAGGTTGAGACGGCTCGCGACGGCCAGACGATGCTGGTGGGGGGCAAGCACGAACGCTCGAAAACGGCGGAGCAGCCGATCGCCGGTAATCCCGAGAAGTTGCCTGAGCAATTCGGCCGCTACCGGATCGAGCGGGAACTGGGCCGGGGTGGCATGGGGGCGGTGTATCTCGCGCACGACGGGCAATTGGATCGCAAGGTCGCGCTGAAGATTCCGTTCTTCCGCGATGACGATGACGCCGAAGCGGTGCAGCGCTTCTATCGCGAAGCCCGTGCGATGGCGACGGTGCAACACGCGAACCTGTGTCCGGTTTACGACGTCGGACGGTTCGAGCGGTGGCACTTTTTGACGATGGCTTTCATCGACGGGCAACCGCTCTCCAAAAAGCTGAAGGAGGCAGGCGGGTTGGGCTTGCTGCAAGCGGTCGCGCTGTTGAAGAAGGTCGCGCTGGCGGTGCAGAAAGCTCACGAGGCGGGCATCGTGCATCGCGATCTCAAGCCGGCCAACATCATGCTGACCGCGGATCTCGAACCGATCATCATGGATTTCGGTTTGGCTCGACGGCAGTCCGCTGGCGAGATCGAGCTGACTCAAACCGGCGCGGTCTTCGGCAGTCCGGCGTACATGGCTCCCGAACAAGTCGAAGCGGGTGTGCCAATTTTGCCTGGCGCGATGAATACAGAGTTGTCAGAATGAGGTTGAAAATGTTCGGAACCTCTTTCTGGAGTCGATCATGGATGATGTCCCACAAGTGAAATCCGAGTTGTTGATGCCAGCGGTTCGGGAGCAGGTG